>UQFQ01000047.1 GCA_900540395.1 uncultured Mollicutes bacterium | reverse complement strand
AATATCAAATCAGATAATCAATTCGACTTTTGATTAGTAAGATAAATTATCATTTGTTTGAATAATTTAGATTCCTCCACAATAAATATTAGTTATAACTTAGTATGGAGGAAATAATGAAAGACGAAATTTTAAAATTAATTATTAAAAAAATGGAGACAAGACTTAGAAATGATGAACTTGATGAACTAAGAAATGTTCTATTTTTAAGTTTGGAAGACTATGAAATAGTACCAAAATCTAAGACAAAAGTAGAAGAAAAGAAAAGTGATTATTATATAGATTCGTTTATATCTTCAAAAAGATTAGAAGGATGCTCTGAAAAAACATTAAAGTATTATTCGAATACTATCAAAATTGTTATAAATTCAATTTCAAAACCAATTAAAACAATAAATACAGACGATTTGCGCTATTATTTGTCAAAATACCAAGAAAAAAATAAACCAAGTAATGTTACTTTAGATAATATTAGGCGAATTTTGTCTAGCTTTTTTACTTGGTTAGAAGAAGAAGATATTATTTTAAAAAGCCCGGTTAGAAGGATACATAAAGTAAAAAGTGAAGAAGTAGTTAAAGAAGTTATAACCGACGAACAACTAGTTAAATTAAAAGATGCTTGTAATAATTCAAGAGATCTTGCACTAATAGAGATATTAGCTTCTACTGGAATAAGAGTTGGAGAACTGGTTCTTTTAAACAAAGAGGACATTGATTTTAATGAACGTTCATGCATTGTGTTAGGAAAGGGAAATAAGCAAAGAGAAGTTTATTTTGATGCTAAAACGAAAATTCATCTATATGAATATTTAAAATCCAGGAAAGATGATAACAACGCACTTTTTGTGTCTATGAAAGAGCCTAATGATCGATTATCAATAAGCGGGATAGAGTATATAGTCAAAAAATTAGGAAATAAAATAGGAATTAAAAATGTTCATCCACATAAATTTAGGAGGACATTAGCTACGTTTGCTATTGATAAAGGAATGCCAATAGAGCAAGTGCAAAAATTATTAGGGCATGTTAAAATAGATACTACTATGCACTATGCATTAGTAAATCAAAATAATGTTAAGATTTCACATAGAAAATATTTAAATTAAGGTGATGAGTGATGATTGAATTATCAGAATTAATAGAAGAAGTGAATAATAGGAATAATCCATTAAGAGATTTGCCTATATTAGGTGTAAACAGCAATAAAAAATTTATGCCATCTATTGCTAATGTTATAGGTGCTGATTTAAGTAAATACAAAATTGTAAGAAAAGGGGAATTTGCAACTAATCTGATGCACGTAGATCGTGATGAAATTGTTCCTGTTTCTTTGCTTTCTACTGATGAATGTATTGTTTCACCCGCTTATAATGTGTTTAAAGTAAAAGATACTAAAATATGTAAGCCTGAATATTTAAATATTATTTTTAAATCAAATCAATTTGACCATCAAGCATGGTTTAAGAGTGGCAGCAGCATTAGAGGCAATCTTGACTGGAGCAAATTCTTGACTCTTAAAATTAATCTACCAAGCATAGATGAGCAATGTAAATTGATATCTCAATATAATTCTATTGAAGAAAAAATAAATATTTTGTCAAAACTAAATGATAATTTATCTTACTAATCAAAAGTCGAATTGATTATCTGATTTGATATTTCCTGTAATTTTGCTAATAACATAGTGTTTGTTTTCAATTTTTGGAAAATATTATCAAATATTGGTGAGAGCTCTTTAAGTTTATCTACATTAAAAGGAATTTTTAATTCGGGTATCTTTTTTGATGCATGATTTATTGTTGTACCTTGACTTTTACTTAATTCATCTTGAATTATATTAGAATGCATAATCGCTACTATTATGCCACTTGATATAAAATTCAACTTGGAAGTTACTCGTTGTAGACCACTTGAATAACAACCATTAATGCCAAAACCTATTTTACCAATGGTACCATCAAAAGAAACCAAAATATCATTTTCATTAAATAGTTTCAATTTTTTAATTTTCTTTGATACATATTTAGGTGTTATATTTGAATTTATGTTTTGGACTCGAATGAAAGGAATTGTATCAACGCTTTTATTTTCTAGATAATTTTCTGAGCCTGGTTCAGTACCTTTTTCAAAATTCAAAAAATCTATTAAGAATTTATCTTCATAATTATTAGCATCATTTATATACTTA
Organism: uncultured Mollicutes bacterium; assembly: GCA_900540395.1. Lineage (GTDB taxonomy): Bacteria > Bacillota_I > Bacilli_A > RFN20 > CAG-826 > Onthovivens. The sequence continues at coordinate 80 of UQFQ01000047.1, read as the reverse complement.
GCAAATTGCAAGTCTAAAATCTCATATAAATTATCATTTAGTTTTGACAAAATATTTATTTTTTCTTCAATAGAATTATA
>UQFQ01000046.1 GCA_900540395.1 uncultured Mollicutes bacterium | reverse complement strand
GGCAGAATATAGATGTTTTCGATTTTGAATTAAATGAAGATGATATGAATAAAATTTCTGCTTTAGATAAAAAAGAAAGTTCTTTCTTTAATCATCAAGAAGCCTCATCAGTAGAAATGTTGGCAAGCCTTATTAGATAATTAGATAGTGTAAAGTTTTGTATGAAAAAATAGCCTATGGCTAGTTCTGAATAATAATAAAAAAAAAGACTTTATACCATTTACTAAATATTTAAAAATGAATATAACAAAAACACCTTCGGTATCGGAGGCGAAAATAAAATCAATATTTAATTTTGTGGTTTATCAAGAAGTTTTAGATTCTTGCATATGTACTATGGTTTGTTGACCGAGACTGATAAGAATTTGCCATTTTGCTGGCATATTATCAATACCATTTAATTGCTTAAGCTCATTCAAAGGACGCCAGTAGTTATAAGGGTGTGGGCGTAAGAAGTTGTAATAAGCAACCCAAAGAGAGAAACCATAAAGAGCACCTTCATCACTTCCGTAACCACAAGTAACTCTATAGGAAGATTTGAAGGTGCGGTTTAAACGCTCTACAACTTGTTTAACCCAACGATGCTCCGTTGATACTGGATCATCATTAGTAAGTCCAATAACTTGAGTTAGGTTAAATTCTTTATTTTCCTCTAATTCAAATTGTTGCTTCGCTAACGGGTATGCACTATAACCATCGGCAACGAAATTCAAAGCTTTTCCAGGAAAGTTTTTAAACTTATCAAAAGCCATACGCATTGCTAATATACAAGGGCCAGTAGCTCTTGTGTCAGAAACTTGATAACCTAGAATAGACTTTTTACAGGCATCCATTACAATCCAAACATAATGCTTAATGCCTTTAACTTTTATATAAGTTTCATCTGCAGAAAGTATTTTAGAGGGTTTGTAATCAAAAGTATCAACAAATGGTTTAATAACTGCAGCTGCTGTTAAAGCATAGTTGGCAACAGTAGTATGTGAGATATCAATACCATGTATTTCTTTTAATGCATGAGCGGTTTGTCTTGTAGAAAGCTTCAAATTAACATGATAAGTCAAACAAAGACCCATTATATGTGGATTAAATTTATTAAAACTAAATCTAGTAGCATGCTTTGATATTGGATATAAATCCATTTTGAAAAAGTTAAGCTTAAATTCGCGATATATATAATGAAGCTTGTACTTGTATTTATCACAAGATGCAATATCTTTAGGAAGCTTCTTAAGGTTATCTTGATAGTATGAGCATTTTAAATTCTTACATTTATGTATTTTGAAGTGTTTACGTTGCTTATGCTCCGTAAGCGTAGCACCACAATAAGGACATACAAAAACTATTGGCTTAGTTGTATAATTCGTTTCTTTAAATGTAAGACCACAAACTTTACATTGAAATTGTCCTTTACTACCATTGTTATCGTAGATATATCCATGAGGGGCTCCACATTTAGGGCATTTAGTCTTTTCAGGAATAGACTTACCGTTCCGTCTTTGGACGGGTTTTACGGTCTTGTTATATTTATGTTCGTAATAAGCTAAAAGCAAGATATAATCTACCTTTTCAAATCTAAGGATGGTAGGTAACCTGTCTACTTTAAACTTTTGATACTCAGGACTATTTGAATCATCAAATATCATTTGTTTAAGTGGAATATGTTGTGAAATAAATAAAAGTAATTCACCGATAATGCTAATTAAATATTGATTATAAGTAATTAAATAAGTTATAATTGAATCCATAATAACGACATCCTTTCAGGGTTAAATTTGTTTGGTGAGAGATTCAATTTTAACATGAAATTAGGGGGTCGTTGTTTTTTTATGCAAAAAAACTTTCGAAACCTTGATATATAAAGATTTAAAAAGAAAAGTAGTGTAAAAAACTTTACACTAACTTATCAAATAAGGAGGGTATATAATGGACAAACATCTAATCGGAAAATGGTATAAAGAAGAGCTCGGAGAAACCCTCAACATTTTCGGAGAGAAGCCGCCAAGGATGAAAATGTCCTTTTCATCTTCCGGATACTATAATTTTGAGCCGAACTGTGTTTATGAGGACGGGGAGGAGCTGTGCTTCGAGATTAATGACGAGCATTACCGTATGGTGTATCATGTCCATTATGAGGATGGTGACGATAGTCTTTGCGGATATTACACGCAGTTCGGCAAGAAAACCGACGTAAAATATGTACGCATTTCCGATGTGCCGGAGGACGGGAAATATCGGTATATGCCGCCGGAAATATTTGTTCCGAAATCCGAAAAGACGAGATTGGAAATTCTCCGCGAACATGCGGATTATCAGCCCGGCGGC
>UQFQ01000045.1 GCA_900540395.1 uncultured Mollicutes bacterium | reverse complement strand
GGCAGAATTCTCATCATCTTTTTTAACAAAAATATTTAATTCTTTACATTGATCACCATCTACAAAGTAAATCTTTGGTTTATTAAAATTAACCGTATAATACTCAATTATCGGTTCTAACATTTCGCAAAATGGACATTCAGTTTTAGTAAAATACACATAATACTTATCATCATTTAGCTTAAAGACATCATTTTTATCTTGTAATACAATCGTTTGACTATCTTTAATTTGTTGGAAAACATTTTGATCAACTTTAAATTTGCTCTGATCTGTTTCTGCGATAGACTCGCTACGTACACTTACATTCAACAGATCGTTTTCATTTGATTGGTACCATACAATTCCTATAACGATTACAATTATTGCACTAATTATTATGGCTATTCTTTTTTTGCTCATTGTCATCACTTCTTTTCTTAATAATTCCAATTCGTTATATATTAATTATGAATAAGTATAAAAATTATGAATTATTCATTATATTCCCTCCATTTCCTCGCTTCATTTTCTTTACAAGTGAATTATAACTCTTATTGTTATTTTTAACAATATAAACTTAAAAAAAATTTATTTGTTTAATTAAGTCTTTAAAGTTATAATAAATATAAATAGAAAGGAGAAAAGATAAAATGAAACTTAAACTACTGACAAAAAAAGAGAATGAAGTTATGTCCATTCTGTGGCAAAGCGAAAAACCAATAACAGCTCACCAAATAACAGAATCTGATAATTCATTAAGCATTTATACTGTACAACAAGTTCTTCAAAGATTATTAAAAATGAATTATATTAAAATTGCAGATATTAATTACTCTGGTACTGTTTTTGCTCGTTTTTATACACCTTCTGTTTCTCAAACAGATTATATTCAGTTTTTATTAGGTGCTGACAGTCCTTATGATATAGCTTCGAATCTAATTGAAGCCACTAAAGATGATAAAGAACTCGAAAGGCTTGAACAATTGATCAGAAAGCAGAGAGCATCATTAAAAAGGTAACCATTATGAATATATCTGTTTCATCTGTTTTTATTACACTAGTCATTACCTTACTAATGATTTTCTTGTTTTATCTAGTATTATTCAATAAAAAACTCATATTTCTTTTACGTTCGGACTTATTGATAGTATTATCTTTTATAATTATTTTCCGTTTGCTCTTTCCTGTAGAATGGCCATTTACCATAACACTACCGTTCTCGTGGATTATGAATCCTCTCCAATCTTTTCTTGATTATAGGATTCTTGGTAACTTTTCAGTTTTATATTTATTGCTTACCATTTGGATTATTGGATGTGGAATTCAAGTTTTACGTTTATTTATTCAGGTAAAGAAAATTAATCATGTTTTCGGTGTGTTAGACAAGACTGCAATCAAGAAAAAAGTTTCTGATTATATAGATATAGACGGCTGCTTTGATTATCCTGTATGGTTTGCAGACAGCATTCCATTTCCAATGATCTTAGGTTTTAAAAAAATCATATTAGTTCCAAATATAGATTTAGAAAAAAATGAATTTGAACATGTAATCCTTCATGAAATTGAACATTTGAAACATCACGACAATACTATTAAACTTTTCCTTAACATTTTGTTAATTATATACTGGTGGCTTCCACCTGTTTATTGGCTTTGTGACAAGATTCAACTTGTTCTAGAGATGCGTGTAGATAAGAGAGTAACAAATGGACTTTCTGATCTAGGTGTTACGGACTATGCAGAAACATTATTAAAAGTACAAAAAGCTTTATCATCTAAAAAAGCCATAACTTTCAATCAATTAGGTGTTTCTTCCACATTTTATATTAATGACGGATCTAGCACTCTATATTATCGAATAGAATATCTATTTAATCAAAGCTATAAAAAAAGCACGAATGCTTTATTAATACTAATAATATTATCTTTGCCTTTAGTAAGTAATAGCATAGTTCTAGAACCTTTCCACGAACTTCCAATTGATGAAAGCAATTATTATATAGGTTCTGAATTTGAAGAAGGGTATATTTTACATCACAAAGATGGTTCTTATACATTATATTTCAATGAAGAAACATTTGAATTAACCGAACTTGATCCAGCTTTTAAAGACTTACAAATTATTGAAGAATAGGAGAATTAGATATGAAAAAAATTTTAGCATCTATTTTTTTGTGTACATTAACACTTTTTACTGCATCACCTATATATGCACAAGACAGCATTCCCTCTGTAGTCAACATAGAACCAAGAAAAGATATTTTACAATGGATATATAAAACAGAAAATGGAAAAATATATAAACGTTTGTGGAATGCATCTAAAAATCGATGGGATTCGGATTGGATTAAAATTGCTGGATAGAGGCTTTAATTAGTCTCTATTTTTGTAAAAAAAACTATGGCGTAAGCCACATTTACATTGATCAACTATTCAGATTGTATAAAAAAAGGGAGAAATGTATGCAAAA
>UQFQ01000044.1 GCA_900540395.1 uncultured Mollicutes bacterium | reverse complement strand
GTTTATGGTCTTTTTTAAATACTCTTTTATAAGCGTCTTTTTTGGTACGAACTAGCGACCTAAAATAAACTGCCTAAAAATAAAAAGTACCGATAATATCGGTACAATTAGGATCAATCTGTCTTTGTGCTATCGCTTTAATACAAAGATACCCCTACTAGAGAAATGCTACCTTTAAAAATACGTATTTTATCAATGTTTTCGGAAAGAAATCATCTTCAATCATTATTTCTAATTCGGTAATGCTAATACTTTCTCGCAGTCTCTAAATATTCTTCAACTGACATTCCAGAAATCAAAGGTTTAGTTATTTCTTTGACAAGTAAATTGGATGAGACATATTTATTTCCAAGTAGATTCTTTAAATAATTTTTAAATAGATTAACAAAATCATTAATACAAGTTTCGAATTTATCATAGCAATTTTCGCCAAACACAATTGGCGATGTATTATCAGGACATTCACACCATTTGTTATTCCATTTAGCAAATACTTGAGTATGCGTTTTATAAAAATCATTAGAAAGATATTCAAAAAATATATATTTACATTCAACATTATTTGTTTGGCACCATAAACGAATAAGCTCAGCAACATCCCAGCACCAACCGCAATTATTCGCAACTACTTGATCAGGAGAGGAAAAAGCATAGGACTCACCGCCTTGTTTTAATAATCATCATTCGGTGAATTTCTATGAATTTTTCCTTTAACATCCATATATCCATAATCAATATTGCGGATAAAATTGAAAAAATCATTAGTACCATATTTTAATACACGAGTTAAAGTTTCCATGCGTTTTCTCCGAACTTAAAATTACCTAATTAAATTAATAATCATTATTGTCAATAATTTGCCAATAGCCCGTTTTGTTTGAGCCAATACGTTTAATCAAAGATAAGTGTTTTAACTTAACAATGGTATTTTGAACTGTGGTTTTACCCGTATTCGTTATCTTTGCTATTCCAATTTGTGACATTTTAGGGTTTTCTTTAATTGCATACAGTATTTTTAATTCTGTTTTGTTTAATTTATCTGCCAATTTATCTACCGCATTATCTACCAAATCTTTAAATGAACGAATCCAGTTATAAGGGATAGTAACTATTATAGAATCCTCGTTAATTTTAAAAGCTTTTCTTCCGTAATTAGAAACAATCAAAGGATTTCCCTTACCCGTTCTTTCACTTAAATGAGTTGCAAGAAAAATGGAAGATAGATCTTCATTAACCGGTATGCTGTATCCCTTGTAAAAACCTTCAATGGTTTGTTTTGGAGCAAGGGATGAAAAAGAGGTTATTTCAATTCTGTCTTCAAAAAAAGTAATCATAGGAGCAACTCTTCTTAGCCAATTATTGTGAATAAAAGCATTTTTTACAGCCTCATTAAAACAATCTTGATTAAAAAGAGGGACATCTGTTCTTGTTCCACTATGGATATCTTCTATAGATTTAGTCATATTAATGGAATCGGCATAATCAATTATTCTGTCTATAACCGATACTAAACTTTGATTTCCAAATTCTTTTACAGAAAACAGTTTTTTCGTTTTATCTAGTCCCGAAAAAATTGATACTCTAACTGGAATAGAACCATTGTCGGCTAAAAAGCACGCCAACATGTTATATTTTCCATTATCACACAGCAAGTGCATATTTATTTTAAATGTTTCATCATTAAACATTAGATTTCTGCCTAAATAATAATTTTTTAACTGTGAAAAAGTTAAATCTTGTATTGGCGATTCAGTATTAATCATTGTAGGATAACCTTTGATTAATACATTCCAGAGTAAACCTTCTCTTTCTGGATATTTTTCTAATGAAGCAATGCTTGAACCAATTCTTGAATATCGTATTTTATTGAAAGATGTCGGTACGTTTTTCGCACATGGAATAGTTAAAACTATTAATCTTTCGTTATTTATAAAAATTTCATCAAACTGAAATGCTATGGAAGGCTTAAGATTCCTTGCCAAGTAGTTTTGAAATGGTTCATTTTTATAACTACAAAATGGATTTATGTTAGTTCCTATAACATCATGTTTTTTATCATCAATCCCCCAAACTAAATAACCATATTCCTTTCCCAAAATGGATGCAGAATTAGATAATGCAGATATATATTGACCTATTTTTTCCTCTTCAAACCAATTTGCCTTAAATTCAAACCATTCTTCTTCATCACTTCTTTTAATTAGATCATTAACAACATCAATCAAGTTCATTTTAATCATGTTCAAATTATATCATATTGGTAGATAAAGTGGTAGATAAAGTGGTAGATATTTTGTTTATAAATGTAATAATAAATGTACCAGTTGTGTTCAAATAAAATTCCCCACTTTTGTTCACTACTAGGTACATTTATATAAGACTTTTATAAGATTTTTATCAAAAAACATAGGGGCGTCATTTATCTAGTGGGGTGTCGTTTTTCTAGTAGCTAAACATTTATCTAGTAGGCCTTCATTTTTGTAGTAGAATCAAATTTTAAAAATTCATCAGTTCGAACCATTATATTAAAGTGTCAGGTTATATTACTACCTAATTGTCTATTTTCATTCAAATAACAGTAACACCAATTATGCAAACTCTTTGTAAACGTAAATATTTTACAAATGGGCAAAATTTAGGACCCTCTACA
>UQFQ01000043.1 GCA_900540395.1 uncultured Mollicutes bacterium | reverse complement strand
GCAAGACAACTATCAAAGATGCGGGTGAATTGACAGGACTTGCAAAGAAAGCACAGAATCAGATCATGACAGGAGATAAATCGCTGGTTCTTCCTCTGATTTCTTATTATGGAACCGGACGTTTGTATGCACAGAAGAAAGAAAAGAAAAATATGATTTTTCTGAGCCTTATGCATATATTCCACAAAAAATGATTGTAAATGAAAATCTTAAAGATGTTAACAAAATTGATGATCTTGAAGGATTAAAATGTGCCTATGTGGCAGGTTCTAACTCCGGAGACTTATTTAAACAACTTGCAAAAGAAAGAAATTTAAACATTGATTTACAAGTATTTGAATCTGGTGCTCTAATGTTAGAAGCTTTCAATCAAGGAAAAGTAAATGTATTTATTGCTGCTGAAAACGAAGGATTAGCAAGAATTAAATCTGGTACAATTAAAGCACGTATTGCAGATGAAACAATTAACTATGTGGCTGAAGCATATCCTTTCATTAAAGGTGATAAAAATGCACAAGAAATTAATAAAATCGCATCTGATTGTATAAAAGAGTTCCGTAAAGATGGAACTTTAAGTGAGCTTGAGACTAAATGGTATACAAATGATTACAGTAAGGAACAAGTAACAGAGTAATAGTATAAAATCAAGAGCTATATTTTATAAAACTATTGAAAAAAACGAGAACGTAAAATATTTTGTGCTTATGAAAATAAATACTCCTTTATGGCAATGATAAAAATATTAAATCAATGTCAATAAGGAGTATTTTTTATGAGTAAATTAAGTAAAGAATTAATAAGACAAATAATAGCAGATGGAGAATTTAGTACACCTAATGATATAGGAGAATATCTAAAAGATATGTTTAAAGATGTAATTCAAGAAATGTTAGAAAAAGAGCTAGCGCTCGAGCTTGGTTATGAAAAAGGCGATAGCCAAAATAAAAATACTGATAATAGAAGAAATGGTTACAGTAAAAAAACTGTGAAATCCCAGTTTGGAAATATTGAATTAGATATTCCAAGGGATAGAAATAGCGAATATAACCCAAAAGTTATACCAAAGCATACAAAAAATATATCAGGTTTAGAAGAAAAAATTATTTCACTATATGCAAGAGGTATGTCAACTAGGGATATACATGATCAAATTAAAGATTTATATGGCATTGAAATATCAGCTGAATATGTAAGCCATATAACAGATGTTGTAATTGAGCAAGCAAGATTATGGCAAAATAGACCACTTGAATCTGTTTATCCATTTATATTTATGGATGCTATTCACTACAAGGTAAGAGAAGATTCAAAAATCAAAAATAAGGCTGTTTATGTGATTTTAGGGGTTAATAAAGACGGTTTTAAAGATATTTTAGGTCTATGGATAGGTGAAAGTGAGACCTCTAAGTTTTGGTATTCCATACTTACTGATCTAAAAAATAGAGGTGTAAAAGATGTTTTAATATTTAGTGTGGATGGTTTACCGGGATTTAAAGAGGCAATTAGCGCTAGCTATCCTCAATCTGTTGTACAAAGATGTATCATACATCAATTAAGAAATACATTTAAATATGTATCATATAAAGACTCTAAAGAGTTAATGAAAGACTTTAAATTAGTTTATAAAGCTATAAATGAATCTGAAGCCTTGTCGGCTCTAGATGTTGTGGAAGAAAAATGGGGCAAAAAATATCCAACAGCAATAAGAATTTGGAAAGATAACTGGGATGTAATTTCACCATTCTTTAATTTTCCACAAGAAATAAGAACAATTATGTATACTACTAATATTATTGAAGGTGTTAATAGACAGTTTAGAAAGGTTACTAAAACAAAATCCACTTTTCCATCAGATGAATCTTTGCTAAAATTGCTTTATTTAGCAAGTCAAAATATAATGAAAAAGTGGACTATAAGATATAGAAATTGGGATAGTATATATAACCAATTATCTATCTTCTTTGATGGTAGAATATAAATTTTAAAAATCTATATTCCGATTTTGTCGGAGTATGAGGAGTTGAAATTAATTCCTTATACTTACCTAGATTTAGTTTTACCATTTTATAAAAAAATATCCATGTTATGAATATTTAACAGATTATGAGAAATATTATAAGTAAATGATATTGCTATAGAGGAGCGAAATTAATCTAAAGCACAAATCAATTTACACTCTCAAAAAAACACATGGCTAAGACGCCATCAAAAGCTGACTTCTAAATTGAATAGGAGTCAGCTTTTTTAAATTCCATATCTGAAATTATTATAATAATATATATAGTCTTCTACTAAAATCTGTAACTCTTCAAATGTATTACAACTTTTATAATCAATATCATCTTTCATATGACCAAAGAATGACTCCTGTGGAGCATTGTCCCAACAATTACCTTTTCTAGACATTGATTGAGCTAAATTATTCTTTTTAAGCAACTTTTGAAAAATTGGACTAGTATAGTGAGCACCTTAATCAGAGTGAATAAAAACATCTTTATGTAATTTAAATGATTTAAGCTTAGCATATATGTCATATCTGTTAACAATACTTTTCCTGGTATATTTTACTTAAATTCTCTATTTAATTTATTAGGAACAACTATATGCTCTTTAATTAACTTAACTATACGTTTATATGGATTAGATTTACGTATTATTCTTTATATTTTCTTTCTACTCATTATTACTCCAAATTCATTTTCTGATGTCATTTTTATAGATCTAGAGCCTTTTTTGTATATACCATGATTAAATGCTTTTAAGATAATATATCTCGACTTTAAATCCTTATTTTCCTTAGTATTTCTGTGGGTCTGTGTATTTAGAGATCTGTAAAATCCTGAAGTAGAAACATATGAAATTTTGCATAGTTGTTTAGTCATTCCTTTTAGATTAAACTTAGAAATCAAACCCTGTATTAATTCAAGGATTTTAGATGGGGTTAATTTATTATTTTTCATCTGCCTTTCGCTTACTTATAACTTTTTTACAAGTTG
>UQFQ01000042.1 GCA_900540395.1 uncultured Mollicutes bacterium | reverse complement strand
AGGAAAAGGCTTACCGGAAAATCCCTGTCATCAACGAGTTCAAGGACAAGGATGGAAACGATATCATGATGCAGCAGATACAGCGCAACTACGACCAGATTAAATTGGATGCCCAGGCAATCATCAATGAGGAAATGAATCGAATCAAAAGTAATCCGGAGTTATGTGAAAGGTTGGGATTGAAAGATGATGCCTCACACAAGTAAAATCTATCTAATTCAAAATAAACATAACATCTGAAAAGATTATTCACGACCTTTAAGTACTGTTGTTCTTCTTTTCAGATGTTAGTATACCTTTCTTTATGACAATGATATTAGGATATTTCTAAGGTTTATTAATATTCCTGATGCGATTTTCTCGATCAATCAATTTATTAATATCAATATCTTGAATATTAATTATGGTTATAAGTCCAAACATAGAAATGCTTTCGCTACGTACAAACTCATTCAATCTCTTAGCCTCTTGATAAACTTTATCTATCCAATGATACGATGCTATTGTCTCATAATATTTACTCCCCAATGAGCCGTTTTCTCTGAATTTAATATTGGCTTCAAGAGTATAACGAACCCCCACGGATATATCATCTAAATTTTCATCAAGGATAAAACTAGCAATATCTTGAAATTTAGCTGTGTCTATTTTTGACAAGAGATTGTTTAAATTGTGAGTTCGAATGTTTTTGTACGTTGATTTTTCATCAGAGTTACTTCTCAAAAAAATCAAAGATTTCAAACTGCACTCAAAAGAAAATAATAAATCTACCAATATTTTACTACGTGTACTTATGTCTGTAAATACATCTATTAAAGCATTATACCGTGCTAAATAATTAGAACTGTCTGTCAAGAAAAAATCCGATATTTCTTTTTTCAAATCATCATCCATAATCAAAATATTAAATCAGCTAACCTATATTAACAAATTATACTTTATTCCTTTTATGATTTTAATTTTCACACTGTTCTTTAAATATATATTTACTTAATTTAAGAATTAAGCAGAACAAGACAACAACTTTATCTAACGAATAATCTTCGATTTGAAGTAAAGAATGTGCTACTTCATTTCTCAAATTCCACCCTATTTTCTCCGACATTACATACTTGAGCATGGTAAGATGATCTTTGACAAAACCAGAAGGTCTCTCCGGAGTACCTTTAAGGTCAGCAATAATATCATCAAAGAGTTTTTCCATTATGACATCTCCATCTTTTGAACGTCTCTTGGCAAAAGTGGGTATTTTAAGTTTCTCAATAAAAAATCTCAAAAGGCCTTCTATCTTAAGTGTTAAGCTATCTACAATAGTAACATAATCAAGGATATAACTTCCTTCAGCTTGTTTAAGTTCATCAAATATCCTCTTTAATCCAGGTTTGACAGTATCCAAAGGAACAACACAAACCTTTTTACTATTATAGTTTCTCTCAATAGGTTCATTTAACCATGTCTTCTCCAAATAGTTTAAAACAGAATCGTATGATAACTTTTGAGAGTCAATGGCCGCCACAAACAATTTAAGCATTTTTAATGTACCAATTTTGAAAAAGAAACTATATGTGGACCAAAATTTTCCTTCTGCCGGTGTGTATGTTTTAACGGTGTTGCCATATCTGTCAAAGCATGACAAAGGAAGGGTACCTATAAGTCCATTGTCCACAGCATCAGATAAGGCTTGGATAGAATCATCTGTTTCATACCAAGGAGTCCCTGCAAATTGATCTAACAACTCATCTACAGAACAAGTTTCTATAGTCCGTTTTACAGCTTCATCAATTGTTTTTATATAATCATCTGGAATTGGAATGGAAGTTTCTGTCAATTGGAAAGTATTTCTCTTTTCAGAGTATAACTCTTCCATCTCTTTTATTTTTCCATCGTCCTTTATTTTAAGATAAATATCCAAAGCTAATTTTATAAAATGCATTGAAGCTATATCTTCCTGCCTGCTCTTGGCAATCTGTTCATATACCTCAGCTCTCTGTCTTAAAGAATCTTCTATCGAAAGATTTATTTTTTGTTTTAACTTATCCGTAAATTCAATAGCATCTGCAGCCATATAAAGATTATCTTTTTCTATCAAGCTGATAGCATATTTATTACGCTCTATAACTTTTTCAAAGTCTATGTATTTTTTACAAATGCTATAATGCTCTAACATGAACCTTGAATAATTTAAAGGAACATGTTTTGTGTTATCATTTACACTCCAATATTGCTGTATATCAAAAACTTGTTCAATGATTGCCTTTTGACAATCTTCAAACTTACTATTTATTGCAATTTGTAAAGCCAATTCCAAACGATTAAGAACATATCCCAATTTGAAATATTCTCCTTTTTGAGCTTCACCATAATATTCTTGAGCTAAGGAGATTAATTCGTTGCATAACTGAAACTTGAAACTGTTATTTTTCGACCAGTCTGTTTTTTGTCCGAAATATACCATCAAACCATATTCGGTTTTTGCATAGAGATTATTCGTTTTTTTATAACGCTGCTCAAAGAACTCGAAGTTTTCTTTAGTAAGATTTCTAACATCAGGCCAATAAAAAGGTATTTTGTCTCCATTTGCCATATCTTGTGTTCCTGCCATTTGCCACGATAATCCTTTAATTGTCCCCTTTGTTTCATCATCTTGAAACTCAAAAGACTTTCTTATTAAAAAAACTTGTCGATCTAATTCTGCTTGCAAAGCAACATTAATCATATCTTTTTCACAAAGTTCACTTATTACTTTTTGAAATTCATTATTAATTATAGATGAGTCCTTATTCTTATAATTTACAGAATCAAAATTCTTTAAGAACTCTTCATATATACCACATTCACTCTTATTTTCCATCTTTCCAGTATTTAATTGTTTTTTTTGAGAATACTTCCGTGGAGAACGCATAAATCGCTTTCCTTTCTTTGTTCTACTGTCACCTTTTCCCATATTAACATTTACAATGTTATCATCCAAATTTCACTACAACCTCCACAACCTCTCCACGCACCCTCCGCACATCCAACACCCGTGCAGGAATCCCATGTCCGAAGCAGCATTGGAT
>UQFQ01000041.1 GCA_900540395.1 uncultured Mollicutes bacterium | reverse complement strand
TATTTATATATTAAATATATACCCCATTAGCTTTATGGGAATAAAATCATTACAAAGTATTTATCTAATTACACTCACATATGGTAATTTAATGCCGATATAATCAATATTTATTACCACTTTAATTACCAGTATTATTACCACTACTATTGCCATCTTAAAGGGTGTTACATAACCACATAGTACTTTATTTTTGTAACACCATATGTTACCCCTACTGTAACACCTATTGTTACACATTTAATTTTTCTTTTAGTTTTTGTAATCTCTTTTCTGTTTCTTCAATTCTCTTTTCAATCAACTTCTCTTTTTTGAGATTAAACTCATATCTCTCTACTTCATTTTCAATAACATTAATTATAAATTTACTCATAGTAATGTTTTTGTTGTCACATATTTCTCTAAATCTTTCTTTTAGTTCCTTATCTATTCTAACCCTTATAACTTCTTCTTTTACTACTTCTGTAGCCACAAAATCATCTCCCATTTTTATTTGTTGCTACATTCAACACTAACACAATAACACTTAAAAAATTGTCATTTCTTTGTAGACACAAATAAAAAAGAGAAGGAGCTATTCTCCTTCTCTGTGTACACATCAATAACCTAATAAAATAAAAATATACTTGAAATAATTTCTAAAGTATCTTAATTTTATATTTATTATATAATAAAAACCATTTCATCATTTTTTATCAAAAGGAGGATTGTATGGTATTTTTAATCTTACTATGGTTATTTCTAAGGTTTATTTTCTTAAAAATAACTTGTAAAAAAATTGAATTTAAAAATGAAATTATAATAAATTGCTTTGCTATATATATAATTTTATTAATTAGAGTAACACTATTACCAATTTCAATGGATGTTATATCACATGAATCACACAAATTAAATCTTGAATATCTACCAATAAATTTAACTCCAATAATTCCATTAATAGATAATGGATCTATTTTTTTAATGCTAAAAAATATATTAGGAAATATATTATTATTTCTACCATTTGGATTAATAACTCCATATATTTTTAAAGAATTAAAAAACCTAAAATCAATGCTTATAACTTCGCTTATAATATCTTGTTCTATAGAAACAATACAGCTCATTGAATACATACTTTCTATATCTGAAAACACAAGAATAACAGACATAAATGATATTATTTTAAATGTATTAGGTTCTTTTATTGGCTTCTATATATTGAAAAAATTTAAACTCGATAAAATAAGAGAGTAGTTTAATTATGTTTGTTATCGGAGCAATATTCACTTTTTTATAACATTTTTTCAATAAAAATATAGATGAGATAGACGAATATTTTATTCTACTTCTATCTCATCTATTAATTTCTTATTTATTTTTTTCTTCTCATCTTCAGTTAATTCAATAACTCTTGTATTCTCATATTCTTTCTTAAACCAATTAAAATAAAGCTTGTACACATACTCTATTTCATTATGCTTTTTATAAACATCTAATTCACCTAGCTTGTACATCTTATGAGCATCTTTAAATAATCCACCAAAGACCAACACTTGCTTTCCCTTTAATGCCTTATAGAATGTTTCAAATACTGGTTTAGACATTAGATAATCACTATCTTTAGCTGAATACTTAGCTAACTCATAAACCTCTTTATAATCTCCTATAGTTGCCTTTCTTACATCAACTTGAGTTATTAAATCATTTCCAGTTGATAGTTGCCATAATTTAAGCCATCTTTCACGAGATATATAATTTCTTGATTTAAAGTAACTTTTATCAACCGCTATAACTGCATGAAAATGAGGATTATAAGTATCATAATTAGGCTCTAAATCACCTATTAACAATCCCCTTTTTAAGTAATAATCCTTCTTTCTTTTCCAAAGCTCTTTGGTTATATATTTCTCTTTTTGATATGTTACCTCTAATTTTCTTATGTAACCTTTAACTATAGCTTTAACTTCCTTACGTTCCATAAGTTTCTTAAAGGCTTTATTATATCTTTTTATTTCTTGCTCTAAATCTTCAGCTTTAACATTTGGAGTTGTTAATGTTAAGAATATAAATTCCTTATCTTCTTCTTTTCTCAAATGCTCCATAAGAATACTTATTTCAAGACTATCTTTACAAGCTATTCTCCAACTGCACATAGGGCAAAATCTATTTTTACAGAAACTTCCCTTATTCAATTTCTTATTCTCCATCTCACAATCTGCTAAGAATTCTAAAAAACTCCCACAGTCATTTATTAAAGTTAACATTTTCTTTGATATTAATGGTTCTATGTAATTACTGAATTTTGGGTTTTTTAGTTTCTTATCAGTACACTTTCTTAATATGTCATTATTTGCTTGTTGATTTTTTTCATGATTTTTGATATTATTATCCATAGTAAATATTCCTTTCACCAAAGGAACAATTTATTAGTGAAACAGAATATCATCACATGAAATAAATCTTGCTCCAAAGGTATTTAATTTATTGTTTTTATCTGAACACTAAAAATTATAAATTAGTATACAAAAAAAAGCAAGTTTTTTTCATTTAACCCTAGAGTTTTCAACGGCTCTAGGGTGTTTTTATTAAATCGAAATAGTTACCTATAGTATCAAGAAGGAAGAAACTCAATTTTTTTAACAAAAAATTGAGTAAAAAAATGGGGTAAAAACACCCCATTTTTTATATTTCTAAATCATAAATTTTAGATTTATTTTTTGAATTTTTTAGAACTATTTTTTCAAAGTCTTTTTTATTTTCTTTTTCAATAAATTTATCAAATGATTTTTCCAAACCTACTTTTTCTATAAATTTATCTCTTTTTAAAATTGCTGATTTTAACATTATGTTTTCAAATTCTTTTTTATCTATAATTTCTTTATTACTTTCCTTCAACTTATCAAGTTCAGATTTCAATTTTGCATATTCATAATATCTCTTTTTTTTATTTTCTTTCAGCTCATTTTTATAACGGTCCCTATCTTTTTTTAATTCCTCTAATTGCTTAAGAACTGTTGCATATAAGCTATGTTGGGAATATGCTTTTAAAGCACTATCTTTTAATTTTTCAAAGTCATCTTTATTTATTTTGACTTTGTTTGAAAACAAAACTGGCTCTGATTTCATTTTTTCTATCTGATACATAACAAGACTATTTTCATCTAATGTTTTAGTCATTTTATCAAATTCTAAAGTTTTCTCATTAACTTTATTAGTTAGGTCATCTAATTGTTTTTCTAATCTTTTAACATCTTTTTCTAACTTAACCTTAAACTCTTTAGTTTCTTTATGTTTTGTCTTACTTCCTTCCGTTCCTCTTTCTATATCAAATCCTTTATTTTTTAATACATTCGGTAACTGATCCTGAACTTCTTTCAGGAATTGCCTGTTAATTAATTTCTTTGCTGATAAAGAATTTTCTATTAATGGCACAAATCCTAAGTGCATATGAGGAGTTGTTTCATCAAGGTGTACTGTTGCAGAAATAATATTCTTTTCTCCAACTTTATTTTTTATATAATTTAAGCTTTCTTCAAAGAAAGCTTTTTGTTTACTTAAGGATAAATTTTCAAAAAAACTGCTATCTGAAGATATAATACATTCACAATAAACAACAGCATCTTTTCTTATTGCCCTCCGTGAGGCTCTATTAGCCTCTATAAGCCTTTTTATTTTTCTAAGGTAGTTTATATTGCTTTGATTAATTAAATCGTAATTTAGAGGCGTTTTCGCTTTATCTACATCCTTATTACTATAATTCTCATTCTCTCTCTGATTATGTTTTTGAATTCCAAATACATTTGCTGATTTATATTTTTCAAAATGACAAACCAAATAACTCATATAATCCCCCTATTTTTTCATACTTTACATTGAATATTTGCCTTATTTCAAAAAATATAGTGAATTTAAGTGTATGATTAGTGTATTTTTGAATGTATAATCAGTGTATATTAATGGGTTTTTCATGGGTCAAAACACTCTTTTATACGGCAAATCTTCCATGTAAAGTATAACTCACTATACTTTACTTCGTAAATAGTTCGCTCTACGAGGTTTAAGGGCTTTGCCCTCGGCTATCGCCTCACCCACGACCTTTTAAAAAAGTTCGACCAAAATTTTTATATGTCTCCGACGGTACTCGGCGTATGCCAAGAAGTTGCCCTCCTTTTAGGGAGTGCAACTTCGTTGCTCCAGTATTCACATTTCCATTCCATCAAGGTAGTATTTTAAAAAATTTTATTTGGATCTGCGTTGCAGCACTCATAAAATTTTTTAAAATCTCCACCTTGATTGCATTTCAATTTCTTCTCTATATTCTCCAGGTATATATTTATATATTAAATATATACC
>UQFQ01000040.1 GCA_900540395.1 uncultured Mollicutes bacterium | reverse complement strand
TAGAACAGGTACAGAGTACCCTATAATACAAGCTGAAAAAATTTTGCACCTTTTTTTTTTATTTATAACTTTAATATTTGCAATATTGAATTAGTTATTAAAATACTTTATAATACAAAAAGAACAAGGCTATATTAAACCTTGCTCTTTTAAGAACTTAACGTCATTTATACATGTACGTTTAGATATATTCAAGCTCAAATATATCTCTTTTTGACTAAGACCTTCTCGCAAAAGGTCTTTTATTTTTTCTCTTCTTTGAGAAATCTTATCTTTTTCACTTACTTTTCCCTCTGCTATTAACTTTTCTTGATACTTATTTTTGTTATATTCATTATTCCTTCTCTTATATTCTCTTTTAGAAATAATTGTACTCATATGAGTTTCTTCAAACTCTGTTATGTTTAATAGTTCTATAAGAGTTTCATTTTTATATCTATATTGCTTATCTTTGCTTAAATAAACCTTCTCTGCACTTCTAGTAGCTCTTATAACCTCTGTTTTCATTAATGGATATATAAACTCTCTATTAAGCTCTAAAACATCTTGTAAGGCTTTCTCTGTATCTTCTAAGAATGAACATAGATAATATCTATATAAGAATAATACAAGCTCTCTATTACCTTTTAAATCATATTCCCTTAGTTCACATAGTTTTATTATGTCTTGTATTCTCGCATAATAAAGACTTCTTTCTCTATGAATAAATACGGTCTTGCTTGGTCTGCCTTTTTTCTTAGCCTTTCTTTCTTCAAGCTCTGGTAAAAATTCTTTTTGAATTTCTCTTAAATCATAAACATAATCGTACTGATCTATAACCTTAACAATTGTATTAGATTTAGAGTTAATGCTTCCTGGTACTCTTAATACTCTTGTTGGATCTAATGCTTGTCTATCTGCTCCAAAAGGCTTTAAAAGGCTATATAAATACTCTTCTATTGCTTTCCATAAAGGTAATGCCTTACTTGGTACTGAATTTAAAAGCCATATTAAATAAAGTCCTCTGCCACTATCCACTATAAAATTAGGTCTTGGAATACTTTGATTAAAATAATTCTCTTCTAGGTTCATAAGAATTTGCTCTTTTGTGAATCCAGTTTTATAAGTATCTAAATCTATAAACTGAGCCTTAAGCTCTTTTAAATACTCTAATCTTCTAAAAGTGCTATAAAAAGTATTTAGGCTCATAAATACATTCTCTTTGTTAAAATCTTGTCCTAATAAATCATTATATTTATAATGCCATTGTTTGTACCCACAGTTAATTTCAGCTCTAGTAATCCACCCTTTGCTTGTACTATGTAGTATATCCAAATAACTTATTAACTCTGAATATTTCTCTTGTCTTAATGCTTGTCCCAAACTTTCACCTCCTTAGTCACAAAAATAATTATATCATAGCCATATGAATTTTTGTGTCTTATAGCTCCAAGTCAAAATCAAATATTTTTTGAGATGATTTTTTTAAAGTTTTAACCTCTTTTTTAACTTCTTCATAAATAAATTTATCAAATGACTTTTCCATTCCCATTTTTTCTATAAATTTATCTCTTTTTGAAATTGATGATCTTAGCATTATATTTTCAAACTCTTTTTTATCTATAATTTCTTTGTTATTTTCTTTGAATTTATCAAATTCAGATTTTAATTTGGCATATTCATAGTGTCTATTCTTCTCAATTTCTTTTAACTCCTTTTTGTAACACTCTTTATCTTTCTTTAATTCTTCTAATTGCTTAAGAACTGTTGCATATAAACTATGTTGTGAAAATGCCTTCATAGCACTATCTTTTAATTTTTCAAAATCATCTTTATTTATTTTGACTTTGTTTGAAAACATAACTGGCTCTGATTTCATTTCACTTATCTCATACATAGCAAGGCTATTTTTATCTAAAGTTTTAGTCATTTTATCGAACTCTAAAGTTTTCTCATTAAATTCATTAGTTAAGTTATTTAACTTCTTCTCTAGTTTTTTTATATCTTTTTCTAACTCAACTTTAAACTCTTTAGTTTCTTTATGCTTTACCTTACTTCCTTCTGTTCCTCTTTCTATATCAAACCCTTTATTTTTTAATATATTCGGCAACTGATCCTGAACTTCTTTCAGGAATTGCCTATTAATTAATTTCTTTGCTGATAAAGAATTTTCTATTAACGGCACAAACCCCAAATGCATATGAGGAGTTGTTTCATCAAGGTGTACTGTTGCAGAAATAACATTCTTTTCTCCAATTTTATTTTTTATATAATTTAAGCTTTCTTCAAAGAAAGCTTTTTGTTTACTTATCGATAAATTTTCAAAAAATCCTCCATCTGAAGATATGATACATTCACAATAAACAACTGCATCTTTTCTCACCGCTCTCTGTGAGGCTCTGTTAGCCTCTATAAGCCCTTTTATTTTTCCAAGATAATTTATATTGTCTTTGTTAATCAAATCGTAATTTAGGGGTGTTCTCACTTTATCTACATCATTATTACTGTAATTCTCATTTTCTCTCTGATTATGTTTCTGAATTCCAAATACATTTGCTGATTTATATTTTTCAAAATGACACACCAAATAACTCATATAATTCCCCTCTCTTTTTCATACTTTACATTGAATATCTGCCTTATTTCAAAACACAGTGAATTAAAGTTGTATAATTAGTGTATTTCTGAGTGTATAAACAGTGTATATTAATGAGTTTTTTACAGGCTAAAACACTCTTTTATCCGGCAAATCTTCCATGTAAAGTATAACTTACTATACTTTACAATGTAAAGAGTTCGCTCTACGAGGTTAGGACTTTGCCCTCGCTACGCTCACCCACCACCTTTTAAAAAAGTTGGACCAAAATTTTTATCATCAAAAACTATGCAACAAAGTTAAACCTAAAAGTTCAACTTTGTTGCATTAATTTATAAATCTTCATTTTTTCAAAAAATACACTTTTAAGTCTTTTTTTTGCAAACGAATGTATGTTAAAATAAATTCTCAACCAAATATATACATATATGTCTTTAGGAGGTATTTATATGAAGAAATTTATAAGTAAAATTCTAACTTTATGTCTTTTATTTTCACTATCACTCAGTGTTTTCAATGCTGGTTTAATTACAAGCGCAACGGAAACATCATCAACATCCCAAAAAATTAATTCTCTAAATAATAAAATTATTAATTATCTAGATACAATTAATCCTCAAGATGCTACTCCAGAAAATATAGAGTATTTCTTAAAAAATAATATTTCTGATGAAGAAAAACTTACAGGAATTGAATATGCTGAATTAGCTAATAAAAGTAATAATAAAGCGAAAGAGCTAACAAAAAAAGGATATACTACTAACGAAATTGCTGAAGCTCAAATAATAGATTCAGTAATAACAAAAAATAATTTGAAAGTAGAATTTTTAGATAACGGTCTATTTTCTATTGAAAATTTAAATGATAGTATCACCCCATCATCTAGATCCAACTCAGTTTGGGGACAAGCTTACAAAGATTATTATTCCAATATAGGAGTACATATATTTACTATTGCTGTTGGTACTGGTTTTTCTTACAACGGACAAAAAGCATCTTATTACGGTAATTTTACAGCTTATTATAAACGAGGAAATTTAAGTATATGGCAAGTTGATAATTGGGAAAAGGGACATGAACCTGTTGGTAGCAGTTATCAAGCCTTTGCTCAGGGTAACTTCCATTACGGATTAGAAGTTAGTGGAGTAGGAATAGTATTTCAAGACCTATATATTTCACACTCAGTTACCTGTTCAAAAGACGGAAAAATATCTAAAAATTTCAGAGTTATATAATAAAAAAAATGCTTGAATTAATTCAAGCATTTTTTTATTATACTAATCATAAATAAAATTAAAATAGATAATAAAACTGCTCCTAAAAAAGAGGTAATTAATATCTTTCCAGTAAATTCAGTAGCATTAATAATAAATATAGTATATGAGATAATAAAAGTTAAAACAAAATAAAACAAACTCTTCTTTTTATTCATAATTTTCCTCCCTTCTTTTTTGTTATGCAATATAATTCATTAATTTAATATTAATGAATTATTAATGTACTTGCAAATACTTACTTTGCTAAAAGTATCTTTATTGAATAAAAGCCAATGCAATATTGCATTGGCTTTTCAAATTTAAAATTTATCTATTTATTTAAATCTTACTGTACCAGTAATATAATTTTCTACTTGTTTTTTTTGATATATATTCGTAATGCTTTTATTAATAAAATAGAAATATATACTCCGACTCCTAATAATATAAAATTAATTAAAGTCCATATTAAACTCATAATTTCCCTCCCATTTTATCTTTAAAAAACCTTCAATTACTAAATTATTTAATACTTGAGTATAAAAAATTATATCATATCTTCACTTTTAAATTTAAAGACTTCTCTAAATCGAATTTTCGCGAACAAGGCTCTTTTCATAATTTAATTTACGAAAAGAGCCTTGTTTTATTCATTAATTATTTTATGAATTAATCCAACAGAACAAGAATACATTTGAGATATTTCCTTAATGGTTTTTCCTTGAATACGATACATTCTTATCATTTCTTTTTCT
>UQFQ01000039.1 GCA_900540395.1 uncultured Mollicutes bacterium | reverse complement strand
TTATTGTTTTTATCTTTTCATTTTCTAATCCTTTATAGGAATATATTTTAAAAAGAATCTTTAAATTCAAATAAAGATAAATACTCAATAAATTCTAATGTTTCTAATTCAATATGTTTTTTATCTATACCCCTTTCTATTTGTAAATCAATTAATAACTCGTTACAATTTGACGCTATAAAATTAGCTTTTAATTCAATAACTATAATAATTCTTTCTTTTTCATTTTGCATTAAATTATAATAATATTTACTTTTTGCATTTTTCTTAAGAACAAAAAATTCAAAATTAAGTTTACTAATATCATTATTTATATTCTTACTATAGTTATCTCTCATAAATTTAAAATGAGGTTCTTCGAATTCTGACAACTCAGATTCTTTTATTGGAATTATTTCCATTTCATTTTTTAGCATATCAATAACTTCATTTACAGTTTTTAAAGGACGAACTCTATCAAGATATTGTTCCTTCAAATAAGAAATATATTTTTCATTACTCATAATTTTTACGATTAACTAAGCTCCTTCCATTGGAATAAATTTATATTTATTTAATTCTCCATTCACCTATTATATTACTGAATGACTTCCAACCAGAACCAACATAATACGCTTTTAGTCCTGAATCTTGAACACGTACTTTCGTAACATTTGTTGGTATATTTACAGTTCCAATATATTGATTATAATATGTAGCCGAAATGTTAAAATTATATACTTTTGGTACTAGAGAGCCATATGTTTTCTGAAAAATTAAACTTGTATTTTGAATAGTCATTTCGTTAAATTTTATTGCATTTGCAGGCTTAGTTCCAGAATATTGTAGATAAACTTGTACTACTGTTGAATTCGAAGAATGCCTTATAAAAACAGGAGAAATAGAACTAACAGATGCTCTTTCATTTTTTGAATCCGATTCTAATTCTGTCGCTGGAATTCCATCAGGTATTGAAATACTGTTTTGTTCATTTGAGCATGATATTTTAGGTAAATTGTCTGATGTGGTATTTGCATAAGCTTGAATAGCTGGGCTTATGTTAATTGCTCCTAATACAAATGTTAATATTAAGGCAATCTTTTTATAAAGTGTTTTCATATGAATCACATCCTTTTTTATTTAGTATATTTTAATTTTAATTAAAAAAAGTTTTCAAAAAAAGACTTAAATTGATAGAATATTCTTGATATAATGGAATTAAGTAAGTTGAAGTATTGAAAACTTAATATAAAAATATATTGATATTCTGATTGAATAGTGATAGAATATTTGATAATAAAAGTGAGCGAAATGAAGTGATTGCGGGATTTGAGTGGTTGCTGGCGTGCGGAGCGTAAGCCAGCAACCACTCAAATCCCGCAGGAGCCCCCGGTATCTAACAGGGGGGATACTTTAACTAATAATTGTATATTAAGAACTTGAAACACCTAGCTTAGAGGTGTTTTTTTGATGTGTGATAAAAAGCCTAAAATGTCACACATTAAAAAATTGGAATGTAATCAAGGTGGAGATTTAAAAATATTTATTGAGTGCTGCAATGCAGATCCTGAAGAAATATTTTTAAATACTACCTTGATGGAATGGAAATTTATATACTTGAGAAATGAAGTTGTGCGATTATAAATCGGACGACTTCTTGGCATACGCCGAGTACAGTCGGAGACATATGAAATTTTTGATTAAACTTTTTATAAAAAGTTTATGGGTGAGCGTAGCGAGGGTGAAACCCTTAGCTCCATGCAATGGCGCAATGACTTTATAACATAAAGTATATTGTGTTATACTTTACATGGAAGATTTGCCGTTTTTGAAGTGTATTTTAACCATAGAAAAACCATTAATTTTACATAGAAAATACATGAAAAGACCATAGGCAAATCTAAGATGTGAAGTATTGGAGATGATGAGATGAGCTATTTGGTATGTCATTTTGGTAAATATAAATCGGGTAATGTTTTTGGATTACAAAAACATAATCAAAGAGAAAATGAGAATTATAGTAATAAGGATATAGATAAGGAGAAAATAGCCTTAAATTACGATTTAATTAATCAAGTCAATATAAACTACTCTAAAAAGATAAAAACGATTATAGAGGCAAATAGAACGTCTCAGAGAGCTATTAGAAAAGATGCGACTGTATATTGTGAATGTATTGTATCTTCAGATAGTTCTTTTTTTGAAAGATTAACTGAAGATAAGCAGAAAAAATTTTTTGAGGTAGCTTTAGATTACTTGAAAGATAAAATAGGAGCCGAATTTTTTGTATCTGCAAATGTACATTTTGATGAAACAACTCCTCATATGCATGTTGGATTTGTTCCAATAATCGAAAATTCACTTTCAGCTAAGAAATTGATAGATAGAAAATTTTTAAGAGAAGTTCAGGATCAGTTGCCATCATATTTAAAAAGTCATGGTTTTGAAATTGAAAGAGGAATAGAAGGTTCTAAAAGAAAACATAAAGATACTAAGGAATTAAAAAAAGAGCTTGATAGAGAGTACGAAAATAGATGTAAGGATATAAATGTTGCTGAAGACTATAAAAGGCGATTAGAGGAGCAAATAGAGCGATTAGAATTAGAATCAGAAGAAAAGACGAGAGAATATGAAAGAGTAACTCAAATTTTAAGTGAAAATAGTCTTGTGATGTATCAAATACAGGAAATGGAGTTTGAGCCTGTTATGTTTTCAGCAGATAAAGTGAAAATAAATAAAGTGGACTTTGAAAGATTGAAAGAAAGTGCATTGAAAGCATATACGCAACATAGCTTGTATGCAACAGTATCTAATCAAATAGAAAGCTTGAAAAAGCAAAATGAAATTTTATCTGAAGAAAGCAAAGAGTATTATAGAAAATGGAATAGTGCATTGAGAGATAATAGTAGAGAAGTTCATGAGGTAAGATTAAAACATAGAGAAATTATATCTCAAAAAGATGATGAAATTTTAGAGTTAAAAAAAGAGTTACTTCAAAAAAATAAATTTTTTGAAAAATATAACCTGGATGCTTTATATGAAAAATTTATCCAGGATGAAATTGAGAGAGAAATCGAGAGATATAGAAAACAAATAAAAAGGGAACGAGAAAAAGAGAACTCATATGAAATGGGATTGTAAAAAAATAGTATGGAAAATGACCTTAAAATCAGGTCATTTTTTTATGAAAATATGAGGTTTGACACCTAAAAAAATCACTGTTATAATTCAATAAAAAAGGTAAAAAAAACTTATTGATAATATATCGTCCTTATTATATGCTTTTTGGAGGTTTTTTATACATGGATAATATACTAACTAAATATTTATATACATACTATGATGAGATAGAACCAAAGGAATTTTATAGAGCTATATTTCCTAAAGGAGAGCTACAAGAAAAAGGAGTTTATGAGAATGGAAAATATAATGCTATTGTTGTAGAAGTTACTAAAGAGAAAAAGAAGAATGGAAAGGATAGAATATTAAGACATACCATAACAGATGATTTAGAGAAGATTGATGAAATAGTTGAAAGAGATAATTTTTGTTTGATGTCTCCAATTAGTTATGTAGGTAAGGAGAGAAAAAGTGATAATGCTAGAGCATTATATGCACTAACAATAGATTTAGATGGAGTGATAATTAAGAATGGTGATGATCCATTTGGACTTAGAACTTTATTCCATCAAATTGAGAATATAGAAAGAATACCAATGCCAACTTATATAGTATCTTCAGGAACAGGATTACATTTGTATTATGTTTTTGAAAAGCCAATAATGTTATTTCAAAACGTAGTTAAACAATTGCAGAAATACAAGAGAGAATTAACGAGGATAATATGGCAAGGATATATTACAAATCTTGATGATAGTGTGCAATATGAAAGTTTATTTCAAGGGTTTAGAGTAGTTGGAACTATAACTAAGAAAGGTGAAAGAGCTAGAGCATTTGAAACTGGTAAACGAGTAACTATGGAATATATGAATCAATTTGTTGATGATGAATTTAAGACAGATGATTTTGTATATAAGAGCAATTTAACATTAGCAAAAGCTAAAGAAAAATATCCTAATTGGTATGAGAAAAGAATTGTTAAAAAGCAACCTAAAGGTACTTGGATATGCAAAAGAGATTTATATGAGTGGTGGAAAAAAAGAATGCTCCAAGAGGCAAAGACAGGGCATAGATATTATTGTCTTATGATGTTAGCTGTTTATGCTAGAAAGTCGGGGATAGAGCAAGAAGAACTTGAAAATGATGCTTTTACTTTGATGGAGATATTGGATGCGTTGCCAGCAAGTGAAGATAATCCATTTACTGAAAAAGATGTTATAGATGCATTACAGGCTTATGATGATAGATATATGACATATCCAATAAATAGCATTTCTTATTTAACAGATATACATATTGAAAAAAACAAACGTAATTATCAAAAACAAGAATGGCATTTAGAAGATATGAGGTCTAAAAAAATGAATATGAAACGAAGAGGGCAATCTTTTAAAAATCCAGAAGGAAGACCAAAAGGAACTACAAAAGAGAAAATAATAAAAGAGTGGAGAGTATCTAATCCGAATGGAAAAAAAGCGGAGTGTATTAGAGAAACTGGATTAACCAAACCAACAGTTTATAAGTGGTGGGATAATTAAAGGAATTTTCAGACTTTTAACGAATTTAACTAATGAGTTTTAACTCTTTTAACTTGAAAAAGTGAGGTAAATCAATATGTTTAGAAGTGTTTCTGAGATTTCAGTTTTAACTGGTTTAAGCAAGGTTAGTATATATAAAAAAATAAAGCAAGAAAAATTTCAAGAGTTTATAACTAGAAATAAAGGTATTACCTATGTTTCAGAGGATGGCGTTAAATTAATTTTAAAAGAATTTGAAGTTAAAAGAGTTAAAAGTGATGGTTTAAACAGTTTAAACTGTGAGCATGATTTTGAAAATGAAGAAGTAGCTATAACTATTGAAAACAAAGGGATTGAAGAAGAGAAGGAATGGTTAAAAGAGTTAAAAGTAGAATATATAAATAGTTTAAAAGATGAGATAAAATATTTAAGAAAACAAATAGAGAAGAAAGATAATCAAATTCAGGAATTAATAAATTTAAATAAAAATAACCAGGTACTTTTAAAGCAACAACAGGATAAAGAAATTAATCAGTTGAAGCTTGAGGATCACATCAAAGAGTTTGATGAAAAATTATTAGTTTTAAAAGAGAAAATGGAGCAGAAAAGAAATACTAAAAAATCATTTCTTAATATTTTTAAGTATT
>UQFQ01000038.1 GCA_900540395.1 uncultured Mollicutes bacterium | reverse complement strand
TAGTTTTTTTCTTTTGTACAATATTTACTTCTATGCCTAGAGAAGTGAACTCACTTTTTATAATATCACTGGTTTTGAAATTACACATTCCTTGCTATAATTTCTTTATAAATGGAATATCAAAATTACTCAAAAGAAGAACTTATTAAAGAAATAAATAAGTTAAAAGAAGAAAATGAAAAACTTAAAAATCTTTTAGATTTGCACGGCATTTCTTTAAATAGTGAAGAAAAAGCTTTTGAAAACTATAATAAAGAAGAAAAGATAGATATCTACTTTTCTTATTTTCAAGGTAATCCAGATTATGTAGCAGAAGAGTATTTTAATAAAGCACAAAACAAAATTGCCTATGCGCCTTTATGTTTAAATAAGTTTAAAGAAGGATGTTTACTTTTAGAAAAGAAAAAGTGTAAGGAGTGTAAAAGAGCAAACTATGCTAAATATAATAAAGAGATAGTTTTAAAGCATTTAAAAGGCGAAATCTCTTTAGGCTTATATCCGATTAAAGACAATGAAAGAGTAAAACTCATTGCTTTAGATTTTGATGAAAAAGACTATAAAAAAGAGGTCTTAAAAGCAAAAGAGATTGCCTCTTATTATGGAATTGATGGAGCAATTGAAATATCAAAGTCTGGAAATGGTGCTCATTTTTGGATATTTTTTGATGAATGGGTTTTAGCCAAAGGTGCTCGAAAGATTGCTCACTTTTTGTTAAATGAAGCTTTTGAAAAAGGCTATATCGATAATTTAGATTCTTTTGATCGTTTAGTGCCTAATCAAGACAAGACTCAAGATAGTAATAAATTTGGTTCTTTAATTGCTCTTCCTCTTTCTGGAAAGATGGCTAGTCAAAATACAACCATATTTGTTGATGAGTATTTTGAAAAATATCAAAATCAATTTGGTTATTTAGCTAGTGTCAAAAAGGTCGATTTATTTACTTACAATCAATTACTTAACAAGATATATGAAGAAGAGAAGAAGAGTGAATTTTTACTAGGAAAGAAAGTGTTTTTTGAAGCTAAAGACTTCAAAAAAGGTTTAACTCTTCTTATTGATAACACAATTAGAATAAATAAAAGTAAATTAACTGAAGTTTCTTTAAACTATTTAAAAAGTATTTCTTCTTTATATAATCCAACTTACTTTGAATATCAAAGTAAAGGTTTATCTACTTTTAAAGAACCAATCTTTTTTAAATTATATGAAGAAGATGATTTAGAGGTTTCTTTACCTCGAGGAGTACTTGATACTTTAATTAATGCTTTAAATTTAAAACACGTTGACTATAAGATCATTGATAAAAGAATAGAAGGAGAAGTAATTGATATTAACTTTTTAGGAACTTTAAAAGCTGAACAAGCAAAAGCTCAAAAAGTGATGTTAGAAAAAGACAATGGAATCCTTGTAGCACCAACTGCTTTTGGTAAAACAATATTAGCTATATCTTTAATGAGTGAGATTAAAAGAAACACATTAATCCTAGTAGAAAAATTAACTTTGATTGACCAGTGGAAAGAAAAGATACTTTCTTTTACTGATTTAAAAGAAGAAGATATTGGTATTTTTAAAACTGGCAAAAGAAAGTTAACTGGTAAAGTTGATATTGTTTCAATTAAGTCTTTAGAAAGTAAAGAAATGGATGAAAGCATTTACTCAAAATATGGACTTGTAATAATTGATGAAGTTCATCATGTAGCAGCTGATACTTTGCTTTCTTCTGTAAGAAAACTCCATTCTAGAAGAATGTATGGCTTAACCGCAACGCTAAAAAGAAGTGATAAAAACGAAAACCGAATTAAAAAATTGCTTGGTGATGTTTTATATGAAGTTAAAGAAACTAATAGTTCTTTTAAAAGAATATTACATCCAATAATTACAAATTTTAATCGAGATTTGCATGATTTTGAGTCAGTAAAAGGCCGAATTGATTATAATAAGCTTATTAATGAGTTATATCTTGATCAAGATAGAAATGAACTTATTTTAAATACTCTTCTTCCTTTAATTAACAAACATAATATTTTAGTTTTAACCGAAAGAATTGAACATAGTGAAATATTATTAAGGGCTTATTAAAGCTAAGTCAGATTTTAAAAACATATATCTAATTAATGGATCAATGTCAAAAAAAGAGCAAGATGCTTTTAAAAATTTTCTAGACAATTTAGATGAAGGTGAAAAAGTCTTAATCATTTCAACTGGGAAATATATTGGTGAAGGATTTGACTTAACTCGTTTAGATACTCTTTTTGTTACTATGCCTATTAAATGGGAAGGAACCTTACAACAATATGTTGGTCGTTTACATCGAGAAAGCGACAACAAAAAAGAAGTTCATGTTTATGATTTTGTCGACTTAAAAATAGGAATTTTTGAAAGAATGTTTAATATTCGCTTAAGTAAATATCATAAGCTTTATTATTTAGGTGAAAGAAAAGAAGAAGAACAGATTATTTTCTCGCGTAAAGATTACTATAAAACTTTAATTAATGATTTTGCGAAAGCTAAAACTAATGTTTCTTTCTTTATTAGTTTTGGTTATGAAGATGCTATTTATTCTTTTCTTAAATATATAAATGTACCTTTAGATATTTATACTAACTTAGAATTTAAGTTTAACGAGAACCAATTAGTTAAAGTTCACTTTAAGAAAGTTTCTTTAAATTTAATATTAATAGATGAAAAGATAATCTATTTTGGTGATTTAAATCCATTCATGTTTAAAAAGGATGAAGAAGAATCACTTTTAAGAATTATTGATAGCAAATATGCAAAAAGTTTAGTTCATGAAATTGGTAGTGATGATCCTTTAATTGACTTAAGAATAGAGGAGTGATGATTTAACTCTATCAATTCCTTAAAAATTTTAAATTTAGAATAGTTAAATTAGGCATTTCTAATACCTTGAAATAAGTAATTAAGGAGACAGATAAATCCTGAATTTTAGTTTGAAAAAATAAAACTCGCTCATAAAATTTGTAATTTCAAAAAACTTGCTCATAAAATTTGTAATTTTCAAAAAAACTCGCTCATAAAATTTGAGATTCTCCAAAAAAGTCGCTCATAAAATTTGAGATTTTTCAAAAAACTCGCTCATAAAATTTTGAAATCATCTTTTAAAAAACTAATTATGATAGTAAAATTATTCCAGAGGCAGTTAAAGTGTTTAAAAGAAAAATTCAACAAAAATTAATCGAATGGTCTAGCAAAGAAAAGCATCATCCTTTAATCATTTCAGGATTAAGGCAAGTTGGTAAAACAACATCCGTTTTAGAATTTGCTAAGAACTATAAAAAGAATGTTGTCTACATAGATTTTCGAGAGAACAAAAATGCTCAATTAGCTTTTAATGGCGATTTTAATATTGATGAAATAACAACTTATTTAACTGCAATACTACCAAATGTTAAGTTTATACCATATGAAACGGTTATAATTTTTGACGAAATTCAAGATTGCCAAAATGCACGAAGTTCACTCAAATATTTTGAAATAGATGGTAGATATGAAGTTATAGCAACTGGTTCCTTGCTAGGTGTTAAAGGTTATCATATCAATGATAAATCAAGAGGAATACCTGTAGGCTTTGAAGAAAATGTTGTCATGAAAGCAATGGATTTTGAGGAATTTTTATGGGCATTAGGCAAAAGCGAAGAATTGACTGATTATTTGAAAGATTGCTATTTAAGAAAAAGACCAATTAATCCAGGAATTTATGAAGAAGTCAGAAAACTTTATTTGCAATACGTAGTTGTTGGTGGAATGCCAGAAGTGGTTTCTGATTTTGTTAAAAATAGAAATTTTCAAAGGACGTATTTAATTCAAAAAAACATTTTATCTTCGATGGAAGCTGACTTTGGTAAAAATCTATTAGATGATGGTTCGCTTAAAACTAATTTTAAAGAAAAAGGAGTTTTAGAAATTGCGTTTAATTCGATTCCAAACCAATTATCTAGTGAGAATAAGAAATTTATGTATAGTAGAATCGAAGGAAAGATTTCAAATAGTGAATACTTAAAAGCTTTAACATGGTTAGAAGATTATGGACTTATTGTTAAATCTTATAATTTAAAGTGTTTGGAACTGCCATTAAAAACCAACGTAATTGAAGATCAATTTAAAATATATTTAGCAGATATTGGACTATTGGTAGCTATGAATGAACAAGGTACCATTAAGGATATACTTACTGATAACTTATATATATATAAAGGAGCAATATTTGAAAATTTATTTGCTGAAACCTTTAATAAAAGTAATCTTGATTTATATTATTACCGTAAAAAGAATAGTACATTAGAGATTGATTTTATTAGTAGACGTAATGGAAAGGTTTTACCTATTGAAATTAAAGCTACAAATGGAAACAGTAAATCTTTAAAAGAAGTTTTGACTAATCCTATTTATGAATGCGATGAAGGAATAAAATTTTATGATGGTAATGTATCAAAAAATGATAAATATTATTCTTTGCCTCATTTTTTAAGTGTCTTCTTTAAAGGTGAATATGAATAGTGATTTATGGACTTTCAAAGAAATTTAATCTGAAAAATGTGCAATTAATTGGTTGCTATATATTGTAAAAATGTGCAATTAATTGCTGATAATATGTTGCAAAAATGTGCAATTAATAGCTCATTATAAGTTGCAAAAATGTGCAATTAATATAGTGTTATATCTTGTAAAATGTGCAATTAATTGTAGAATTATTTCATGGAAAGAAAGTATTTAAATGATTTAATTGCACGGAATAACGACACTAATAAAAAGCCTTTAATGGTATGGGGTGCCCGCCAAGTTGGTAAAACTTATCTAATTGAGGAGCTTTTTGCAAAGAATTTTTATAAAGGAAAGTATTTACGAATTGATTGTTCAGATGATACAAGTTTTACTCAATATGCTTTGAAAAACCCTTCCCTTGATAAAGTATTAGATTATTTAAAAATTAACTACCGTTTTAATGATGATGGCAAACACTTGTTAATATTTGATGAAGCACAAGAATGTTTACCACTTGTTAAAATGATGAAACATTTTTGTGAGAAAAGACGTGATATACCTTTAATAGTAACTGGGTCTTTAGTCAGGCTTAAAATTTTTAGAGACGCTCATAAGCGTGGTGTAAATACTCAAAATAGTAAGTTTATTTTTCCTGTTGGCAAAATAAATCAACTATATATGTATCCTTTAACTTTTGATGAGTTTGTTTATAACTATAATAAAAGTCTTTATGACTATCTAAAGACACATTTTAAAAACAATATAACTATTGATTATGAGGTTCATGAAGAACTATTAAAAGTGTTTAATGATTATTTATTTATTGGCGGAATGCCAGAAGTAGTAGAAACTTTTATTAATGAATCTGGCGATAAATATCGAGCTTATAACTTGTCTATTAAAAAAATAAATGAGATTTATGATAATTATTTAGCGGATATGGATCTTTATCAAGCTTCTCCTGAATCAATAATTAGAAGTAGACATGTTTATAACGACATTTATAAGCAGTTGAATAAAGAAAATAAGAACTTTAAATTCTCATTATCTGTTAATGGTGCTCGAGGAAGAGATATGATAAATCCAATTGCTTGGCTAGTGGAAGCAAGAGTTGTCAATCAATCATTTTTACTTAAAGAAAAAATAAGAAGTCCGCTTATTAAAGAGGAAGATTCATTAATGAGATTATATCTTGCTGATAGTGGCATCTTTACACATCAAAGTGGTATGAACGCTAAAACTTTCTTCTTTAATGACATGAATTCTTTATCTGATATATTTTATGAAAACTACGTAAGCACCGAACTTTCTGCCAGAGGTTATAACCTTTTTTATTGGAAAGGCAAAAGAAATAGCGAGTTTGAATTTATTTTAGATATTGATTCAAGAATAATTCCTATAGATGTAAAAAAGAGCAGAGGTAAATTAAATTCTTTAGAAGAATTTCGACAACATAATAAAAAAGACGTGGTTATTAAAGTTTCTTCAAATCAATGTGGTTTTGATAAAAATAATTTAATACTAACTATTCCATTTTATTATTT
The DNA here is from genome assembly GCA_900540395.1 of uncultured Mollicutes bacterium. Classification (GTDB taxonomy): domain Bacteria; phylum Bacillota_I; class Bacilli_A; order RFN20; family CAG-826; genus Onthovivens. Next base: position 241 of record UQFQ01000038.1, on the reverse strand, counting down.
TTCTTTTTTCTTGGACGCTTTAAAAGAAGGTGGAAGTGATTATTTAGATAAATTGATTGGAAGTTTCAATTAGAAGTATTAATTGGTCAATTCATCCGATAGTTTCTAAAAAAACATTTCGCCAAAAATCTAAAAAACAATTCGCCATTTAGGGCTATCGCAAGAAAGTAGAAAATTTTAAAAACGCACAGTTTTGAGAGGTAAAGCTGTGTGTTTTTTATTTTATGTATTGTACAAATAT
>UQFQ01000037.1 GCA_900540395.1 uncultured Mollicutes bacterium | reverse complement strand
CTTTCCTACTAGGGACTTTCACCCATTAGATATATGACATGCCCGTCACACCAAATTAAAAGAGAGACCTAGAAAAGTCTCTCTTTTTGATTTAATAGTTAAAATAAATATTCTTATTTAATGTTACATAATTATAAAGATTGCAGTTTTGCAGACTTTTTAATTATTTTGCTGAAAATTCTTTTTCAAACTCATTAAGAATTTTAACTTGTGGTTTGATAACTTTTTTGACGTTTCCATCAACAAATGGGTTTCTTAAATGATCTTTTTCAACAAGAGTAAGGAATGGATATTTACCACCCATTTTAAGTAACTTGATATATTTTTTCCAAGCACGTTCTCTATTTTTATCCATTTCACACTTAAACTGTAAAGCTAAAACTTGAGCTAATGTGTAATCGATATAATAGAATGGACTTGCAAAGATGTGACTTTGTCTGACCCACCAGCCACCATTTTCAAGATATTCAAAACCTTTGAAATTAAGCCAAGGACGATATACTTTTTCAAGTTCTGCCCATTTTGCACATCTTTCTTTGTGAGTTAATTCTGGATGTTCATAAACAAAGTGTTGGAATTCATCAACTTCTGCCCCATATGGTAAGAATGAAATTGCTCCATCAAGATGAGCAAAACGATATTTATCAGCTCCATCTTTAAAGAATAAATTCATCCAAGGATATGCGAAAAATTCCATCGACATCGAATCAATTTCACACGCTTCTAAGGTAGGCATTTGGTAATTTGAAATTTTAACATTACGACATAAATAACCTTGGAAAGCATGACCAACTTCATGAGTTAAAGTATCAACATCACTACTTGTACCATTTGAATTAGCAAAAATAAATGGAGATTTATATCTAGGAATAAAAGTCATATATCCTCCACCAGCTTTACCGGCTTTTGCATCTAAATCCATCAAATGGTTATCAACCATAAATTTAAAGAACTCACCACTTTCTGTGCCCATTTCGTTATACATTTTTTGAGCACAATCGACTAAGTAACTGGTATCTCCTGCAGGTTTTGCATTACCATCTTCAAAGAAAAGATTGTAATCAAGGAAGATTGGGTTTTTATAACCAAGTCTTTTAGCTTGATTCTTTCTTAATTTATAAACTACTGGGACAACATCACGCTTAATTTGTTCACGATATCCAGCAACCATCTCAGCATTATAATCAACTCTACCAAGTCTTAAATAACCGAATTCAATATAGTTAGAATAGCCAAGTTCTTTAGCCATCTTGTCTCTTAATTTGACAAGTTTATCATATATTGTTCCGATTTCTTCATCATGTTCACTTAAAAATCCATAATATAACTTAGCTGATTCAACTCGAACTTCTGGGTCTTTATCACTCATATATTTCCCAATTTGAGAAAGGTTTAACGTTTCGCCTTTATATTCAATTTTTGCACTAGCAAGTAAAGCTTGATAATCGCTTACAAGTTTATTTTCTTCTTGAAGAAGAGGAATAATCTTTTCATCAAAACATTTAAACCCATTTTCAATTTGAACAAAGAGAAGTTTACCAAACTTATTTTCGAGATCTTGTCTAAATTTAGACTTAACCATTGCTTCTTCAAATTTCTTAAAGTAATTATTTACAATAGGTGAAATTTCATCAATTGTATCATTATATTTTTTGATCTTTGGATCTTGAGTGTTTAAAGTAAAATTAATACTAATAATCGTAAAATCAGTATTTACTTCATTTTGAATTTTAAAATATTTATTTACTGCTTTTATTGCGTCTTCTTTAGTTTGAGCGTTTTCTAAATAATCAGTTAACACTCTTATTTTGGCCTCAATACGATTAACATTAGGACATCTTAATGGCATTTCTTCAAATAACATAAATTTCCTCCTTTTATTTGATAGTATCTATTGTTTTCATAAATAATAATTTTTTAATCCAACGAGTTGTTGAAACGTTATACCAATAATTATATGCAACAACCGATGTGTTGTATAACTGAACTGCTTGAAAATATTTATCATTTAGTTCAGCAATAGTTAAAAAAATTTCTTCAACTTTTCTTTTACTGTCTTCATCTAAATCAAAGTTAATATAAATTTTTTGCGCGTTTTGCAGGATTTTTTCTGAATAAGCATAAAATTCTTCAAACTCTTGGGCTGTTAATTTTTGATATTTTTTTAAATCTTCGTTAGCACCCATTATTTTTAATGGATCATTTTCTTTTAAATAATCCTTCATGATTTCAGATAGACGAGATAATAAAGTCAACTTTTGATATAGAGTTACATTAATAAAATCTTTTCGTCTATTGATGTCTCTTTTAAAATTATACATAAAAGAAAAAGATACAATCACAATGATTAAATATATTAAAAGCAATAAACCTAGAATAATAAGAATGATTACTAAGATTCCATCACTATCTAAAGACAATAAAGATAAGTAAGAATTCCTAAACATATCGATAAAATACCACCTTTTTTGACTAAAATCTACCTATTTGTTAGAATAAATCCGAGGTGATAGTATGTCAAAACCAATTATAGCTTTAATGTACGACTTTGATCGAACCCTTGCTCTTGAAGACATGCAAAATTTTTCTTTTATACCTAAACTAGGCTTTACACCAGAAGAATTTTGGAAACTAACCGAAGAGTTTTGCAAAAAATACGATATGGATAAAATCTTGGGTTATTTATATACCATGATTAAATATTCAAAAGAAAAAGGAATTAAATTAGATCGTAATTTTTTGCAAGAATGTGGCAAAAATATTCGATTTTTTGATGGCGTAACCACTTGGTTTAATCGAATAAACGAATATGCCGCTTCTAAAGGTCTTCAATGCGAACACTATTTAATTACAAGTGGAAATAAAGAAATTGTTGAAGGTTGTCCTATTTTTAAAGAGTTTAAACAAGTTTTCGGTTCTGAATATCTATATGATGCTCAAGGCAACGCTTTTTGGCCACGTACTACTGTTAATTACACATTAAAAACACAATATATCTTTAGAATCTCAAAAGGCGTAATCAACACAAATGATGATAAAGAAATTAACGAGAAAACTCCTCATAGAAGAATTATTTATCAAAATATGATTTATATGGGTGATGGTTTAACTGATGTCCCATGTATGATACTTGTTAAAGAAAATGGAGGATATTCAATCGCTGTATATCCTAAAGGCTCACAAGAAAAAGTCGCTCATCTTTTTGAAGATGGCCGAGTAAATTATATTTGTAAAGCCGACTATTCTTCTAACTCCGAATTAGAAAAAGTTGTAAAACTTATTATTGATAGTATTTCTATTCGTGAAACTCTTGAGTTAAAAAGAGAAAAAACTGAAAAACAACTTTAATTATGATTTATGTTTTCTTACTTCTTGCTGGTAAGTCCACGCGTTTTGGTGGAGAAATACCAAAACAGTTTTTAAAAGTTAAAAATAAATATATTTTTGAATATCCTTTAAAAATTTTTGATGAGTTAGATGAAATCGACAAAATTACTTTAGTTTGCGATAAAGAGCACTTCTCATTTTTAAGTGACTTCATTAAAACTCATCGATTTAATCATGATGTTTCTTTAATATTAGGTGGAGATACTAGACAAGAAAGTGTCTATAATGGATTAAAAAGTCTGCAAAAGTTTGCTAATTTTAACGATAAGGTCTTATTTCACGATGCATGTCGCCCTCTTGTTAGAAAATCAGAAATTATTAATCTAATAAACACTTTAGATGAATTCTATGGAGCTAGTTTAGCAATTCCTTTATACGACTCACTTTGTAAAGAAAACCATAAAGTTATTGATATTTCAATAAAACGCGAAAATTTAATGAAACTACAAACACCACAAGGCTTTAAATTTGATATAATCTATAAAGCCCATCAAAAAGCTCAAGAAAGTGAGAATTTTTCTTACACAGATGATACCTCACTTCTTATGGCTAATGGGGTCAAAATTAAATTAGTTGATGGCAGTATTTTTAATTTTAAAATCACTACCAAAGATGATTTAATACTTTTTGAAAGATTACTGGAGGGCTTCGATTTTGGTTGATTACCCATATGTAGAAGGTGACATTATTAAAGGAATCATTACAAGCATCAAAAAATATGGTGCTTTTCTTTCTTTTGAAAATGGCTATATTGGCCTTTTACACATCAGTGAAATTTCAACAAACTTTGTTAATAACATTCATAGTTTTTTTAGCATTGGAGACGAGATTACTGTTGCAGTCAAGCGAGTTGACCGTGCAACTAAGTTTCTTAACGTCTCAATTAAGGATTTACCAAATGATTTAAATCCCTATAAAGAAATTCTCCCATCTAAAAAGATTACGAGTTATTTAAAAGAAATAGATTTTTCAAAACTTGAAAAATCGCTTCCTAAAATGGTTGCTAAAGAGTTAGAAAGGGAAAGCAAAAATGAGCATTAAAGTTGGATTTGATTATTGTAAAAAAGAAGATCTTTACACTCCTTCAATTTGGAAAGATCGAGTTAGAGAGATACATAAAATTATTGTCGATAAAACAGGAGCTGGCGGCGATTTTCTTGGTTGGTTAGACTATCCAGAAAGATTACCAAAAACCGAAATTGACAGAATTATCAAAAAGGCAAATTTCTTTAGAGATAATTATGAAGTCCTTGTTGTTTGTGGAATAGGCGGTTCTTATCTTGGACCACGTGCTGTTATCGAAGCAATTAATGGCCTTTATTCTAATGATAAAATGAAGATTGTATATTTAGGAAATACCCTTGATCCTAACTATTCAAACGAAGTCTTAAACTACATTAAAGACAAGAAATTCTGTGTTTGTGTTATTTCTAAATCCGGCACTACTACCGAAACAAGTATCAGTTTTAGAATCTTAAAAGAACTTGCTGAACAAAAATACGGCAAAGATAAAGCAAAAGATGCTATAGTTGCTGTTACTGACAAAGAAAAAGGTGCTTTAAGACAATTAAGTGATACCGAAGGTTATGAAACATTTGAACTTCCAGGCGATATTGGAGGAAGATTCTCAGTCATGACTCCAGTCGGTTTATTCCCTATTGCTTGTGCAGGTATTGATATTTATGAATTCATTAAAGGTTTTAAAGATGGTATGAAAAATTACTCCACCGAAGACTTAGATCAAAATGAAGCTTATAAATATGCTCTTGAAAGACATGCTTTATACTTAAGAGGTTGTAAAGTTGAAATGGTCACTGCTTATGAACCACGTCTTGAGTGTTTCAATGGTTGGATTAAACAACTTTATGATGAATCTGAAGGTAAAGAAGGCAAGTCACTTCTTGTTACAAGCTGCGTCTTTACAACTGATTTACACTCACTTGGTCAATTCATTCAAGAAGGTAGCAAAATCCTTTTTGAAACAGTTACTTATTTTGAAGAATCAAATACAGATGTTGTAATTCCTTATGATAAAGATAACCTTGATAATTTAAACTACATTGCTGGTAAGAAATTATCATACGTTAATAAAAAGGCTTATGAAGGAACATTACAAGCTCACTCAGGAGTAGGAAACGTTCCTAATATTACCATTACAATTGATAAATTAACTCCAAGATCACTTGGCGAACTTCTTTACTTCCATATGAAAGCCTGTGCAATGAGTGCTTACTTAAACGGATTAAATCCATTTAACCAACCAGGCGTTGAAGTTTATAAGAAAAATATGTTCCACCTTCTTGGCAAACCAGGATTTTAATTAAAAATTTAACACCGGCTCACGAAAATTTGCTTAAAAATTTGCAAAAAATATTGACACAAATCACTATCCTTTGATATAGTATTTGAGCGCGTTAAAACGTGAGCCGGATGTTTAGCTCAGTTGGGAGAGCATCGCCTTTACACGGCGGAGGTCATAGGTTCAAGCCCTGTAACATCCACCAATGAGTCAAACTTCTGGGAGGGTAGCGAAGTGGCTAAACGCGGTTGACTGTAAATCAATTCCTTCGGGTTCGGCAGTTCGAATCTGCCCCCTCCCACCAGATAGGTCTTGGGGTGTAGCCAAGAGGTAAGGCAACAGACTTTGACTCTGTCATTTCGCTGGTTCGAATCCAGCTACCCCAGCCATAAGGTATGACCCGCTAGCTCAGTTGGTAGAGCATCTGACTTTTAATCAGAGGGTCAGGCGTTCGAGTCGCCTGCGGGTCACCATTTAACTGAATAAGCCCAGGTGGCGAAATTGGTAGACGCACAGGACTTAAAATCCTGCGGACCTTAAAATCCGTGCCGGTTCGACTCCGGCCCTGGGCACCATTGATATGCGCTAGTAGCTCAACTGGATAGAGTGCTTGAAC
>UQFQ01000036.1 GCA_900540395.1 uncultured Mollicutes bacterium | reverse complement strand
GTTGGACTAATAAGAATATAATTAAAATAGGTAAAGAGGTAACAAGGCTTGCCGCAGCAAATAAAGGCCATGAACCACTAGTTTCGTTAGCTTGAAGTCCATATAAGCCAGCCGCTAATGTATAATTATCACTACCGGTCATAAAAGTTACGCTATAAATATATTCGTTCCAGACATAAATCAAAATCATGACAGCTGTTACAACAATAGCTGGTTTAGCTAAAGGCATAACAATAGATTTAATAATCTTAAAATTTGATGCTCCATCTATCATTGCTGCTTCTTCAATTTCATAAGGTACCGTATCAAAATAGCCTTTTAAATTCCATAAACCAAAAATTGCCATTGTTCCGGTATAGATTAAAATTAAACCAATTTTAGAATTAACTAAACCAAGATTTCTCATCAAAGCCCAAATTGCAAATAAAGACAAGGTTGTTGGAAATGCATTTAAAATTATTAAAATTCTTAATAAGGTCTTTTTGCCTTTAAAATTCATTCGACTAAAAGCATAGGCTGCCGGTATTGAAACTGAAAGAGCCAAAATAACGGTTGAAAAAGCTAAAAGTAAGCTATTTCCAAACCATAAAAACATATCATTTTCAGTGAAAAGTCGGATGTAATTATCAAAAGTAAATTCTTCTGGAAAGAAGGAAAAATTGCTGCTTATTAATGAGTTATTAGCATTAAAAGAAACACTTACTGCATAAAAAACAGGAATCAAAGTTACTAGACAAAGAACAACGAAAAATACTTGTAAACCTACCTTTTTAAAAAGTCTTGCTCTCTTTTTACTTTTTAAAGTTCTCTTTTTATTCTTGTCCATAGCGATTTTTCCTTTTAATGTTGTCATTTGTTAAACTTGAAAAAATAACAAGCAAAGCAAAAATGATAATACTTACGGCACTTGAATAACCATAATTAGATGTAATAAAGGCATTTTCATATGCATAAGTAATAATTGTTGAAATATTAGCTCCAGTATTTACAGGTTGCTTTGTTAAAAGATAAATAATGTCAAATTGTTTGAAAGTTGTAAAAATTGTAATTAAAACAGCTGGACCAATAATTGGTTTAATTAAAGGAACAGTTATTGCAATATTTTTTCTAATCCTTCCGCATCCTTCGATTTCAGCAGATTCATAAAATGATTTATCAATAGCTTGTAAAGCACCATCTATTATCATGATCATATATGGTAAAGCTAGCCATAAATTAACGACAGTACAACATATAAAAGCACTTACTGAATTCGATAATAAATCATCAATAGCAATTCCTAAATCATTGAACCACTTATTTATAAGACCAAATTGATAATTAAACATTCCAGTTTTCCATAAAAGAATTGAAACATAACCCGGAATGGCCCAAGGAATCATTAATAAAGTTTTATAAAATTTTGAAAACTTTAAATTCTTGCTATTAAGTAATAAGGCAATACAATAAGCTAAAACTAATTGAATTACCATATTAATAAGAGTCCATAAGATGGTGATTCCTAAAGAAGTTAAAAAGCCACTATCAAAGGAAAATAAAGCTCTCATATAATTTTCAAAACCAATAAAAGTGAAATCATACCAATGGTATAAATTCATATTGGTAAATGAAATATAAAAAGTATAAAGAATTGGGAAAACGATAATTAAAAAAATCAAAATAAGCGATAGGCTACTATATAAGTATGGCCTAGCGTTATTTTTGATTTTTCTTTTAGTTAACTCTTTCATAACTATTTCATATTAGCAATTAGTTGTTCTGCTTCAGCTTGAGCTTCTTTACAAGCAGTTTCAACATCTGCATCATTCATATTAATATCAGTTAAAAGGTTACCTAAAACCGTCCACATAACATCCATTTCAGGCATTGAAGGCATAACAGTTGCACTTTCAGCAGCCTTTTTAATCGCGTTTACTAATTCATTATTTTTAATTTCATCTAATTCATAAGCTTCTTCATTTGCTGGAGCGCAGCCTGAAAGTAAAGCTAAATCTGCTCCAACTTGAGGATCAATTAAAGCATTTAAAAAATCAGAGATTTGTTCTTTTCTTGCTTCATCTTGAACTGCAACTTTTAAAACTTGAATACCTTGAACACCACAAAATGGGGAAATTCTTTTATTTGCTTGAGGAATTATAGGCATTTCTGCAAAACCTAAATCGATATTATTTTCTTTAGCACTTGTTACAAGCCAAGGTCCAGCAAAGATTGAATCAGCACTCTTTTCAGTGAAAAGAGTATTGACTGTTGCATAATCTTGCGTACCTTTTGGCATATATTCAATAAATTTCTTATGATATTTTAAAGCTTCAATAGTACTTGGATCATCTAAGCCTGGTGTTCCATCTTCATGAAGGATAGAACCACCAAAACCATTAATCCATCCAGCACTATAATAAGCAGTTGAGTGTTGCTCAACAAAACCATAACGGCGTCCACTATAATTATCAGCCATATAGGTATATAACTCTTCAGTTGTTTGAGGTACTTCATCCTCAGACATTTTTTCCTTATTATACATAAAAAGTAAGGTTTCATAATATAGTGGAACGCCTAAGAGTCTTCCATTATAGGAAAGTGAAGAAATTGTTAAATCGTTATAATTATTTAACAAATCCAAATCAATTATATTTTCCATAGGCTCTAAGATACCAATTGTGTCATAAAGACCAATTTTATCATGAGCGAAAATATACATATCTGGAGCACTACTTGGGTCGTTACCAACAAGTTTAAGTGTCTCAGTTAAATTTTCTTTTCTTATAAATTCAAACTCAAGATCTGGGAGTTTTTCATGAATTGCTTCTTCTAAAACATTAACAATTGCCTCTTCCTTATCGTGCCAAATTACAAGCTTACCACTTTTACTTCGTCCGCCACATCCAGCAAGTAAACTTAAGGTCATTATGCTAGTCGATGCTAAAACAATTATATTTCTTTTCATAAAAAACTCCTTAAAACTCAATTATTTATTTCTTTTTTTGGTAAAGTAATAAACTAATCCACCAATAGCTCCAACAACAACTATAACCCCAATAACAATTAAAGCAATTCCCCATCCTGGTAAACCTTCAGGTGTTTTTTCTGGTGTAGTTGGTGTATCAGGATCGCTTGGCTCCTCAGGATTATCAGGATCTTCAGGAGTGGTTGGTGTATCTTTTGTTGGTTCTTCATAGTAAACTTCAGCATTATATTTATTGGTCGCTGCATCTATATCTGTTAAAACAACCCAAGCTTCTTTAGGTTCGACTTTTTCGATATCAACAGTTTGTAAACCATTAGCTGCAACATTATTATTAATAATAAGTGTATCGCAGAAATTTGCGATTGAATCATAAGTCCACCATTCCCCATCTTCATCAAGAGTCATTTCTTCTCCTGGCCAAGTTGTAAATTGTCCATTTCCAGAAGTACGTTCAAATGCCCAAATTGCTACTTCAGTCCAATCATCAGGCACTTTAGCATGAATTGGTCTACCATCAACTTCTTCAGCTGGTTTTTCATAGACAACACTAGCTTTATATTTTCCACTTGTATCAGTTTCCTCGACTACATCAACGTAAAATGGAGCAAAATTGCTTCCGCCGATATCGACCTCAATAGATTCTTTAAAGCTGTCTTCTTCACCATTGCTAATTTTGACTTTATCAAATTCATTTCCAATGGTAACTCCACCAAACCAAATTTCATCACTTTGTAAAACTAACTCAACTTCTTTATTTAAAGAAGAATCAGAAGAGTTAATAAAGGTTGCTACTGCTCCATCCCAATCATTAGGAACTCTAGCAAAAGCGTATTTTTCTCCATTAAACTCAGGTAATTCGCCACTTGTTTTTTGTGTATCAGTCGGCGTAGCCATGTGATAGACGGTTTTTTCTCCATCTTCTCCAGTTTCGGTTGTAGATGTAATGCCATCAATCCAAATGTCTTTTCCAGCTAAATCTTCACCTATTTTGTCGCCATTAGTTTGAACAATTGTTCCATTATCATCTGTATAACTGAAAATAAGTTGATCAACATAACTTGGAACGTATCTATAATACCATCCTTCATTATTACTATCTTCAATCATTGCTAATCCAGGCCAACCAATTGGTGTATATGGATTAGTTCCAGATTCCGTTTCCCAAGGCCAAATATTAGGTGTATTCCATCCTTCAGGTAAATGGAAATAAACTAAAAATTTCTCATCTTCAACAGTTTCAGCCTTTGAAACTTCAACTGTTTTATGAGTAAACGAATTTGTTTCAGCACTATTATAAATATGTGCTGTTCCTGCCATTGCTACTAAAGCAAGAGGGGCAATTAACAATAATTTTTTCATTTGTTTCTCCCTTATTTACTTAAAGTTTAAATAAGAGTTAGTGCTTACTCTATACAAATTAATGTAAGCGCTTACATATAAAATAATACGATAAATATCGTAAAATTTCATTATAAATTATTGCGATAAAATGTAAATTTTTTGAATTTACATAATGAAAACAACTTACAAAATAGAATTTTCGTTTTTTAATGCTAAAAAAGTATAGTTACTAATATAAACTTTATAAGAATTATCTATTTATCAAACTTTACTTTTAAAATCAATTTTCAAATATATTCTCATTTAAGAGAAATTCTTTTAGACTCATGGTAATAATTCCGTTTTCATCTCTTCTAAGTTTTATATTGTCTCTAACAATAATTACTTTTTTAAATGAATCCGGAATATTAATTAAAGGTTTAATTTCTTGATTTAATTTGTCTAAATCAGGAAGTCTATAAGCAGATTGAATATAAATTCGATTGCTACCTTTATTAACTACAAAATCAACTTCAGTTTGCTTTTTAGTATAATTTCCATTTTCATTTTTTTCATTAATAGGAACTACTCCTACATCTACTGAAAATCCTCTATTTTTTAGTTCGTTATAAATCAAATTTTCCATTAAATGATTTTCTTCGATTTGTCTAAAATTAAGTCGCGCGTTTCTTAAGCCTAAATCCATAAAATAATATTTTTTTGGACTATCAATATATTTTTTGCCTTTTATATCGTATCTAGTCGCCGAACGAATCAAAAATGATTCTTCGAAAATTTCAAGATAGGAAGAAATTGTATTTTTAGATATATCAACATTTTTTACACTCTTAAATGTCTTAACAAGTTTTGTCGGATTTGAAAGTGAACCAATTGAAGATGAAATAATATTTAAAAGCTCGCTCATTTCGGCATCATTTCGAATTTTATATCTTTCTTTTATATCTTTTATGTAAATTTCTGTATATAAATCAGATAAATAATCATTCTTTGCATTATCGTCATCAATATTTAAAATCATTGGCATTCCACCATAAATTAGATATTCTTGTAACGCTTCATCAAAATCTTTGTTTAAAGAGTTATAAAATTCTTTAAAAGATAAAGGATTAACTTGAATCTTATCGCCTCTACCTCTAAATTCAGTAATAATATCTTTTGATAAAAATTTAGAGTTTGAACCAGTTACGTAAATATCAACATTTTTAATTTGATTGAGTCCGTTTAATAAATAAACAAATTTATCAACTTCTTGAATCTCATCAAGAAAAATAAAATACTTTTTATCATCAATTATTTTTTCTCTAATATATTGATCAAGTTTATAAGGATTATGTAAGTCAAGATTTTGCAAACTATCAAGAGAAACTGAAATAATATGTTCTTTATCAATTCCATTTTGAATCAAATAACCATAAAAAAGTTTATTCAACAAATAAGATTTACCGCATCTTCGGATTCCGGTAATTACCTTTATCATTGAATTATTGATTTTCCCAATAAGTTTATTTAAGTATAAATCTCGTTTAATTTCCATATGACTTCTATTGACCAATTTTGCAAGTTTATATTATTTTGGTCAATAAAATTATCGCAAACTAATCGCTTGAAATCAACACTATTGACCAATTTTGCAAGTTTTTATAAAAATAGTCAATAAGGTGATGTTAAATCATCCAATTAATTGCTATAAAATTGCCTATTTTTATATATTTATAATTTAAAGCGAGTAAAATTAGGGCAAATTATATATTGAAGCCCTTTCTATTGACCAATTTTGCAAGTATTTATATTTATAGTCAGTAATGATTGTTTAAGACGCAGTGAAAACAATTAATATAAGCAACAATCATCAAAGCGCCACTACTATATAATTTTCTATCAATTGCTGAATCAATAATTCTATCAATATAATCTTTTACCGTAGAATTATAGTAGATTTTATTGATTGAATAATTCAACATTTTTTATAAATGGCGAAGTGATTTTTATATATTTGGCGACGATATTTTTTACAAATGGCGAAGTGATTTTTATATATTTGGCGAAATCTTATTTTAGAATACCAATGAAAAACAATATAAAAAATGGGATAAAATAGTAAGATTTCTCTAAAAATTAAAAATAATTAAATTTTAATACAAAAATTAATTTTATAAATGGCGATTGATTTTTTTATAAATGGCGAATAGGGCGTTCGCAAGAAAACATCACTCGTTCAAGTTGATTAAAAAAATGGCGTT
>UQFQ01000035.1 GCA_900540395.1 uncultured Mollicutes bacterium | reverse complement strand
AACGCCATTTTTTTAATCAACTTGAACGAGTGATGTTTTCTTGCGAACGCCCTATCCACTTTCTTTATTTACGGTTTCTTTATTGACTTCTGTTGAACTTACTTTTTCATATTCTGTTTTTAAAACATAGTTTGGTTTGAAATTAAGATTAAAAGCACTTCCAAAGAAACTATCATCATTAGGAATTGTTGTATTTACTTCTACAGACATATCACGTGCATTAACAAAAGTAGAAACTGTATCTCTAATAGTCGAATCACTTCTTGAAACAGAAATTTGATAGCTTACAGGCTCGCATTTACCATAACTAACATCGACATTAAATATTCCACAATTACTTAATCGATAATTAATTCCATAATTTGTTGTGTAATTAGAAACAACGCTAGATTTAGAAGAGTTGATTTTATTTCCTGTTGCATCTAAGGATGTTATTTCACTATGTACAGTTACCACTAAACCATTCGAAGAAAAATAATCGCCTTGATTAAAACTTGTTGAAGCTCCGCTTGTATCAATTGTTATATATTCATCTCTAACACTTTCACCAACTGTTATGGCATAACTGCATGTTCCAAAAACATCGCTTGTGATAGTAACTTTTCTCTCTCCAAGAGTGTCTAAGACCGTTCCGCCTTCAACTTCAATAGAATAATCATTAACGACTAATCTTGTATTTTCATCTTTCAAGCCATCTTCATATTTATATGCGTAAACTTTCAAGTCATCAGTAGTGAAAGTATCATTTAGCAAAAACTCGGTTTTTGCTTTAGATGTATCCGCTTCTAAAACATAATCAGCCATTGAAGAATCGCTTGGCGAAACGACTATTAAAATAGAATCTTCAAAAGCTCCTTGATCTTTTGCTCTTAAAGTTAATGTTGTTAAACCATCATTAACTCCAGTAATTGATATAGTATCTCCATTTATTTCATAAGTTATGTTTTGGTTAGAAAGAATAACATCAAAATCACTCAATGAAGCATCCGCACTTAAAAAAGGAGTTATATCTATAATATCTCCTACTCTTACAGTAACTGATTCATCTTCGAATTTAACACTAGCCAATGAGTTGTTATCTATTTGTGAATTGTTACTAGAGCAACTTGTTATAATTCCTCCGCTTAATAGTAATGCGAAAATGCTTAAAACAGTGGGCACTTTTTTTCTTTTAAATGGCATAATATTTCTGCTCCTATTAATAAAAATTTTATTGCTATTATAGAAGTATGAAACACAAATAAAACTTTAATCTTAATGTTATTTTAATATCATCATTTTTGCTGAAATAGAGATGTTTTGCGATTTTTATATACAAAAATTGTCATTTATTAAGAAATAATACCGCATTTATTAATATCAGTAATTACTAGTGTCACTTATTTTCACTCGAAAGAACAAACACTTTCACTCAAACTCTAATATGATTTTGAACGAACAGTTATTTCTAAAAAATTTATAAAATATCTAGGTTTTACATTGTTTTTCCGTAAATACAAGTTTTTTGTCATATTTTCAGCAAAAATATACTAAAAAATTACTATAAATAAATTTATTTATTTAATTTGCTTTACATCTAAATTTTAAGGGAGTACATTATCTCTAGTAAAAGAGGACTACTTAATGGATTTTGGAAAAATTATAGAACCACTTAGTTGGAACACATTACCACCTGAATTCTTGACAAGCATTCTCGCTCTTTTAATCGTTCTCATTATTGCTATTGTCATTAGAATTAAGCTTAAAAATTACGATCCACTTAAAAAGCCACATGGATTCTTAAATGCTGTAGAAACTGTTGTCCAATTTGCAGATAACTCAGTTAAAAATCTTATGGGCCCTGCCTTTGAGGGTTTTGGTGGATATATTTGTTGTGTTGGACTTTATATCTTCTTAGGTTTTTTCATCGGTATGGTTGGCATTCCAAACGTTTTTCAACCAGGAGGAGAAACTTATCTTGAGCCACTTCCAAATCCTTTTACAAATCTTGCTTTCCCTCTCTCTTTAGCTTTAATTACTTTTTTCATCACACATTACACCTCAATTAAAGTTAAAAAATGGGCTTATTTTGAAAGATACATTGAGCCAATTCCAGTATTCTTGCCAATTAACCTTGTGACAATGTGGAGTAGTGTCTTATCTCTTACTTTACGTTTGTTTGGTAATGCCTTAGCTGGATATTGTGTTATTACATTGATTTATGTTGGTTTATCAAGTGTCATTCCTCCAGCCGGTTCATACTGGGGAATGTTCCTTGATCCACTTATTGCTCCTGCTGCTCACCTTTATTTCGATATATTTGATGGAGCAATTCAACTTGTTGTCTTTACAATGTTAACTATGATTAACGTTGCTCAAGAATACATCTCTCCTCAAGAGCTTCTTGAAGCTAAAAAAGAAAAAGAAGAAGCCAAAAGAAGAAAACTTGAAAGGAAAGAACAAAAACGTTTAGAAAAAATTAATAAAAAAGCAATTTAAAAGGAGAAAAGTATGAATTTTATTGGTTTAGGTATTGCTTGTATCGCAATGGGACTTGCAGCTATTGCTGAAGGTATGGCAGTTTCAAAAGCTATGGATAGCATTGGAAGAAATCCAACTTGTGCTAAAGATGTTAGAACAACAATGATTGTTGGTGTTGCTCTTATTGAAACTGTTGCTATTTATATTCTTGTCGTTGCTATTTTGATGGCTTTCGTTGTCGCCGCTTAAGGAAAGGGAAACAATGTCTAACAAAAAGAAAACTTTAGGCATATTAACTACTCTTGTTTCTCTATTTTCGTTAACAAGTTGTAATACCGAAATGATCCAAGATCGAATCGAAACAACTGTTAATAATATGCTTCCAAATCTTTGGATTACACTTCTTCAACTTGGCTTATTTATTTTAGTAGCCATCCTTTTTATTGTGATTGCTTATAAGCCACTTAAAAAGAAATTAAATGAAAGAGCTGACTATATCGAAAAAAATATCAAAGATAGTGAAAACAAAGCTCTTGAGGCTGAAGAAAGGATTAAAGAAGCTAATCGTATAGTTTTAAACGGTCAAAAGAAAGCTGGCGAAATCATTCAAAGAGCAGAAAAAACTGCTGAAAATAAAGCTAGTGAACTTGAAAAGCAGCTTGCTGAAACAATCGAAAAGCAAAAACAAAGTGCTCATAATGATATTGAAAATGAAAGAAACAAAATGCTTAAAGAAGCTAAAAGTGAGATTATCTCTACTGCTATTTCAACCAGTAAAGAAATCTTAAAAAGAAATGTCACGGTTAGTGACAATGATGAATACGTCAATAAATTCATTGAAGAACTAAATAAAGGAAATAATAATGAATAAGGATGCACTTCTTGTAAAAATAACTGAAGGATTATATGCCAGTGCTGTTACTAAACACTCTGTAGTTTTATATCGAGAAAACTTGAAATTTTTCAGTTGGATTTTAAAGAAGAACCCTGACTTATATTCATTTTTAAATTCACCATTTAATTCATTTAAAGATAAAGAAGCCGCATTAAATAATATCTTTGATGAGGTCATTGTTAGCGAAGTTCGCTTATTCATAAAAATGCTAATAAACAACAAAATGCTTGCAAATCTCAAAGAAATTAGAAAAATTTACGACGAACTTATCGATAAAGACGAAAACATTTTAGAAGCAAAAATTTACACTCCTTTTAAATTAAGTGATAACCAACTTACCGCTATAAAAGAATGTTTTCATAAAAAAACCAATAAACAAATTGTAGCTAAAGAATATATTGATAAGTCTTTGATTGCTGGACTTAAAATCATCATTGATGGAACATTATATGAATACTCTATTTCATCTCAACTTGAAGCAATTAAAAATCATCTTATTGATGAATTAGATAACAAGGAGGAAGTATCACATGCCAAAAACTAATAATTTAAACTCACTTTCTCAAATCATTAAAGATGAAATCGAAAAATACGATCACAAAATAGACTCTTCTAACGTTGGTCAAGTCGTTAGTGTTGGCGATTGTATCGCTACTGTTTTTGGACTTGAAGATGCAATGTATGGAGAACTTATCGAATTTCCTAACAATACCTATGGTATGGTTATGAATATTGAAGAAGATGATATTGGTGTAGCTTTACTTGGAGAAAACGTCACTATCAAAGAAGGCGATACCTGTACACGTACAAAACGATTAGTATCTGTTCCAGTAGGCGATGAAATGCTTGGTCGTGTTGTTAACTCATTAGGTCAACCAATTGATGGATATGGGCCTATTAAAGCTGATGAATATCGCCCTGTTGAAAATATCGCTCCTGAAATCATGGACCGTCAATCCGTTAATGAACCACTTGAAACTGGAATTAAAGCAATTGATTCTATGATTCCAATTGGAAAAGGGCAAAGAGAATTAATTATCGGCGATCGTCAAACTGGTAAAACTGCGATAGCAATCGATACAATCATCAATCAAAAAGGAAAAGACGTTTATTGTGTTTATTGTTCAATTGGTCAAAAGAATTCTTCACTTGCTCAAATCGTAGCTCGTTTAAAAAGATATGATGCTTTAAAATACACAACCATTGTTGGTTCAAGTGCAGCTGAACCTTCTCCAATGCAATATCTTGCTCCTTATAGTGCAACTTCCATTGCCGAATATTGGATGCACAAAGGCAAAAACGTTTTAATAATTTATGATGATTTAAGTAAGCACGCTGTTGCTTATCGTACATTATTACTTCTTTTAAGAAGAAGCCCAGGTAGAGAAGCTTATCCAGGTGATATTTTCTACTTACATTCTAGGCTATTAGAAAGAAGTTGTCGTTTAAATAAAGAACTTGGTGGTGGCTCAATCACTGCTTTACCAATTATTGAAACTCAAGCTGGTGATATTTCTGCATACATTCCAACAAATGTTATTTCAATTACTGATGGACAGCTTTTCTTAAACACTGATATGTTTAACTCTGGTCAAAGACCTGCTATTGATTCAGGTTTATCAGTTAGCCGTGTTGGTAGTTCAGCTCAAACTAAAGTTATGAAATCAGTATCGAAAGATTTAAGAATGGCTTTAGCAAACTATCATGAAATGCTTGATTTTTCTCGTTTTGGATCTGACTTAGATAAATCAACCAAGAAAATTTTAATGCATGGAGCAATTCTTACTGAAGTTTTAAAACAAAAACAATATATGCCTCTTAGTGCAGGACAGGAAATTGTTGATATTTATGTTGCCCAAAAAGGCCTTTTAGATAATGTCGCTCCCGAAGATGTCCACAAGATTTTAAAACTCTTAGATAATTCAATAAACGCGCAAAACCCAGAGATTTATAAAGAAATTAACGAAAACAAGACTTTCTCGGATGAAAATAAAATGAAGGTTGAAGAAAGACTTTCATCAATTTTAGCATCCGTTAAAGATAATTTAATTGAAGAGGACAGCTATTAATAAATGGGTGAATCTTTACTTGAAGTAAAAACTAGAATTCAAACCGTTGAGTCAATTCGAAAAATAACGAATGCAATGAAATTAATTGCTAACTCTCGTTATAATCAACTCAAAAATCTTTATGATGGAAATTTAGCCTATATGGAAGAAATTAAAGAAGCTATGGAATTATGTCTTCTTTATGTTGATTATTCAAAAACGGCTCGACCAACTTGTTTAGTTCAAAACCCAGGAAATAAAAAGTTATATATTTTTGTTACTTCTACTCTAGGACTTTGTGGAAGTTACTATAACAATTTAAGTAAACTAGCCAGTAAGGTTTTAACAAAAAATGATGACGTTATTTTTATTGGTGAAAAAGGATATCGTCACTATAAAGATAAAGTCCATCGTGCTTACAAAAGATTTATCCACTTATTAGATAATTTCTCTTATACAAAAATTAATATTTTCCGTCATCAACTTGATGAACTTTATCGTCAAGAAGGCTATTCATCTATTAATATTATTTACACTGCTTATATTAATTCGATGACTACAAAATGTGTTTGTAAAAAGATTCTTCCACTTGATGGAGAAAAAATTGTCCGCGAGAAAAAAGAAAAATTAGAGCCGCTTTTTGAAGGGAAATCTTCTAAAGTCGCGGATTTAATTGTCCCACATTATTTAGATGCTTTGCTTTATCGTTCATTTTTAGAAAGTGCAATCAGTGAGCAAACCAATCGTAAAAACTCAATGGAAAATGCGACAAGCAGCGCCGATAAATTACTTTATGAATTAAAGTTAGAATATAACAAAGTTAGACAACAAAAAATTACTAATGAAATTAACGAAATCGTTTCAGGAAGTAATGATGCTATAGACTTCATTTAAGGAGGTAGACCTATGCTTAAAGAATATAAAATTAACGAAAATTTAAAAGAAGCAGATGTTGGTTATGTCGTTCAAGCGATAGGACCAGTCGTTGATGTTCGTTTTGATGATGGTTTAACTCCTTCTTTAAAAACTGCCTTGAAATTAACTCTTGAAGATTTACCTGATAAAAAAGAACTTATTTTAGAAGTTTCTCAAGATATGGGTCATGATACAGTTCGTTGTATTTCTATGGGCCCAACCGAAGGTATAAAAAAAGGTTTAAAAGTTATCAATACTCACGCCCCTATTAAAGTTCCAGTTGGAAGAAATGTTTTAGGTCGTATGTTTAATGTTTTAGGTAAACCAATTGATAGAAACGGACCTTTTGAAGTTAAAGAAACACATTCAATTTATAGCGAACCACCTTCTTTTGCTGATCAGCCTACTACTATTGAAGTTTATGAAACCGGAATTAAAGTTATTGATTTACTTTGCCCATATCTAAAAGGTGGAAAAGTTGGTTTATTCGGCGGAGCTGGCGTTGGTAAAACTGTTTTAATCCAAGAATTAATCCATAACATTGCTGTTCAAAAAAATGGTCTTTCTATTTTTGCTGGTGTTGGCGAAAGAAGCCGTGAAGGAAACGACTTATATAATGAAATGAAAGCTAGTGGTGTTTTAAGTAATACTGCTCTAGTTTTTGGACAAATGAATGAAACTCCTGGCGTCAGAATGCATGCACCTTTGTCAGCTCTAGCTATGGCTGAATGGTTTAGAGATGTTGCTCACCAAGACGTTTTGCTTTTTATCGATAACATCTTCAGATTTACTCAAGCCGGTAGTGAAGTTAGTGCTCTTTTAGGTAGAATGCCTTCTTC
>UQFQ01000034.1 GCA_900540395.1 uncultured Mollicutes bacterium | reverse complement strand
GCATTAGCCAAGATGGGGTAATTAAAAATTAATGTTTTTAATTACTTTTGTTCTATATATTTTAAAGCATTTTAAATTTCCACAAAGTTGTGTCATTTCTCATGATAATCGTTTCTTTTCTAGAGAATTTACTCTTGAATGTGCAGATATTTTAAACAAGATGGGAATCAATACTTTTATATTTGATTCTTTAAGACCAACACCTGAATTAAGCTATGCTGTTAGAGCTAAAAAAGCTAGTGGTGGAATTATGATTACCGCCAGCCACAATCCTAAAGAAGATAATGGCTTTAAAGTTTATGATGAATTTGGTTGTCAACTTGTTCCAAGTAAAATTAAAGATTTAATTGATATTATTTCTACTTTAGGTGATGAGCTTACTTTAGAAGTTCCACATAGTGATAAAAAAGGAGAAAATTTTGTTTTACCAAAATCTTTAGATGATAACTATGTTGACCTTTGTAAATCTGTACAAATCAATCCTGATTTAGATAAAAAGGATTTTAAAATTGTTTATACTCCAAATCATGGAACAAGTTTTGTTAATGCAATGAGAGTTTTCCATGAATGTGGTTATAACATTTATCCTGTTTTATCTCAATGTAATCCAGATCCTGCTTTTAGTGGAACTCTTTCTCCTAACCCAGAAGATCCAAGAAGTTATATCGAACCAATTAAACTTGCTAAAGAAGTTGATGCCGATATCATTGTTATGACTGATCCAGATGGAGATAGAGTTGGACTTGCTTGTAAAAATAAAAAAGGTGAATACACCTTGCTTACTGGTAATGAAGGTGCTGCCATTTTACTTGATTACATTATCAAAGAAAGAAAAAGAAAAGATGAGATGCCTAAAGATCCAGTAGTTTATAATACTGTTGTTTCTTCGGCATTAGGCGCTGAAATTTGCGCTCATTATGGAGTAAGATGTGAATCTTTCTTAACTGGATTTAAATACATTGGTGATCGAATTCATTATTATGAGGTTAATGGTGGACCACAATTTATCTTTGGTTATGAAGAAAGTTATGGCTGCTTAATTAAACCTTTTGTTAGAGATAAAGATGGAATTCAAGCTATTCTTCTATATTGCGAAGCAGCTTTATGGTATAAACAACATGGTTTAACTTTAGAAGAAGCATATGAAAAACTTGGTGAAACCTATGGTCAACATAAATCAAAACTTTATAACATTTACTTTAAAGGCAGTAGAGGCCATGAAGAAATGCAAGAAATTATGAAAGGCCTCGAAGCTAATCCAATTAAAGTTTTGTGTGGTAATAAAGTTAAAATTATTGAAAACTATTTTAACTTAACTCGCTATGATTTAGATACTAAAGAATCAAGTCAAATTGAGAATTTACCAAATGGTGACTTAATTAAATTTATTTTTGAAGATCGTAGTTCAATTTGTGTAAGACCAAGTGGAACTGAACCAAAATGTAAATTCTATATTGAAGTAGTTGATAAGTCTTTAAGGAAAGCCGATGAAAGATGTGATAAGTATTATAAAGAACTTATAGCCTTACTTCATATTGACAAAAATAATTAAGATTTGCAGGTTATTTCAATTAATTAGATAGAATTTAAAATCAAGAACGTCTCTTGCTTATTGTGGAAGGCGTTTTTAAATTCTCTTAAAAATTATGCAATAGTATCTTTCGATGATTGCGCTTTTTTGATGTTTTCGTCTTTAGATGATTGTGCTTTTTCAACTTTATGCTTAAAATTGATTGCGTATTTTAAAAAAACATACTTAATTAGAAAATTAAAAATATGTAATGGGGCCGTCGAGTGAAAAAATGGTACTTTCTCCATTTCACTATGTGATAAAACTATTTTTAGAAAAAATATTCTGGTTCACGGGGAATTTGCAGAGTTTTTAAGAAATTATACTTATTATTTATTTTTGAAAAATTCTTTTAATTCGTAAATAACACCATCTTCTTCGTTAGTGTATTTTGTAACATTATGAGCAATTTCTCGAAGATGCTCTTGACCGTTTTTCATAACATAACTATGTTTATAATCTCTTAACATTTCAATATCGTTATCAGCATCACCAAAAACAATAACATTATCTAAATCTATATTATAAAGATTAGCTACATTTTTAATGGTTTTAGATTTGCTTATACCATTTAAATAGAGTTCACAATATTCATCTCCACCCCAAAAGCGAACTTGAACATCTGAAAAATTAGAGACGATTTCTTTGATTTTCTTTCTTTTACTTTCATCAGAATCTATTTTCATAACAAAAGTAAAGACGTCTTCATCAATTGTTTTATCAAGTGGTCCTTCAATAACTTCTAAGTCGTTTTTTTCATAAAAAGCAAAGAGAAAAGCATCATCTTTATCGACGTAAATTTTCTTTTCATTTTCGCTCATTACAGAGTCAATATATTTTCCTTTTAATAGAGAATATATGGATTTTGCGGTGTTTTTATTAATTTTATGTACTATTTCATAATGTCTTAAATTAGGATCAATTGAATAGTGACCATTATAAGCGATAACAGGAGAAGAAGATAAACCAATGTCTTTGTAGTATTCTAAAACACTTCTTAAAGCTCGACCTGATGTTATAACAATTAAGTTTCCATCTTCCTCAAGTTTTCTTAAATAGTCTTTAGTGGCTTTTGATATAGTTTTATCGTCTTTTAAAAGAGTACCATCTAAATCTAAAGCAATAAGGTATTTATTATTCATGTACGTATAAACCAACTGTTTTCTTTACTTTGGTTAAAGTTTTATTAGCAACATATCTTGCTTTATCTTTACCAGCATTTAAAACTTCATTAATTGTTTTGTTATTTAAGAATGATTTATATCTTTCTTGGAAAGGAACGAGTTCTTCTAAAACTTTATCAGCAACAATCTTTTTAAATTCACCATATTGATGGATATCTTTAAATCTTGTTTGAGCTTCTTCGATAGTAATATCGCTTAAGGCTGCATAAATTTGTAAAAGATTTGAGATACCTGGTTTATTAATAGGATCATAAATAATATCACTACCAGTATCAGTTATTGCGGACATAATTTTCTTACGAATAATATTTGGTTCATCTTTTAAGAAAATATCACCTTTTGGATCGCTTTTAGACATCTTTTTAGTAGGATCAGATAAAGACATTATACGAGCTCCAACTTTAGGAGTTATTGCTTTTGGCATTACAAAAACTTCTTTTTCATATCGAGCATTAAATCTATGTACAAGGTCTCTACAAAGTTCAACGTGTTGTCTTTGATCTTCACCAACTGGAACAATATCAGGTTGATAAAGTAAAATATCAGCACACATTAAAACTGGATAGGCAAATAGACCAACCCCAATTGCTTCATGATTCATTTTAGATGATTTATCTTTAAATTGAGTCATTCTAGATAGTTCACCCATATAAAGGTAATTGATTAATATTGAATTTAATTCCGAATGAGCTGGAACATCACTTTGAAGAAAAATAGTTGTTTTTGATGTATCTAAGCCAGCTGCTAAATAAAATGCGACAATATCTTTAGTATTATTTCTTAAAAATTGTGGATCAATAGGAAGAGTAAGAGCATGTAAATCAGCGATAAAAACAAAAGATTCATATTCATCTTGAACTTTTTTAAAGCCTCTTAATGCTCCAATATAGTTGCCTAAAGTTAAATTTCCTGTAGGTTTAATTCCACTTAAAGATCTTTTCATATTACACATAGTTTTTTACCTCAACACATATTATATATGAAAAAAAGGAGATTGCATTTTAATCGTGTAAATTTTACTTTCTCTTTACAATATTTAATCTTTACAATTAATTTTTAAAGATTAAAAAGAGTAATAAATGAATATAAGGTCTAATTATGATATGATTTTTTCGGAGAAAAAACATGGATATTAGATTTTATAACTCATTAAGTGGAAAAATTGAAGAATTTAAACCTATTAAAGAAAAAGAAGTTTCAATTTATGTTTGTGGACCTACTGTTTATAATGACCCACACATTGGAAATATGAGACCAGTTGTCTTTTTTGATACTTTTAGAAAGTTTTTAGAAGAAGTTGGGTATAGTGTTAAATATGTTTCTAACTATACTGACGTCGATGACAAAATTATTAAAAAGGCTATTGAAGAAAAGAAAACTGAAAAAGAGATTACTACTTTTTATATTGCTGAATATGAGAAGTGTTTAGAAGATTTAAATGTTGCTAAGGCTTATGAAAATCCTAAAGTAACTGATTATATGAACTCTATTATTTCTTATATAAACGGTCTTGTAGAAAAAGGAGCGGCTTATGTTAATGAAGGAGAAGTTTTCTTTAATGTTGCTCAAGATGAAAAATATGGTGAGCTTTCAAAAATTAATATCGAAGATTTAATAAGTGGAGCTAGAATTGAACAAAATAGCAAAAAGCAAAATCCATTAGACTTTTTACTTTGGAAAAATACTGATGAAGGCATTAAATGGGAATCACCATGGTGTTTAGGTCGACCAGGATGGCATACTGAATGCTGTGTCATGATTGATACTATTTTTAAAGGTATGATTGATATCCATGGTGGTGGTATTGATTTAAAATTTCCACATCATGAAAACGAAATTGCTCAAGCTGAAGCAATGCATCATAACCATATTGCTAACTATTGGTTACATACAGCCATGATGGATATTAAAGGGCAAAAAATGTCTAAATCTTTGGGCAATGTAATTTTGGCTAAAGATGCTATCAAAGAGTATGGAGCAGACACCATTCGTTTACTTTTATTAAATTGTGATTATAGAAGTGTATTAAACTTTTCAGATGATACAGTAAAAGATGCTTCTTCAATTGCTACCAAATTAACTAGCGTTTATAAACAACTTAACCTTTTACTTAATGTAAACGATATAGATTTAAACGGAAACTCTGCAAAAGTTAAGCCTTTTTTAGAAAACTTAGCTAACGATATTAATATTCCAAATGGTGTAACTAATTTATTAGATTTAATAAAAGAAGCAAATGTCGAACTTAGAAAGAAAGACAAAGATCTCAATATCTTAAAAGAAGACTTTTATGCTATTACTAAAATCTCCTATATTTTGGGTTTACATTTTACTCCTAGTAAACTTTCTGATGATGATTTATCTATTTATAAAGAATATCTTCTAGCAAAAGAGAATAAAGATTTTGCTAAATCAGACGAACTTAGAAAAGTTTTAATCGAGAAAAATATATTATAAACAATTGTATAACTACGTTATATCAATTAGAAAAAACACAAAAAAAGTCGAGTTTTGTGGCTTTATTGTTTTGAAAAGGCGGTGAAATTATGATTATATATGGAATTAACACCATTCGTGGATGTCTTGAGAAAAACTCATTACAGAAAGTATTGGTGTCAAAAGAGTTTTCAAATCAGAAATTGTTAAACTCGATTAAAGAAAGAGGGATAAAAGTTGAACTAGCTAGTAAAGAGAAAATAAACGAGCTAGCTCCAGGTGTAAATCAAGGGATTGTCGGCTATATAAAAGATGTTGAGCCGCTTGATTTAGCCGGTTTAATTGCTAAAGCCAAAAAGCAAGAAAATAGTGGTGTTATTCCAATCATTGTTATGCTCGATTCTTTGACCGATCCACATAATCTTGGAGCGATTCTTAGAAGTTGTGATGCCTTTAACTGTATTGGGGTAATCTATAAAAAACATAATAGCGTTTCACTTAATGGTACGGTCGCTAAAGTCTCAACTGGCGCTATTAACTTTGTCAGTTGTAGTGAAGTTACCAATTTAACAAGAGCTATAGAAACATTAAAGAAAAACGGATTTTGGGTTGTCGGACTAGATGGGGAAGCTAACGCAACCTTCAAAGACGTTCCACAAAATGCACCTTTATGTGTAGTTGTTGGTAGTGAAGGATCTGGAATAAGTCGTCTTGTTAAACAAAATTGCGACTTAGTGTGTGCTATTCCAATGTTTGGTCATGTTAATTGCTTAAATGCCTCAGTTGCTTGTTCAATCGCCCTTTATGCTTTAAGAACCCGCTAAGTTTGCTAGTCTAAAGGAGTTATATGGCTGGGAATAACGAATATCTAAATAATCTTTTAAAAAAAGCAAGAAGTAATTGTCGACAAGCTCAAAAATTACTTTATAAAGAAGCACTTTATTTAATCCAGCCACTTATTTATAAGTATTCTAGCTATGCAAAAAACTTAGGAATTAGTCGAAGCGATCTTCAAGATTTAATGAATGATACATTCTTTAAATTATTAAGTGAAGATATTGAATTTTACGATAATTTTGTTTCTTATTATCGTCGAAAATATGAATTTGATGTATTAAGACTATTTAAAACCTATCGCACTAAAAAGAGCGTTGTTTTAAAAGAGGCTTTAACTACTTCATATTTCATTAATCGTAATAATGAGGATGCTTTACAGATATCATCTGTCGAAGAGGCGCCTGAGAATGAAGTTTTCATTAATGAAAAGGTATTTTTCTTAGAAAAACTTCAAGAAATAAAAGTAATAAAAGAAAACGAACTAGGGATACTAACTTATTATTTAAACGGGTACTCTGTTAAAGATATTGCATCTATCTTTAAAACTTCTGAATATAAAATAAGACATATTATTTGTTTAACTGCAAAAAAGATAGCTAAATATAATGGACTAAGTGAAGATGTTGAACATTTATCACATAATTATTGAATTAATAAGCAACAAATAAAGCATTGGTCTTATCACTTTTTTAAACTGCGATATAATTAAATTAGGAAAGGACAGGTGATGATTTATGGTCGGCGATAGATTTATTAACGCTAAAGAATTATTGATTCAACATAACGAACTTATGTCGAAACAAATGCAAGAAATTAAAAAGATTAAGTCGTTTGATGAATATAGTGTGTGGGCAAAAGATAATCAACAAACACTTTCTGAACTAATCGAATTAAATACCACAATTTTCTATCTTTTTGACCATGATATTGCTCAATTTACGGTCGATGAAGATACTTTTGAACTCGCAAAATCGTTTATTGAAAACAAGATTAGTCAAATCCAAAATGTGTTAGATGAAAATGCTAATCCATTAAATCCTAACCCACTTTTTGCTAACGAAAATAATAGTCCTAGAGTCTTAATTCAACTTAACTCCGATATGAAGTTGTTAGAAAAGACAAAAGAAAAATATAAAGGCTATTTAATAAGCCTTGAAGATAACCTCCCAAAATGCTGATTGCTATTGACTTTTTGCTAGTAGAAAAGTATCATTTGTGATAGTTTGTTATGTATAGGAAATAAGTGATGAGAAAAAAAGTTATTTTAATTTGCTCAGAATGTCTAGCTAGGAACTATACAACAACTAAGAGAGTAGAGGATAAAACTACTAGGCTCGAACTTAATAAATTCTGTCCTCATTGTGGAAAATATACTATCCATAAAGAGAGCAGATAGGAGGTATTTATGCACAAGATTATTGGCTATTTCAAAGGCGTAATTAAAGAAGGCAAGAGAATCAAATGGCCTAAGAGACTTCAATTTGTTCCTGCTGTTGCAGTAGTTTTATGCATCACAATCTTTGCAGCAATCTTCTTAGCACTTGAGGATTATGCTGGCGGAATTTTAGTTCAACAATTAAGAGATGCATTTTCTTCTCTTAGAGGTTAACTTTTAATTTTGGCAAAAGGAGAGGTGTAGTTATGACTGAAGAAACAAATAAATTAGCTGAGAAACAATGGTATATTGCAACAACTTATAGTGGTCATGAGCAAAAGGCTGCTGAAAACATCAAAAGACGTATTGATAGTATGAATCTTAAAGACTTTGTCTTTAGAATTGTTGTTGCTGAAGAGCAAGTTCAAGAAAAAGATAAGGATGGTAAATTAAAAACCGTTAAGAATAAAGAGACCGGTTTAGAAGAACCAAAAATGAAGACAATTAACCTTTATCCAGGTTATGTTTTTGTTGAAATGATTATGACTGATGAAAGCTGGTTTATGATTAGAAATACTCCAGGTGTCACTGGTATTGCTGGATCTAGTGGTGGTGGTCAAAAGCCAACTCCAGTTTCAAGTAGAGAAATTGAAGCTGTTCTTAAGAGAATGGGTGTTGTTGATAGTTCAATGTATGAAGATTATCACATTGGCGATAATGTTAAGATTATTCATGGTACATTTGATGGCCTCGAAGGTAAAATTTCAAGCATTGATAAAGAAAGCGGAACAGTTGTTGTTCAAACAATGTTCTTCGGTAGAGTCACACCTGTTGAACTCGAATTCTCTGAAATTATTCGTATTTAACTTTTAATTAATATTTGTCTTTTAAATGCTCAACTTCGGTTGAGCATTTTTGGTGTGACGGGCATGTCATATATCTAATGGGTGAAAGTCCCTAGTAGGAA
>UQFQ01000033.1 GCA_900540395.1 uncultured Mollicutes bacterium | reverse complement strand
GCATAATTCTACAGAAGACAAGGGTCTTTTTGTTTTTTTCTACTCCATACAGTCTCTTGTACTTTCTAAGTAATCAAATATATCTATTAGATATATTAATTAACCAAATGATTATTTAGTTAATATTTTAAAATTAATTTGACTTTTACAAGGTTTTCAATTTAAAAATATATCAAATTGGTGTAAATTATAAGTATGAAAAACTTGTTTATATCTATCGCTACTATTAGCACTGTTATTTTGCCTATTTCCTTTAAAAATAACCTCACAAATTATGTAAACCCTTCTCCTGATTCAATCGACTATTCAACAGTCTGCGAAGCTGAAGTTCAGGCTTATTATTCCTCTTTAGAAGAAGGTTTAAAAGGTGACGAGCTTTTAGATAGTCTTCAAAATATCTTAAAAGAAGGTCAAATTAAACTTGATTATAATACTGGTTATATTGAAGGAGAAAGTTCAAAAGCATGGTACGGATATAATCTTTACGAAAGAGACTATACTCTTTCTCCAGTAACTGAAGAAGAAATAACTAGTGGTAAATTCAAAACAAGCGACATTTGGATCAATGTTTTATATCTTGATTCTCCAATTTATATAGAATCTACATTTAATGGAGGAAATTATAAGTATTATCCTAACTATCCTGACTTAACTGGTGGACCAGTTGATTGTCCAGAATTAAAAAATGCTGGATTAGACCGTGAACACATTTTACCTAAATCTTTTGGCTTTAATTCAACCAAAGATTCGGATGGGTATAAAAAGTTAACCGCAGGATGTGACGCTCATAATCTTCATGCTGGTGATAGACAAGGTAACCAAGAAGGTCATAGCAGTTATCCTTTTGGCGAAATAGTTAAAGTCGGAAAAGAAATCACTAGTAGCATAACTGGTGAAATAGTTGGCTATCTTGGTGAAGGCAAACACGGAAACACTGTTTTTGAACCTAACGATAAAGATAAAGGTGATATCGCTCGTTCCATCTTTTATATGTGTGCTCGCTACCATAATTACGAAAATTTAGGAAATGGCGATGAAACTCCTGCTATCACTTTGGGAAACAATATTGATAAAGGTGTAACTAAAGATCCAATTGAGACAAAAGATAATCCAGTTGCTTATGGCGAATTAGACGATTTATTGGCTTGGAATATTGAAGATCCAGTTTCCGCATTCGAAATTTCAAGAAATGATTTGATTTATCACAACATTCAAGGTAACCGTAACCCATTTGTTGATTATCCAAATTGGGCTAATGCATGTTTTGACCCTGAAAGTAGTGATGGTATTAGTTTTACTAATTTTAACGGGAGCGCTTACACTTTTACTATTAAAGCAGCTGATGAATTTAAGACCTCTTATAATTTCTTAGATAACTTTTCTGCAGAAGGTCTAGATACTACTCTTTTAGAAGAAGGTGAAGTCATTGAACCAGCTTCTATTACGTACTATTTAGAAAACAATAAAATCGAAGAAGGAGACACACTACTTACTTTTGGTGAAAATAAGTTTTACGCAATAGCTAGAACTAAAGAAGGTGCCTCAGTTACTTCAAATGTTATTAATATTAACGTTAGTTTTTCAACTTTACAGATAATTATTGGTGTAGCCGTTATAGTTATCATCTTAATTATCCTTATCATCATTTTCTCTAAGTTAAGTAAGCGAAATAAAAAGAAAGTCAAAAAAGCATTTAAAAATAAACTTTCTAAGACAAGAAAATAAATATTAAAACTTATTAAGGTAACTATTTATCTATATTAATAATAGAATTTATAGCATTAGGAATTTCAGCAACTACATCTCTTGCAAGTAAAGAATATTCGTTTATTTTTTGCGTTGCTAAATCAGCACTTAAACCTAGGATGTAAGCCGCGCTAGCTACTCTTAACAAAATGTTATCGTTCTTATTTACTAAGCCTAATGTAATTCCACTTAAAACATCACCGCTTCCACCTTTAGCAAGTCCAGCATTTCCATTGATATTTAAATAGGCCATTTCTCCATCACTAATTACACTAACATTATTTTTTAAATTAACAATTACACCATATTTTTTAGCAAAATCCCTGCAAATCTCAACTGAATTACTTAAAATCTCATCAATTTCAAGACAAGAAAGTCTTGAAAATTCTTTAATATGAGGCGTTAAGATAGTAGCATTACAAACTTTCTCTTTTAAAACATCAACACCATACTTAGATAAAGAATTTAAAGCATCTGCATCTAAAACAAGATTACCTTTAAAGTTAAGAAGTAAGTATTTAATGATTTTATAAACTTCTTCACTTGTTCCTATGCCTGGTCCAACTAAAATGGATGAATAATGAAGTAACTTTTTAAGATTTTCTTCATCAAAAAGAATATTTCCATCATTATCATTAAATAAGGTATAAATATTTTCCTCATTTTTTAAAGCATATATATTATATAAAGATTTAGGAATTACTATAGTTGCATAGCCTACTCCACATCTTAAACTAGCCAGAGCATTAAAAGAGAGTAAAAGAGCACCAGGAGTTAATTTAGATCCACCAATTAAAGCAACTCTTCCATAACTACCTTTATTAGTATTTTGATCACGCTTTTTAAACAATACTTTAATGTCTTCTTTTTTCAAAATATTTAAAAAATATTGTGGTTTTGCAGGCTTTATTCCAATATCAATAACTTTTAAATCACAATAAGAACCTTTCCCGTCATTTAAAAATAAGCCACTTTTATAGTCTTGAATTGTAATAGTTAAATCACTTTTAAATAAAGCGCCTAAAGCTTGGCCACTTGTTGAATCTAAACCACTATTAATATCTATACTCACTTTATAAGCATCGATCAAGTTTAGTTTGTTAATTAAAGCCACATAGTTTTCTTTAATTTTAGTATTTAAGCCAACCCCAAAGATTGCATCAATTATAACCTTAACTTGATGAGTTTTGATAAATTCATCTAAATCTTTTATTACACTTCCTTTATAGCGTTTTAAATTTATTTCAGTTTCTTCTTTTAAGTGATTTGAAGTTAAATAAACAAATACTTGATAGTTATCTTGAAACAAATAGCGAGCAATGACTAATCCATCTCCACCATTTCCACCTCCACCACAAACAACTAAAATAGCATCTTCTTTTTGAATATTCCCTTTAATAATTTCGTAGCAAGACTTTCCTGCTCTTTCCATTAATTCAATAGAAGGTACGAAGTTTTGAATTGTATAAGAATCATTTTCTTTAGCTTCAAGAGCACTTATTACTTTAAACATAATTAATCTATATCAATTTCAAGTTCAACAGGACAGTGATCGCTGCCATATATCTCATTTAAAATTTTTGAATCTTTTACTTTATCAATAATATTTTCTGAAACAACAAAATAGTCGATTCTCCACCCCGCATTTCTTTCTCTGGCTTTCATTCTATAGCTCCACCAAGAATATTTAACCGTGTCTTTATATAAATAACGGAAAGTATCAATGTATCCATTATTTAATAAGTTGGTAAATGCATTTCTTTCTTCATCAGTAAAACCAGCATTATGGTGATTTGTTGATGGATTTTTTAAATCGATTTCTTCATGAGCGACATTTAAATCTCCGGCATAAACAACAGCCTTTTTCTCTTTTAATGAATTTAAATAAGCAACTAAATCTTTTTCAAAAATCATTCTAAAATCAAGACGTTTTAATTCATCTCCACTATTAGGAACATAGCAAGCGACATAATAAAAATTGTTAAATTCTAAAGTAACAACTCGTCCTTCATCATCATACTTATTGTCGATTAATCCATAATGAACACTTAATGGATGAATTTTTGTAAATACCGCTACTCCACTATAACCTTTTTTAACAGTAGAATTTGTAAAATAAACTTCATATCCTTCAGGTTTAAATGGAAATTCTTTATGAATATCATCATTCAATTTTGTTTCATTGATTGAAAAAATATCAGCGTTTAATTCTTTAAAATCATTTTCAAAATTTTTATTTAAAATTGCTCTTATACCATTTACATTAAAAGAAATAATTTTCATTTTCTTGTCCTCTTAAATAATTATAAAGAAAATAATCGCATTTTCTATTCTTTTGATTAATATAGTGAAAAGAATAACTAAGAAAAATAATTGACAAAGTGTTATTTTTAATTGAAAGATATTTACTTTTGTCCTTAAATAAATACGAAAAGGAGAAAATTATGGCAAAATCAAAGGTATATTTTACAAAAGATTTATCATCGCATAGCCTCGTTAAGCTTTTTGATTTATTAGATAAAAAATTAACAGGTAATGTTGCTGTTAAAATTCATTCCGGGGAAGAAGGTAATCAAAATTATCTTCGACCAGATTATTTAAAAGAGATAGTTGATTATGTTGGCGGAACAGTTGTTGAATGTAACACCGCTTATGAAGGAGAAAGAAATACTACTGAAAAACACCTCCACTTAATTGAAAATCATGGATGGAGTAAAGTTTTTAAATTTGATTTATTAGATGCAACTGGTCCTGATATTGAACTCGATATTCCTAATGGAGTACGTATTAAAAAGAATTATATCGGCAAAGATTTTTCAAAATATGATTCTATGTTAATTGTCTCTCACTTTAAAGGTCATCCAATGGGTGGATTTGGTGGAGCAATAAAACAATTATCAATCGGCTGTGCTTCTGGATATGGAAAACTTTATATCCATGGAGCTGGCGATACTAAAGTTGGATTTGATGCTGAACAAGATAGTTTCCTTGAATCTATGGCTGATGCCGCTGGTAGTGTTATTAAATACTTCAATGGCAAAATCTTATATATTAACGTTATGAGAAATCTGTCTGTTGATTGTGATTGCTGTGCTGTTGCTGAAGATCCATGTATGAAAGATATCGGAATTTTAGCTTCAACCGACCCAGTTGCAATCGACCAAGCTTGTATCGACTTAATTTATAGTTCAAAAGATCCAGGTAGAGACCATTTTGTCGAAAGAGTTGAAACAAGACATGGAATTCACACAATCGAAACTGCTGCAAAAATTGGTTATGGCAGCCGCGAATATGAATTAATTAATGTCGACTAATAAAAAACATAAAACTTTTTTACTCGCCTAATGGCGAGTTTTTTTATTTTCTTGTAAAAAATATTTTTTATCGAATTTTTATCTTCGTGTTAAAAAGGAAACAGATTTTATTAAGTTTTATAAAGTTGAAAATCCAATTATTAGTGAAGTTTTGCAAGGTTTTTTCCTTAAAAACGAGTTTTAAAGAATGAAATTTTCATATAGTTAAAGATTATTTTATTAGCGTTATAATTAACACAATTGGCTAATCGCTAGTCACTAATTTAAGGCTAGCTCAAATTGGAAGATTATTACTTCAACCATGTGA
Source organism: uncultured Mollicutes bacterium (assembly GCA_900540395.1). Taxonomy (GTDB): domain Bacteria; phylum Bacillota_I; class Bacilli_A; order RFN20; family CAG-826; genus Onthovivens. The sequence continues at coordinate 3,337 of UQFQ01000033.1, read as the reverse complement.
TTAATCAAAAATCTTGGCTAAATTTAATATATACCTATCGGTGCTATTTTTAAGAACAAACAAAATTAATTATAAAAAGCCATGACCGAAGTCATGGCTAATAGTTTTAGATTTTTAAGAATTAAAGACCAAATTTCTTAATTCTATCCCATCTTTCACGAGCACATTTTTCGTTCTTTTCAAATAATGCTTCTGCTTCAGCTGGGTTAATCTTTGGAAGTTGAGAGTATCTAGTTTCTTTCATAATAAACTCTCTTAACTTGGAGAAGTCTGGTTCTTTACAATCAAGTTGTAATCCTGGTTTACCTTGAGCAACAAGTCTTGGATCATATCTGAAGGTTGTGAAGTAACCACAAGCGACTGCTTCTTTTTCAACTTCGATAGAATTGACCATACCACCTTTAATACCATGGTTGACACATGGAGCATAGCAGATAATTAAGGATGGTCCGTTGTAACTTTCAGCTTCTTTGAAGGCTTTAATTGCAGCCATCATATTAGCACCTAAAGCAACTTGAGCAACGTAGACATTTCCATAAGCCATTGCCATTAAAGCAAGGTTCTTCTTGCTGGTCTTCTTACCACTTGCAGTGAATTGAGCGATTTGACCAGTTTGTGATGATTTAGAAGCTTGTCCACCAGTGTTGGAATAAACTTCAGTATCAAGACACATAACATTGATATCATCTTCACTAGCTAAAACGTGATCAAGTCCGCCATAGCCAATATCATATGCCCAGCCATCACCACCAACAATCCAAACACTCTTATCGAGTAAGTCTTGTTTATAGTCGAGTACTTCTTTAATAGCTTCATCTTTAGAAGCTTCAATACCTTTAACAAGTTCAGGGATAATCTTTCTTGCTTCATCTTTATTCTTAATATTAGCAAGATAGCTCTTAATTGTTTCTTTAAGTTCAGCACTAACTTTGTCGCTTTCTAATCCAACATTTAAGATTCTGCAGATATTAGCAAGTTTATAGTCAGTAGCAAGTCTCATACCATATCCGTTTTCTGCGTTATCTTCGAATAAGGAGTTAGCCCATGCAACACCATTTCCATTCTTATCATTAACAAATGGAGTTAATGGAGTTGAACCACAATAGATTGAAGAGCAACCTGTTGCGTTAGAAATCATTAAGTCTTTACCAAATAATCTGGAGAGTAAGTTGTAATATGGAGTTTCACCACATCCAGCACAAGCTCCACTTACTTCCATATATGGCATTAAGAATGCAGCACCTTTAACTGTTGTAACTGGGAATTTATCTGCTTTATATTCTGTGTGTTTGTATAAATATTGAGCATATTCTTCTTTGTGGAATTGTGATTTAGCTTCAACAAGTTTTAATGCAAAGTGATCGTTTCCAGCTTTTCTTGCTGCAACATTTGCTAAACATTCTTTAACACAGAGTCCACAACCAACACAGTTCTTTGGTGAGACTTGGATAATGTATTTTAATCCTGGTTTTGCAGGTTTGACATCGACAACTGAATCAGCAAGTCCTTTTGGACCATTTTTGATTTCTTCATCTGTTAATAAGAATGGTCTAATTGTGGTATGTGGACAGACGAATGCACAAGTATTACATTGGATACAGTAATCTTTGTTCCATTCAGGTACTCTATCAGCAATACCTCTTTGTTCCATGAAGGTAACATCTTCTCTCATGGTTCCATCAAGTAATTCATATTCTGTGAATTTACTGACTGGAATATCATAACCATCAAGAGTATTAACAAGATCAACATAACTATCAAAGTAATCATCACCTGTTAATGTTCTTTCTCTATTGTATGGTAATTTAGCCCATGCACTATCAACTTTAACTTCTCTTAATCCTTCTGTACCTTTATCGATAGCTTTGTAGTTAAGTTCAACAACATCTTGACCTTTTCTACCATAAGTCTTTAAAGCTAATTTCTTCATCCATGTATTTGCATCAGCATATGGCATGATTTGTGGATTTAAGTAGAAGAAAGCACTTTGTAAAATTGTATTTGTATGTCTTCCCATACCAATTTCACTAGCAATCTTGTTAGCATCAATGACATAGAATTTTGCATGTTTTGTAGCAAGTTGCCATTTTACTCTGTTTGGTAATGATTTGATTAATGTTTCATCATCCATATCAGTGTTGAGTAAGAAAGTACCACCATCACTGAGGTTCTTTAACATATCAAATCTAAAGACATAAGTATCAAGTGAACATGAAATGAATGAAGCATGTTCAACATAATATGTGGAGTGAATTGGTTCTTTACCGAATCTTAAATGGCTTCTTGTAACACCACCAGATTTTCTTGAGTCATAAGCAAAGTAAGCTTGAGCATATTGATGTGTAGCATCACCAATAATCTTAATTGATGATTTATTAGCACCAACTGTTCCATCGCTACCTAAACCATAGAATAAGCAGGATGTGTAGCTATGTTTAATTTCATAATCTTCGTCGACTGGAATTGAAAGGAAGGTAACATCATCATTAATTCCAACTGAGAAATTGTGATGTTCTTTTCCACTTAACATCCAATCAAAGACTGATTTAATGTGTTTTGGTTGAGTATCTTTGCTAGATAATCCATATCTACCACCGATAACTTTAATTCCGGTTCTTCCTTCAAGGTCTAGGTCTAATGCTGAGCAAACATCTTCATATAAAGCTTCGCCAACACTACCTAATTCTTTACTTCTATCTAAAACAGCAATTTCTTTAACTGTTGAAGGGATGCAAGCAACTAAATGTTTTGCAGAGAATGGTCTGAAGAGGTGAACTCTAATCATACCGACTTTTTCGCCCTTCTTCATTAAGTCTGTAACTACTTCATAAGCTGTTTCGTTTACAGAACCCATTGCGATAATAACTTTTTCCGCATCCTTAGCACCATAATAAACAAATGGAGCATATTCTCTTCCGGTTAATTCGCTAACTTTCTTAAAGTATTTTTCAGCAACTGGAAGAACATTTTCGAAATGTTTATTTTGAGCTTCTCTACCTTGGAAGTAGATATCATCGTTTTCAGCACCACCTTTTGTAACAGCGTGTCCGTGTGGATTTAATGCTCTTTCTTTGAATTTTTTAACTTTATCCCATGGTACAAGTTTCTTCCATTCTTCATCAGCTAAAAATTCAACGTTTTGGATTTCGTGTGAAGTTCTGAATCCATCAAAGAAATGACAGACTGGATATTCAGCATCAATTGCAACAAGGTGAGCAACGGAAGCAAGATCAGCAACTTCTTGAACAGAATCTGAACAAATCATTGCGATTCCACTTTGTCTAATTGAGTAGACATCTTGGTGATCACCGAAAATTGAAAGTGATCTGGTTGCTAA
>UQFQ01000032.1 GCA_900540395.1 uncultured Mollicutes bacterium | reverse complement strand
TTAATTAAATTGACGTTGTTTGTTTGTACATCTATTTAGTTTTCAAAGATCTCTTGCACCTATCGTTACTCACAATCTTAATACGAAATTAATATTTTCGTAAGGTGCTTATTAATAATATCAAAGCGATATTATCGTGTCAACCAGTTTTTTAAGAATTTTTTCAACTTTTTTATAGAATATATTCTATAAACATTTAGTTTTTAAATTGCCCTCAAAACTCGCGACAACTTCAATACTATATACCTTAGTAGTAAGTGGTTTCAAGTGTTTTTTTCGCTTTTTTTAATAAAATTAAATGTAAGCGCTTTACTGAAATTATTCGTCTATTTTACTATTTGTTTTTGCTTGCATTCATCTTTATATGGGCACATTTTGCAAATTGAAAAATCCACAAATCCTCTACAAGCTAAGTAATAAAATCTATCAGCTTTTATTAAATCTTCTTTAGAAAAAGTAAATACATTTTTAAAACATTGTTTCAAATATCTCCACTTTGTTCTCAAAATTGATTTATTCGCTTTTTCTTCAATTAAATAAAGATTTAAAGAGTTGGTTTGGGCCATATCTTCACAATTATCAAAAGAAATTAATATAAGAGAATTTAAATATAAGCCGTTTCCCAGAAAATAGTGCATCAGCTTTATATATAATAAAGATAATAGTAAAGGGTTGATTGGCTCTAATGTTATCGCAAGCGGCACTACTTCTGAGCCGAAATGAAAATAATCAACAAAATCGACTTTATAAATTGAAAAAGAGTTTTCTGGTAAATACGTTCTCTTAAAATCTTCATAATTCTCTAAGCCAATAAAGAAGTATCTAATTAGTTCTAGTAGAAGTTTTGTGTCGCCTAAACAGTCAGCTTCTAAACTGCCATTCATTAAAAATTCATGAATGGTATCGTATTTTTTCTCTATATTTATGTTGCTATGAAAAAAATTGCTATATTTTTCATAGTCTGCACATTTAAATAAATTTGCTTTCTGAAAATCAGAATTATCTATTTGAACATTCTTGTGGCTTGAATGGCTACTTTCCATTTTTTGTCAATATCTTCTCTTTCTTTATTGCTCATTAAAGGTAAGTATTCTTTCTTATATTTATGAATGCTTTTGATTTCTTCAATCCCAGAAAAATAACCACTGTTAAGACCTGCTAAATAACAAACTCCTAAAGCCGTAGTCTCTAAACAATTAGGCAACATCAATTTAGTATTTAAAATGTTGCTTTGATATTGCATTAAATAATCATTAGCTGTTGCTCCACCATCTACCTTCAAGACTTCAATTTTTCTATTCGATTCTTTTTCAATTACTTCGATAACGTCCTTAGTCTGAAGAGCAATCGAATTTAAAGTTGCATTTATAAAATGTTCTTTGGTTGTTCCTCTAGTGAGTCCAAAAACAGCGCCTCTACAATCATCATCCCAATAAGGAGCTCCAAGTCCGACAAAAGCAGGCACAACATAAACGCCATCTGAATCCTTAACTCGTTTTGCGTAATTTTCACTTTCAGCAGCTGTTTTAATCATTCTCATTTGGTCTCTTAGCCATTGAACGCAAGCACCGCCAATAAAAACACTTCCTTCTAAAGCATATGAAATTCTTTCATCATAAGAACAAGCAATTGTTGTGATTAGACCATTGTCACTAAATACCGGTTTGTTCCCAGTGTTCATAAGCATGAAGCAGCCAGTACCATAAGTATTCTTACTATCACCTTCATTAAAACAGTTTTGACCAAATAAAGCCGCTTGTTGATCTCCTGCAATTGCTCTAATTCTTAAATTTTCATTCAAGGATGTTGCATTTCCATAAAAGTAAGACGAAGGACAAACTTCAGGAAGCATACATTTTGGAATATTAAAAAGTTTTAAAAGCTCATCATCATAAGTTAAAGTGTTTATATTAAAAAACATTGTGCGACTGGCGTTTGTATAATCAGTTTTGAAGATATTGCCTTTCGACAATTTATACATTAACCATGTATCAACTGTCCCGAAAAGAAGTTCTCCATTTTCAGCTCTTTTTTGACCATCTTTAATATGATCAAGAATAAATCTAATTTTTGAAGCACTAAAATATGGGTTGATTATTAATCCCGTTTTTTTATGAACGAGTTCTTCGTAAATTTTCCATTCATCACAGATATAGGCACTTTGTCTAGATTGCCAAACAATTGCATTATAAACCGGCATACCTGTTTTCTTATCCCAAATTATGGTTGTTTCTCTTTGGTTTGTAATGCCTAAACTATCTATGTCATCATAAGTAAGATTGGTTTTTAATAGCATATCATTAATAACATTTAAAACACTTAAATAAATATCCAAAGCATTTTGCTCAACCCAACCATCATAAGGGAATGAACAAGCTATTTCTTGTTGTGATTTATAAACGATTTCTTCATTATGATTAAATAAAATCGCTCTTGATGATGTAGTCCCTTGGTCAACTACTAAAATGTACTTTTCTTTCATATTATTCAACCTTCTCACCATTACACTTATAGTCTTTTGTATGCAACAAAACCGAAAAGAAAGTCTTAACTAAATCACGACTAATTTGTTTCAACCTCTCTTTAGTGTCTTGATTATAATTGGCAATATTATCAAGATATACTTTTCTCTCTTTAATAATGTCAAGTTTTAAAGCAAACAAGTCCTTCATTTGATTACATGTCGCTATACCTATTATAAAATCAATAAGTTCTTTAATCTCGGCTTTTGTTAATTTATTTAGCCAAATGTTTAAAGTAATTTGAAAAGTCTTTGATGTTAAAGTTAAGCTTTTCTTTCTTTCTAGCTCTTTATACTGACTCTTTTTTGAAAAGTTCCATGTTAATAAATCGTGGGCACTTAAACTCTTTTTCTTTGTAGAAATTGGAATATATCGATCAGATCTTTCAAAAACAATACCTATAACATCATCGCTAGGAACAAATTTAAAAAGTTTCTTATTAAATTCTGAATAATCATATTTATCTTTAAAAAAGCTTGAGCCATCAAAATTATAAACTGCAGCAATTCTATCCTTAACATTTTGGTTACTATTGAAATAACTGTAATAAGCTAAATTACCACCCTTTGAGTGCCCGGCAATTATAATTGGCCTTGTGTTTAACTGCGATATTTCTTTTACATATTTCTTTGCAGCAACTTGAGAAGGTATTCTATCTTCAAGTATCATATTAAAATTTTCTTCCCATCCAAGAAGTGAAATATCCGTACCTCTAAAAAAGATGACATTATAATTTTTAGTAAAGATAGTAAAAGTAAAAAATTGCATTGTCCTTTTCTCAGAAAAGAAATTTTTAATGTAGCCGATTTGTAAATTTTTGTACCTTCTAGAAGATAAGAGTGGCTCAAGAAATTTTTTAAAATCCTTAGGATTTAAATAGTTTTCAGTCATTTGATTGAGTGTTTTTGGCTTATTAAAAACCGACACTCTACAAGTGTGATTTGATAAAGAATGTTTCTCATATTCTTTTGTCTTTTCAAAAGAAGCATAAGAAAAAAGTGAGCCGACAATAATATCAGCTTCACAAAGCGGGACCTCCGCAAACGTCTTGTTTTTAAATGTTTCAACAAACTTTAAAACTGTAGCCAAGCTTATTTGAACTCCTTAGTTGTAATAATATCTACCCCTAAATTTAATACATTTTTAATCACAACTTGGTGAAAAGAAATTGGTTTTTTTAAGCAAATTTTATTAATTTCTTTCATTACATTGAAAATTTCTTCTTTTGGTATAGATAAAGAAGTTTTAACAGGACAAACTTCTTCAGAGTCAGCAATTTTAACAGTAGAGGTTACCATTCTATGAGGATGGAAGAGTTCTTCTTTTGCATACTCTAATCCACGTTTACATGTATAGCCTTTTATCTTATCCCCATCTATTTCAATTTCACACCCATTAGGACATACAATGCACGTTAGTTTTTTAATCATTTTCTATTACCTCTATAGATAATTTATCGTATCCGTTAAGTTCTAGTTCTTTTACTTTAATCTTTATCATTTCTGCTGGCATTAAATTTGTTTTTACAGAAGAATATAGGGTTTTTGCAGGACTTTTAAATAAGATTTGAGCTTTTTTAATATTTTTCTTAACCCTAAATGAAAAGATAATATCTTCTTTGTCGCTTCTTGCATTAATTAGAGATGGAATAACGTATGCAATATTTTGAGTGTGAGTCACCTCAATTTGATTAATAGTTTTTCCTCTTTTGCCTAGAATATATTTGGCTGCACTAGCTCCAGCCCTTTCACTTTCTTCGCTAACAAAATCAACAAGATCATGAACATGCAAAACATTTCCAGTCGAAAAAATACCTTCAATGCTTGTTTCAAGATTTTGATCTACAAGACTTCCTTTACTTTCTTTATTTACAGCACAACCAGCTTCTTTAAGTAAACTATTAAAAGGATATAAACCTACACTTAAAAGCAAAGTGTCACATTCAATATATTTTTCTGTCCCCTTTATTGGTTGTAAGTTGGCGTCTACATCACTAATTTCAATTCCTTCAAGTCTGTCTTTACCATAAATTTTTGTTACAGTGTTTGATAATCTTAAAGGAATATTAAAATCATTTAAACATTGAGCAATATTTCTTTTTAAGCCATTAGAGTAAGGCATAATTTCACTAACACCAAGAACTTGTGCTCCTTCTAGTGTCATGCGTCGAGCCATAATTAAGCCAATATCACCACTACCTAAAATATAAACTTTTTTGCCAACCAAACGCCCCTCAATATTTAAATATCTTTGAGCTAATCCTGCAGTATAAACTCCTTTAGGTCTATAACCTGGTGATGAAATTTGGCCTCTTGTTCTTTCATTACATCCTGCCGCGAAAATAATGGCTTTTGCTTTTATTGATTGCACTCCATCTTTATTAATAAAAGTTACAATCTTATCACGAGAAATTGAAATAACTTGCGTATTTAAAAAATAATCTATTTTTCGTGCATCCAACTCATCTATATATTTTCGAGCACATTCAGGACCAGTAAGTTCTTCATGAAAATGATGCAATCCAAATCCTGGGTGAATACATTGATTTAAAATTCCTCCAAGTTCACCATTTCTTTCAAGAATTAAAATATCCTTTATTCCATTATCAAAAGCAGAAATAGCGCTAGCTAAGCCAGCACTTCCACCACCAACAACAATCAAATCTTTATATGTCATCATTGATCCCCTTTAAGGATTTTAATACAACGTTAGTCCCTAATTCACTATAGCAAATATTAGAAATATCAGTATTTAATTCTCTTGCTAAAATCTTAGCAACTTCTACTTCGCAAAAAGTCCCTTGGCATTTACCAAATCCAGGTCTAACCCTCTTTTTAACACCTTTAATTGTTCTTGCTCCACAATTTCGATGTATTGCATCAACAATTTCGGCTTCGCTAATCTTTTCGCATCGACAAATTAGAAGTCCATAAAGCGAATTAGATTGAATTAATTTATTAAATTCAATAGTTCCAAGCTTTTTAAGACTAGAATGTTTTCTAACTTTTGGATTGAACGCTTTATTCTCTGGTAAATTTAATTTATTCTTTATTAAGTCAGAAACATATTCGCCAATTGCAACTGAAGAAGCTAAACCTGGAGACATAATTCCACCAACAATAAAGAAATTAGGATTTGAAGAACTCTCTTCAATGATAAAATCATTAAAATCAGAATTTGGCCTTATTCCTGTAAATTGTCGAATATTTTCGCTAAATGGTAAACTTGGGCAAATCTTTAAAGCTATTTTCTTAATCTCATTTAATGTTTCAGAATCTGTAGATGTATCATCGACATCAGAAACATCGTTACTAGGTCCAACTAAGTAATTCCCGCTTGTTGTTTGAGAAATAAGAACGCCTTTCCCAACTTTAGTAGGACACATAAAAATTGTATGTTTAATGAAATTAGGGTCAAAATGATCTAAAACAAAATACTCACCTTTTCTAGGTGTAATTTTAAACTTAGATTTTTCAACAAATTCTTCTACTTTATCGCTATATAAACCGGCAGCATCAACAATACATTTAGATATAAATTCTGTACCGTTCTTGCAAAAAACCTTGTAAAATCCGTCTATTTTTTTGATTTTAGTTACTTCTGAGTTTAATTTGAGAACTGCGCCATTATCTATAGCATTCTCCATTAATTTAACCGTCAGCTCAAAAGGAGAAACAATACCAGCTGTTGGTGCCAAAAGTGCACCACAAACTTCTTTAGAAAGATTTGGCTCAAGAGCCAAAGTTTCTTCTCTTGTTAAAATTTTGGTTTCAACACCATTTTCAAAACCTCTTTTTTGAAGGTCTAATAAGGTTTTATTGTCTTCTTCATTAAAAGAAATTGTAAGTGATCCAATGTTTTGATAAGGAACATCAAGTTCCTCACAAACTTTTTTCATCATTTTAGCACCCAAAACATTGAATTTGGCCTTATTGGTGCCCGGTAATGGATCATATCCGCTATGAACTATGCCGCTATTGGCTCCACTTGCCTCATCGCCGACATCGTTATGTTTTTCTAAAACCAAAATATTAGTTTCGAAGCGTGTTAAATAGCGAGCGATTGCACTGCCAATTACCCCGGCTCCAATAATGATTACGTCAAATTTTTCGATTGGATACATAATTATTTTGTACGATTAATACTGTCTTCCTTGTGGAACTTTTCACCATGATATCTTTTGTGAAGTTTATCAAGATTATATTGAGCAACTTCCTCAAGTGTAATGCCTAAACCACTAGCAGTTTCAGCAACATACCATAAAACGTCACCGAGTTCATCCTTTAAATGTTCCTTATCAAGTTCATGTCCTTGATATTTAAATTTTTTAACGATATCGCAACATTCACCACTTTCACCAGCCAAGCCAAGGACACCATTAGTAATCATGTCCTTTTTTCCTTCTTCGCTAATTAAATTGTAGGCATGTTTTTGATATTCATTAAAAGATAATTTTTCTTTAAAATCTTCCATTTTTGCACCTTATTTTAATTTTTCAAAGTCATCTGCACCATGTTTACAAATTGGACAAATAAAGTCTTTTGGTAAAACTTCACCTTCGTAAACATATCCACAAATCTTACAAATCCATCCTACTTTCTTATTTGTCTTAGGTGGAATTGGCTTAATATTATTCATGTAATACTCATAAGTTAAACTTGTATCATTGTTTAAAGTTTTGCTTTCACTGATTGTACAAATAAAGCCAAAATGAGTACCTAAATCAAGAGTTTCAACAACATTTAAAGATATAAAAGCATTAGAGTATTTTGTTAAATAACAAACACCATTTTTAGCGAGCTTAATATCTTCAAAATCTTGAAACTTATCAACTGTAGCCCCGCTTTGGAATCCAAAACGTTTAAAAATAGAGAATGGTGTATGCTTAGTTAAAACACTAATATTACATTTCTTTGTTTGATTAATAACGCTTGCTGTGTAATTTCTCTTATTAACACAAATCATTAATCTATCTGGATTATTAGCGACTTGATTAACAGTATTTATAATGCAAGCATTTTGCTTTTTACCATCAAAGGTAGAAAGAGTAAATAATCCATAAGTAATATTAAATAATGGATTACCATCAGCTTCTCTTTGTGGAATAGTATCATAAATTTGTTTAGAGAGTTCTAAAAGTTTTGTTGCATCATCAGTTTTTACACTGCTCTTAAAAGTAATCTTATCGCCAATTTGTTCCCAGTCCTTAAGGTCGCTTAATATTTTAACGACTAAAGATCCACTATTTGGTGCCCAGCTACCATTTTCAACTACTGCAAACTTTCTATTTTGTAAGTTATGATATTTTAAATCTAATAAAAATTCTTCAACAGGAGTAAAAATACCCATATTGTAGGTAGAAGCACAAATAATAAGATGAGAATATTTAAAAGCTTCTGCTACAAGATATGATTTATCAGTTTTGCTAGCATCATAAAGAGCAATTTCTTTAAGTCCAAGTTCTGATAAAGAATCAGCAATAATATTAGCTGCTACTTCACTATGACCATAAACACTACCATAAACAATTAAAGCACCATTTACTTCAGGTTCATATCTAGACCATTTATCATAAAGACCAATTAAATAATTCAAATCTTGTCTCCAAATTGGTCCATGTAAAGGACAAATCGTTTCAATTTCAATAGTTGATGCTTTCTTTAAAATTGCTTGAACTTGAGTTCCATATTTACCAACAATATTTGTGTAATATCTTCTTGCCTCGTCTTCAAATTCTTTTTCAAATTTAACTCTATCAGCAAATAAATTTCCACTCAAAGCACCAAATGTACCAAAAGCATCAGCGCTAAATAAAGTCTTAGTATAAGCATCATATGTGACCATAACTTCTGGCCAGTGAACCATAGGGGCAAAAACGAAGACTAAAGTATGTTTACCTAAAGATAAAGTGTCCATTTCTTGAACAATTTTTACGTTTTTAACTTCAACACCTTCGTTAAAGTTTTGAAACATTTCCCAAGTCTTGCTATTTAAAACAACTGTTAAATCAGGGTAAACAGCAATTAAATCTTTTAAGCAACAAGCATGGTCTGGTTCCATATGTTGAATTACAAGATAATCAAGTTTTCTACCATTTAAAGCAGCTTTAACTTTGTCAATATATATGTCTCTTACACTATGGTCAACGCCATCTAAAACACAAGTTTTTTCATCTAAAATAATATAAGAATTATAACTTGCACCATTTGTTAATGGATAAATATTTTCAAAAAGAGCAAGACGGCGATCGCTAGCTCCAACGTAATAAGTGTCTTTACAAACTTCTCTATTTTTATATATCATAAGTTCCAACCTTTCAAAAAAGATTATACCAAAAAATAAGGTAGTATTGAAAACTAAATGCCTGTAAGTGTATAGAAAAGATTTTAAGAATTTGAACTAAATTGATGCTTATTTTTTCTTTTCTTTAATAATGGTTCTCAAAGCTTTTACTTTTTCTTTTTCCTCTTTATTTACACGATAAGAATCAATGATTTTTCGTATTGCCATATTCTTAATATCAAAGCTTATATCTGAAGAAAAAAGAAAATCGTAAGTTTTCTTTGAATCATAAATATAAAGATAAGATAAAATCCACGCTTCAACCATTTTGACATAGAAGAAATCACTGTTTTTGAATAAGCCGAAAATCGTGTCATAGATAGTTGTGTCTTTAATGTAGTTAAACAAAAACAAGTATCCATATCTAATAAGAAACTCTTCTTTTTGACTAATAAAGAGTTTTATTATTGGAAGAGTACCATTAAAATCTTTAACTTTAAAATACTGATAAGTAGAATCAGTAATTCCCCATGATAATAAGTGTGTTCTATTTTCAAACACAAAATCAACTTGTTCTTTTAAAGTCTTCTTCTGTTGTA
>UQFQ01000031.1 GCA_900540395.1 uncultured Mollicutes bacterium | reverse complement strand
GCCTTCGCCACTGGTGTTCCTCCATATATCTACGCATTTCACCGCTACACATGGAGTTCTACTTACCTCTCACACACTCTAGCCTGCCAGTTTTTGAAGCGAGATTGGGTTAAGCCCAACGATTTAACCTCAAACTTAGCAAGCCGCCTGCTCACTCTTTACGCCCAATAATTCCGGATAACGCTTGCAACCTTCGTATTACCGCGACTGCTGGCACGAAGTTAGTCGTTGCTTTCTAGTAAGGTACTATCAAATTAAAATCATTTCCTATCTTAACCATTTATCCCTCACAACAGAGTTTTACAATCCGAAGACCTTCATCACTCACGCGGTATTGCTCGATCAGGGTTTCCCCCATTGTCGAAGACTCCCTACTGCTGCCTCCCGTAGGAGTATGGACCGTGTCTCAGTTCCATTGTGGCCGATTACCCTCTCAGGTCGGCTATTGATCCTCGCCTTGGTGGGCTTTTATCTCACCAACTAGCTAATCAAAAGCAGGCTCATCAATCAGCGACCCCGAAGGGCCTTTTATAATAGCCATTTCAGACTATTACGTATTACGGTATTAGCCAAGCTTTCGCCTGGGTATCCCCAACTGAAAGGTAGATTACCAACTTGTTACTCACCCGTTCGCCGCTAGGTAGCAAGCTACCTCGCTCGACTTGCATGTATTAGGCATACCGCCAGCGTTCATCCTGAGCCAGCATCAAACTCTCAAAAAGTTATTATCTAGTTCAAAATTATTCTGTGCGAATAAATTAATAATTTTCCTTAATTAAATTGACGTTGTTTGTTTGTACATCTATTTAGTTTTCAAAGATCTCTTACGCTATAAGTTACTCACTTAACGCGTGCTCAATAATAGTACTGCAACTCAAAATATAATGCAAGTGGTTTTTTTAATTTTTTTACAAATTTTTTAGGCAGATAAAAAGTGCGGTCACTTCCGCACTTTTATAGAGTTTAAATTTGTTAATCTAAAATTATTCTATTAATAGTCTTTCACTACTTTTTTTAATAACGGTTTTTGATACTTTAAAAGCACCAACAACTTTTTGATATATTTCTTCAGTATTATCTTTATTAGTATATAAAGTGGCTAATAGTTCACCTTTTTCAACATGATCGCCGATTTTCTTATTTAATACAATACCAGCAGACATATCGATAACATCATCAAGAGTTTCTCTACCACCGCCAAGTCTCATTGAACTTTCTCCAATTGTTAAAGCGTCAATTCTAGAAACAAAACCAGATTTTAAACTATAAACAGGGATAATATTTTTAGCGACAGGGAATTTTTCTGGATGATATAAGTATTCTTTATCTCCGCCTTGATAAGATATAAACTCAACAAACTTTTCAAAAGCCTTACCATTATTAATATTTTCAATGAGTGCTTTCTTTGCTTCTTCTTTATCTTTAAAGATTTTAGCTTGGACAAGCATAATTGCTCCGCTATCAATACAAAGTTCAGTTATATCTTTTGGACCTTTGCCATGTAATGTATCAATAACTTCTTTAACTTCTAAATTGTTACCAACAGCCATACCTAAAGGTTGATCCATATCTGTAACTTCTGCTTTGACATCTTTATTTAAAGATTTACCAATATTAACCATGGTAATAGCAAGTTTTTTTGCATCCTTCATGTTTTTCATAAAGGCGCCACTTCCATATTTAACATCAAGCAAAATTGCATCACTTCCACTTGCTAATTTTTTCGACATAACGCTACTAGCAATTAAAGGAATTGAAGCAACAGTTCCAGTAACATCTCTTAAAGCGTAAAGTTTTTTATCGGCAGGGTCTAAATCTTCATTTTGACCAATAATAGAAATTCCAATTTCTCTAACTTGATTTTTAAATTCTTCTTCACTGAGATTAATTCTACATCCTGGAATTGATTCAAGTTTATCTAATGTGCCACCAGTATGGCCTAATCCTCGCCCACTCATTTTGGCAAGTTTTGCCCCTAAAGAAGCAACCATTGGACCTAAAATAAGAGAAACCTTATCACCGACTCCACCAGTTGAATGCTTATCAACCTTTATGCCTGGAATATCGCTTAAATCTAAGGTATCACCGCTATTTTTCATCTCTTCAGTTAAATCAGATATTTCTTGATTATTCATTCCATTTAAATAAATCGCCATCAATAAGGCACTAGCTTGATAATCTTTTATATCACCACTTACATAATTTTTAATAAAGTAATGAATTTCTTCTCTGGTTAATACTTTTTTGTCTCTTTTTTTAGCAATAATGTCCAAAATATCCATAAAGTTATTTCCTCTTGTTTTCTAAATTATATATAAAAATTAAATCATTTAATATTGAAATATTTAAAAACAACGATAGATATGCTATTTATTTAAAATTAAATCTTTTATATAGTTAGTTAATTTTCATTACACTTTTGAGCAAAAATAATCGATAATTGTAAATATGAAGTTTGAAGATAATTTAAAAGAATACTTAAATGACGAATTTATTCACGAACTAGTACTTGCTCAAGAAAAAGAAAGAACTAATTCTTTAATATTAAACACATCAAAAATGAGTGCTCAAGCATTCAAGACCGCTTTTCCAAATATAAAAGAGCATCCTTTCTTAAAAAATGTGTTTTATTATAACAAAAACGAGTATCAATTTGGCAAATCATATCTCTTCGACAATGGCGCTTACTACTTGATTGATGCTAGTTCACTACTAGTTTCCTACTATTTACCTACTAAAAATGGTGATTTAGTGCTAGATTTGTGTTCTGCTCCTGGCGGGAAGACAATATCACTACTACTCAATAATTTAGATAAAAATCTAAACATTATTGCAAACGATTTAAGTCACCAAAGGGCACTTGAACTATCAAAAAACATAGAGCGACAAGGCTTTTCAAATGTCATTGTAACCAATAACGATTTTTCAAAGATATATAAATTTTATCAAAATAAATTTAACGCTATTATTCTTGATGCTCCTTGTTCTGGAAGTGCAATGTTTCGCAAAAATTCTTTAGCAAAAGAAGATTGGACAATTAACAAGGTTTTAAGTCTTCAAGAAAGACAAAAAGAGTTAATAAAGATGGCTAACTTTATGCTTAAAGAAGATGGATATTTAATCTATTCCACTTGCAGCTTTTCAAAAGAAGAAAATGAAGATGTCGTTTTAGA
Source organism: uncultured Mollicutes bacterium (assembly GCA_900540395.1). Lineage (GTDB taxonomy): Bacteria > Bacillota_I > Bacilli_A > RFN20 > CAG-826 > Onthovivens. The sequence goes on along the minus strand of UQFQ01000031.1, from coordinate 6,723 downwards.
TGCTCTTAATAATTTTAATGATTTAGAAATAATTAATATCGAAAATAAACCATATTATTACAAAAGTGAACTTTTACCAGAAGCAATTCATTTATTTCCAAATTTATATGATGGAGAAGGTCAATTTATTGCTTTACTTCATAAAAAAGGAGCCAGTTCTACTTCAATAAATAAAAGTAAAAGCAAAATTACCCACAAAGATTTACTTAATAAATACGAATTAAATTTTCAAAACGAAATTAACATAAACAAGGAAATTTATTTAAATAATTTCACTTTAGATTTAACCAAGCTTAATTTAATTAGACCAGGATTACACTTTGGAAGTTTAGAGAAAAATATATTTATACCTAGTTTCCATCTTGCTCATTATTTAAATCCATCTTTATCTATTGCTTTAACTGAAGAAGAGTTTAAAAAATATATACATGGGGAAGAAATAATTAAAAACCACAATATAAAAAACGACTTTTACGTCGTTTCATATAACGGAATTAACCTAGGTTTTGTTAAATATGTAAATGGTCGATTAAAAAACTATTATCCAAAAGGATTAAGACATTAGGCCTTCTTATTGTATTTAAGGACTAACTTTTTATCTTCTTCAATTAAGCTTTGAACACCACTTCTACACTCTTCATAAGCTTTTGTGCTTAAATCGACTGTTTTTAAGCCATTATAATCTTCAAAAGTATAAGTTAAATCATATTTTAAGCAAACAGGATTCATTTTGTTTTTACACTTAGAATTTAGAATTCTTTGAGTGCCTAAAACTGAAAATACGCTAACATCTAAAGAGTTTTTCATTGCTGGTTTAAATGTACCATAATGGAAGGGTCTAGTATCAGTTGGATCAACTTTATTTCTTGTGCCTTCAGGGAATATTAACCAGTCAAGATTAGGAATATCAATCATTTTTTGAGCAATACTTTTAAAAACTTTTAAAGATTGCTTTAAATCATCTCTATCTAAAAATTCTCCATCTAAGCTTTTAACAACTTTACCAACAAATGGTAATTTTAAGACTTCCTTTTTTGCTACAAAAGTAATTGGCCTTTTAGCTAATGCAATAAAAATTAAAGGATCAAAACCACTAATATGATTAGCAACAATTAAGTGAGGCCTCCCTTCTTTTAAAGTCAAATCATACTTATCAACATCAATTTCATTTACAGTAACATTAAAAGCTCTTAAAACTTTGCGAATTAAAGTTTGGACTTTCTTAAAACGTAGATTGATATCGTATTTTTCTGGATGTCTAGAGTAGCGAAATATCCAAGAAAAATAAGCCCAAATAAGAGCTGGCAATATTTTAGCTATTACTCTTAGATACTTTCTCATCTTTTTTCTTCACCACGTAAACATTTACAGTGTATGGATCAACTATAAAGTTTTGAATATAAATATCAGAATTTCTTAAATACCCGGCTGAACCAACAATTAAGCGATAATAGTCTTCAAAAGAAAGTGATATTTTTTCATTTGTTGGATTAAATACATAAGCATAGGTTTCAACGTTATTTTTTGAGAAAATCTTTATTTCTAAAGCTCCTCTTTCAAGGTTAACGAAAATATTAGACTTTGCTATATCATCACTTGATTTAAATTGAGAGAAGGCGCCTCTATAGGCTTTTCTAGCTTCAATTAAACTCTTTAAATAAACACTTTCTTCAAATCTTTCATCAAGAATTGAATAATCAAATTTATTGTATTCGTCGCCTTTATTGTAAGTATTATCTTCCATTTTTTTAGAAAGACCAATTTCTTGACCGGCATGGAAAAATGGAATACCAAAAGAAAATAAAACAGTCGAATTTATCATTTTCAAAATTCTAAGTTTTGTTTCTAAATCAGCATCTGGGAAACTTCTTGTAATTTTATCAAACACAGTTCCATTATCATGGCATTCAACATAATTTATTGACTGTTCTTGGCTCTTAAAACGAGGAGCATAGCAATAATTTACGCAACTTCCTAAATAAACAAACTTAAATCCTTCAAGGAAAGAAGTATTGCCTAAAATATATCCTGGATAAGAATTGTTCTTAAAATCATTATTGCCTCTAACAATATCACGATAAGTATCGTTAAAAAACGCTATTTCAGGAGTTTTAAATGAGTTATAAATTGTTGCTTTTTTATCAGATGGCAAGTTAGTCGCCATATCCCATCCTTCACCATAAATCATACAATCAGACTTAATTTTTCTAAGTTCTTTTAAGGCTAGATTCATGGTGTCTATATCAATCAAACCCATTAAATCGAAACGATAACCATCAATACCATATTCTTTCATCCAGAAAACTAAGGCATCAATAATCATCTTTCTGACCATTTTTCTACTAGTATCTAAATCATTGCCACATCCACTGCCATTACAAAGTGTGCCATTACGATTCTTTCTAAAATAATAATTAGGAACAACTTTTTCAAAAGTTGAAAATTCACTAGAGTAAACATGGTTAAAAACAACGTCCATATTCACTTTAATTCCGTTTTTATGGAAAGCAGCAATTAATTGTTTCAATTCAATAATACGGGAATAAGCATCGTTAGGATTTAACGAAAAGCTTCCTTCAGGTACAAAATATTGAGCAGGATCATATCCCCAGTTATAAGTTGTATCAGGATTTAACTCATCAGTTGTTTTAAAGTCATAAATAGGTAAAAGTTGAACATGGGTTACACCTAAAAATTTAATGTAATCAAGTCCTGCAGGATTTCCTTTTTTAGTAACTCTTCCTTCTTCAGCCAGACCTAAATATTTACCTTTATGTTCAATATTAGTATTAGCATCTATTGTTAAATCTCTAACATGAAGTTCATAAATAACTGCATCACTATATTTTTCATACTTTGGTAAATCTTTTTCAAACAAATCAATTTTTGCTTTATTAAAGTCAACTACTACACTATCTTTGCCATTTGCAGTGGAACCTTTTCCATAAGGATCAGTTGTGATTAAATTTAAGCCACTATTAGTGACTGAATAGCGATACATATAGCCATCATAATCGCCATCTAAAGTGATTTCATAAACTCCCTTTTCCCCTCTTTTCATTTTATAAGTTGTGAAGTTTTCGTTGTTATTCTTTCTAATAAATAAAGAAACTTTACTAGCTAATGGCGCCCATAATTTAAAAGTTGTTTTTTCTTTTGAATAGAGCGCTCCTAAATCGTCTCCATCATAATAAAAATCATCATCAAAGGTTGGGAAGGTGGTCGCTTCATTAACATTTAATGAAGTTGATCCAAAATCACGACATTGAATCACATAGTTGTGTCCAAGTTCAATTTTATCTTTACTACGGCATTCATATAAACATAAGCCGTTTAAATAACTTTGTTTAGCGATTTCTAAAACAATGATTTTTTCACTATCAATAATTAAATTAAATGGTGAAGAATCACTTTTATTAACTTCTGAAAATATCGCAATTCTAATGGTATGATAGTCAACTAAATTAGCGCCAAAAAATGTGTTAATCATATACTACTACTCCAATACAATATTCATGTTCATGAGAAAGCGAAGCTGGATAGTCTTTATCTGAATAATTTATATGTACTGCTCCACTCTCTTCTTTAACAATAACAATTTTTTTAAGATCGATATCCAAAATTCCTTTTTTAATCGATTTTAGAAAGGCTTCTTTTAAAGCGAAACGACTCGCTAAATATTCTTCCTTTCGCCTTGATAAATAATACTCATTTAATTCAGATTTCGAAAGAACTTTTTTTGCTAGTTCTTCTTTATCTATAAAGCGAGGAATATAAGTAAGATCTATTCCTACATTCATATAAAATAACCTTACTTAGAATAATCCATTGTAGTTTGCTCTATTGAACCCGGATTTTCGCTTTGAACAAATGGTTCTTCAGGTGCATGAACTAAAACTCGACGACCTTTTGAATTATTCGTTGCAGTGGCTTCTGACTCAACAATTCCTTCTTCTTCAAGCATTGAGAACATCTTGCCAGCACGTGGGAAGCCTAAGCCAAATGTTCTTTGAATTTTCGAAATTGAAGTATATTCTTGAGACATAACCCAGCTTTTTATCTTATCATACATTGAGTTATAGTTTTCTTCTTTTTGTTGAGCAATTGATTCAAGCGAAGCTGTTGACTTAGTTTTTTCTTCTAAATCTAAGAAGTCAGGATTGTATTTAACTGGATAATGCTCTTTGAGGAATTCAACAGTCTTACGAATTTCCTTATTATCAACAAAACTTCCTTGAACTCTAACAAAGCCTTGCTTAGAGATTAAAGGACATGAAACAAGCATATCGCCATTTCCAAGAAGTTTTTCAGCACCGCCTTCGCCTAAGATAGTCATAGAGTCAGTGTAACTTGAACAAGATAAAGCAACTCTTACAGGTAAATTAGCTTTAATTGTACCAGTGATAACATTGGTTGATGGTCTTTGAGTAGCAATAATCATATGGATACCACTAGCTCTAGCTTTTTGGCCCAGTCTAACAACTGGCTCACTACATTTACGATTTGTATCCATTAAATCGGCGAACTCATCACAAATTAAAACAATATAAGGCATTTTATCTTTGCCATTTTCTAAAGCGTCTTGGTTATATTGTTTAATATTACTTACACCACAATTTTCAAAGATTTCATAACGATGATCCATTTCATCACAAAGTTTTTGTAAAGCAATGTAAGCCTTGTGAGAATCGTTAATCGGTGGACATAATAAGTGTGGCATTTCTTTATATTTACCAAATTCAACACGTTTTGGGTCAATCATAACTATTTTTAAGTCATCTACAGCATTTCTCATGATTAAACTCATAATTACACTATGCATAAAAATAGATTTACCACTACCGGTAGTACCACAAACAAGTAAATGTGGGAATTCTTTTAAATCAGCTGAAATATAATTTCCACTAATATCTTGACCAAATGGAATATAAAGGCCATATTTATCGCCTTTTGGTAAACGATCAACACAATCTTTAAAATTAACTAAACTAACTTTAGCGTTAGCAATTTCAATACCTGAAGTTGATTTTCCTTGTACGATAGGAACAAAACGGCAATCGACACCACCAAGTCTGACGGAAATATCGTCGATATATCTACTTATTCCATTAATAGAAACATTCTTTTCAGTTTGTAAGTCGAATCTAGTAACGCTAGGTCCAATTGTATAATCAATAATTGATGCACCTATATTTAAATCAGCAAAAATTTGATTAATTTTCTCTTTTCTTGAATCACAAACACGCTTATTTTCATCTAAAGTATCGCTTGAATCTCTGTTCTCTAATAAATCAAGTGGTGGATATTTATATTCACCAACATATTGCTTTTCATTTTTAAGTTCAACTTTATTTGAATAAGTTGTTTCAGGTTCCTCAAATTCAGGCTTTTTAGCTGCCAAACGATCAATCTCATCTTGACTCATATGGCTAGAAGCTGGTTGTGGAGTTGGCTGATTTTTATGAGCAAGTTCATTTAAGGTAGGTTGCTTTGTTTGTTCAACAATTGGAGTAACAATTTCTTCTCTTTCCTTCTGAGCATAAGCATATTGATTAATTGTTTCTGTTTTATTTAAAACTTCTTCTGTTACTTTATTTCCATAATTGATAGTTGGCTGAACCTCTGGCATAGGAGTTAGAACTGGTTCACTTGCCACTTGAGCAGCCGTTTGATTACTATTTTGAGAGGCTTGATTTATATTTTCATCGCTAGTAGATTTCGTATTTACTTGTGGTTTATTTGTTTCATCTAAATCAAAATGAGCTTTTATTAATCCACTTGTTTGATTTACGTTATTATTCATTGGTGAAGCACGATAAACATTCTCTTTTATTGGTTCTTTTACTGGTTCAACAGGTGGCTCACTCACTTCTACGTGACTATTCATCATGTTTTCAATTGCTGGCTCAATTTCTGGTTTAATCTCTGTTTGATTAATCATTATTGTTCTTTTTTGATCGGTTTCTTCTTTTATATTATTAACGTTTTGATATGTATAATTGACGTCTTTAGCAACATCATATCCTGGAACGTTATCTTTAACATCTTTTCTAAAAACTTGGTTCTTATAATCGATAATTAAACGTGTCGCTTTTATACATGGTTTTCCAAACGCAAAGAAGGATCCAATAACAAGTAAAACTGATCCAATTACATTTGAGCCAATATTTGTCATACCACTATTTATTAAAGCAACCAAGAACATTCCAATTACGCCAGTATTGGAATAGTTTTGGACGTTAGGGAAATCATTATATAAATGTTGAAAATAGCCTTCAAAATTTGAGAAAGTCAAATAACCTAACTCTTGATCAACCATCGAATTAGAAACTAAAATTAAACAACCAAAAACAATAAATACAGCGCCAAGAATTGTTAAATTTAAATTAACTTTTGCAAGTTTTTTAGTAGAGAAAATAAGGCTAATACCGTATAAAAACAAAATAAAATATACAGCATAAGCCAAAATTGAACCAACTAAAAAAGAAACACACCAGTTAATAAATTTACTAACATAAATTAGCCAATCATCAACTGGAGCATTTGATAATGCGCCAAAAACAGCAATCAAACAAACAAAAAAACCGAGAGCAATTCTCGTCCAATCAAAACTTATAGTGCTAAGCACTTTTTTAACAAATTTATCCACGCATTTATTATAAAAAAATTCAGAACAAAAGTAATTAAAAACATTAATTTTTAATTACCCCATCTTGGCTAATG
>UQFQ01000030.1 GCA_900540395.1 uncultured Mollicutes bacterium | reverse complement strand
GAAAACGGCAACTGGTGGATTGATGGACAAGATACCGGAGTTAAAGCTAGTGGCAATGATGGAACCAATGGAAACGATAGACAAGACGGAGAAGATGGCAAAACTCCTTATGTAGGTGAAAATGGTAATTGGTGGATTGGCGATCAAGATACTGGTGTTAAAGCTAGCGTCAAGGATGGAGAAGATGGCGAAAGCATTTATGACCTATATGTAAAATATGTAGGATATGAAGGCAGCGAAGAACAATTCATACAAGATTTAATTTCTGGGAAACTTATTTATAAAGATCCAGGCAATATTGACTATGTGCCAGAAATCAATGTTAGAGTAACAGCTGGAGAAAAAGTAAATCTCCCAACAGAAATTTTAGTCTATTACACTTCTGGTATTAATGTTTTTGAACCTGTAAGTTGGGCTGTAAACGATTTAAATACCGATTTTTTGGGTTATAAAGTCATTAAAGGTTTCGTCGATGGATATAACTCACCTGTAACATGCAATCTTAGAGTAGTAAATTATTCTTCAACTGACATGTACATTGATGGATACATAAACGGAATTTTAGAAAATGATGTTGTTGATGTAACACTTGTTGGATCAAACGTTGTATATACTACTTCACCTTCTTATAATGGCTATTACAAATTTGACAATTTAGCCGAAGGAAATTACACAATTAAGGTTGATGTTAATAATTACGATGCTGTAATGCCTCAAACAGCAAGCATTGAAACTGTCGGTAGAGACGAATCAAAGATCTATAAAAATATCTCTCACAATAATTTCTATTTATCTAGCATTAGAGAAAAAGATACATACTATTATATTTGGAGATTAGATGATAATGCAGTAAGTTATGAAACCAGTGCTAGTGTTAATGAGAAAATTAAAGTCGAATTCCTTGATGAAAACGATGCTGAAATTAGCGATGATGGTTCTGCTACATTACTTCGAGAAAAATATAATGTTGTTCTTGATAACAGCCAATCAAAATGGACTCCTGAAATTTCATCAAGATTTTTACAACTATATTCCACTTTCCCTGATAGTGTAACATCTGATTTAAAATCTGTTTGGAAGTTAACTTCAAATGAACTTTTAAATGATATTGAAATAACGAAAAATGATGAATATTATGATGTAACAGTTTCAAAATCAGCAATAGCTAATATGACTCCTCGAGCAGCTAGTATTGATGGTATCCAAGGCGAATATTTCTCTAATAGATTCTATGCCGCACTTCTTAGATTTGTAACCGATAATGGTAACAATGCAGAAAAATGTGAAACGATTTTAACAACTAATTTCTTAACATCGTTTAAAGTGCCTAACTATGAGGAACTCACTTCCTCAACAACTCAAGAAACTGCTGCTTGTTTCCAAGAGTTCCTTCCTGAAGAAAAAATTCAAATAATTACCATGTTTGAAGAAATGCCAAAAGGCATGCATAAAATGAAGGAATTAAAATATTTAGTCAGAAGGAAAAGTGGAACAGTTGACCCAATATATCCTACCGCTGCTGCTGTTACTTGGACACTTGCACCTGAGCCATACATAGAATTTATGGACTCAACATTTGATTTCTCAACGGGTTATTATGATACAAAACGCTTAATAATCCATGAAAAATCTCACATGTTCTATGAATATTATTTCAGTGATGAATTAAAATCAAAATGGATTGAAATTGGTGGTTGGTATGAAGATCCAAATGATCCAGATGGTTGGTCAACTACAAAACAAACTGAATTTGTAAGTGCCTACGCTCATCAACATAATCCAGATGAAGATATGGCTGAATCCATGGCTACTTATATAATTAATCCTGATTTATTACGTTCTCGTTCGATTAATAAATACAACTTCATAAGAAATTACATTATGCAAGGCGATATTTATTTAACTTCAATTAGAGAGGACTTAACATTTGAAGTTTATAACATTTCACCTGATTATATCTATCCAGGAAAAATTAACTCTATAGTTGTAAAAATAACCGGAAACGAATTCGAAGATAAATTAGTAGATATTTCGATGACTTTACTCGGTGAAGACGAAACATATGGAGCCGAAAATTTCTCTTTTAGACTTGTACCATCAGATATCAATGTAAACCAATTTTACGACTTTTCAGGTTCGAAAGTTGATTCATCAGGCCTCTCTTTACGTGGTAGTTGTTATTTTTCTAAATACTCATTCAGTGGATATTATTTAACAGATCAAATTACTTTAAAGGACAAAGTTGGGAATGAAAGATATTCTGGTATAAATGATTTTTCAATGAAAGTCTTCATTAAAAATCCTTTAGAAGATCTAGAGTGTCCTGTCTATCATAAAGGCACATTATCAATGGAAGTTACTCCAACAAATAACGCTGAACGTCCTGGCGAACAACTCTTAACAATTAGAGGCAAAGTCACAGATAATATAGGCATTAAACGTATATTAGTCAGGTTATTATGCCTTGGTACGGATAAAGCTTCAATCGATGTTGATGCTTCAGTATTGCAAGACGAAAACAACTATTTCACTACTGAAATTATAATTCCAAGTTTTTATAGTACAGGAACTTATGAGATTCAAATGATATCAATTGACGATATTGCCGCTAATAATAGTCGGTATAACATCAATTACGATGAATTTAAAGATGAGAAACGTTCTATTTATATTGAAACACCTAATCCAGATAATGAGAAACCAGTTCTTGATGTAAATAATATTAAAGTTGAAGCAACACCATCAAATCCAACAACTCCTAATGGTGAAACTTTCGTCAATATAACAATTACCATTAGTGATAATCTTTCTGGAGTTAGAATAGGATATTTAAAATTAATCGATCCACAAGGATTATTACATTCAGATTGGATTTATTTCGAAGGTGTTAATCACGGCGGTACTTATTCTCCATTTGAAGACAACACAATTCCAAGAACGTTTACAATAAAAAGAACCCTGCCAGCAGGAAGTGCACCAGGCATTTGGGGAATTTACGAAATTTCATTAACTGATTTTGCTGAAAACAGTGCTGTATTCAATTTTGCAGAAATAGTTCATTTTGAAGTAAAATAAGTTTCAACAACAGTTTCTATTTAGACCAGCTTTACTTAAATAAGCTGGTCTTGTTTTATGAAAATTAAAAAATAACCTTGCAAATCCATTATAAAAATAAAAATTCTCTGCGTTTTATTCACAGAGAATTATTGAAGATTTTTTGATGCCTTTATTAAAATGGCATTTTGCCATTCATTCCCGTTGGGAAATTAAATTTGCCATTACGTCCTTTCATTTGTTTCATCATAAGTTTCATTTGATCATACTTTTTAAGAACTTTATTAACATCAGCATTAGTTTTTCCACTACCCTTAGCAATTCTTACTTTACGAGAATTTTTTAAAATTTCAGGGTGAGCTCTTTCTTCAGGTGTCATTGAATTAATAATAACTTCAAAGTTTTTCATTTCTTTTTCAGCAGCACTTAATTGAGCATCATTAACTTTTGGCATACCAGGAATTAATTTTAAAAGACCGCCAAGCGAACCAAGTTTTTGAACTTGTTTCATTTGTTTAAGCATATCATCGAGAGTAAAGTTCCCATCGACCATCTTTTTAACGCTTTTTTTAGCTTCTTTTTCATCAATGTTTTCACTCACTTTATCTATAAGAGTTAAAACATCGCCCATTCCAAGAATTCTTTCAGCCATTCTATCAGGATGGAATATATCTAAATCAGAAATTTTTTCACCAGTACCGATAAATTTAATAGGGACTCCAGTAACATGAGCAATTGATAAAGCCGCACCGCCTCTTGAATCGCCATCCATTTTAGACATAATGGCTCCGGTTAAAGCTAAATCTTCATTAAACTTTTTAGCAACATTGACCGAATCTTGACCAGCCATTGCATCAGTTAGAAGCAAAATTTCATCAGGTATTACTTTTTCTTTGATGTTTTTAAGCTCTTCCATTAAAGCCTCATCAATTTGTAAACGCCCAGCAGTATCAATAATTAAAACATCATAATGGTCATTGTAAGCTTCTTCTTTAGCTTTTAACGCAATATTAACTGGGTTTTCGTTAGTTCCTAAATTAATTAAAGGGGCATTAATTTGCTTAGCAATTTGATCAAGTTGATCGATTGCAGCTGGACGGTAAACGTCACAAGCAGCTAATAAAACTTTTTTATTTAATTTGTTTTTCATTAAATAAGCAAGTTTACCAGCAGTTGTTGTTTTACCACTTCCTTGTAAACCAACAAGTAAAATAATAGTAGGTTTGTTTTTGTTATAAGTTAATTCACAAGCATCACTTCCAAGTAAATTGACAAGTTCATCGCGAACGATTTTAACAACCATTTCACTTGGATTAAGCTTATCAAAAACTTTTTCACCAATGGCTTTTTCTTTTACTCCATTAACAAAATCACGGACAACCTTATAATTAACATCAGCTTCAAGAAGAGCAATACGCACTTCTTTAAGCATATCGTCCATATTTTTTTCAGTTAAATGTGATTCACCTTTAATTTTTTTGATTACTTTTGAAAATTTTTCTGTTAATGCTTCAAATGCCATATAACACCTCGTCAATTAATTCTTCTTTTTCTTGTTCGCTTAGTGAACTATCTTGTATTTTTTTAACAATCCTTTGATTTCTTTCATTAAGTTTAAGTTTCTTTTCAAATTCTTCAAGTTTTTTTGTAGCATGCTCTATTGCATCTAAAACAGCCGCTCGAGAAATATTTAATTCATCACTTATTTCTTTTAATGATAAGTTAAAAGAATAATATTTTTCCATAATACTCTTTTGTTTATCGGTTAAAAGTTCTTTGTAAAGGTCAAATAGAGTATTAATATGTTCAACTTTTTCTAGCTCATTCATCTTTTATCAAGCTGGAACAAAGTCCATATAAATATTTATCTAAATCAAATTCTTCTAAATCAGAATCTTTTTCACCTAGTCCAATAAATCTAACTGGAATTCCAAGTTCTTCTCTAATTGCTAAAATAATACCGCCTTTGGATGTTCCATCCATTTTAGTAATAACAATTCCTGTTACATTAATTAATTCTTTAAAAGCTTTAGCTTGTAAAACACCATTTTGTCCAGTTGTTGCATCAATTACCAAAAAACATTCAGGAGATTTTTCGCTTAATTTAGTAACCACATTATAAATTTTACGTAATTCTTCCATTAAGTTTTTCTTATTTTGCAATCTACCAGCGGTATCAATAATTACTAAATCAAAATCTTCATCGATTCCTTTTTTTGTTCCTTTATAAGCAACACTTGCAGGGTCTTCATTATCTTCTCCTGTTACAATAGGAATATTTAAACGATTTGCCCAAACAGTAAGTTGTTCTTTAGCACCAGCTCTAAAAGTATCAGCGGCAACAAGCATTACTTTTTTGCCTTGATTAATATATCTTTTTGCAAGTTTAGCAATTGTTGTCGTTTTACCAACACCATTTACTCCAGTCATAAGCAAAATAACTGGTTTATGATCAAAGGTAAGCTCATTTTTAATGTCTTCACCTTCTTTTAAATAATTTAAAAACATTCTATCAACGAGCATCTCATTGATTTCTTTTGGATCAGCGATGTTATTTTCCTTTGTATATTCAAGTAAATTTTCAATTGTATTAATAGTAAAAGAGACACCACAATCGGCTTCTATTAAGATTTCCTCTAACTCCTCAAAATATTCTTGGTTAGCACTTTTATATCTTTTAGCCAATTCATCAAGTTTATTAGAAAAATTCTTACGTGATTTTTCTAAACCATCATTATATTTTTGTAATGATTCTTCTTCCTTTTTACTTTCAGGAGTTATCTCAACTTTATCTTCTTTTTTCTTTGTAAATTTCTCTTTTAAAAACTTAAATAAACCCATATTTATCCTTTAGATTGCTTTTTTATTCAATGCGTCTTTTGCCGCTTCTTGTTCAGCAACTTTTTTACTTCGACCTTCTCCTCGACCGAGAACAATCCCATTAAAACTAACTTCGGCAAAAAATACTCGATTGTGAGGAGGTCCTTTTTCAAAAACAATTTTATAAGTAACTGATTCACGATATTCCGCTTGCATTGCTTCTTGAAGAATCGATTTATAATCTTTGACTTCATCAAGGGTAAAATTTTTAACATCATCTTGATAAATCATTTCGATAAACTGACGAGCAAACTCGATTCCTTTATCTAAATAAACCGCTCCGATTACAGCTTCAAAAACATCTTCCAAAATAGATTGATTGTTCATAACTTCTTTTGGAGTTAAGCTTTTACCAGCTCTTATAAAATCTGGATATCCTTCTTTTCGAGCGAGTTTTGCAAGGTATTCGCTTTGAACAAGGTAGCTTTTTGCTTTAGTTAGTGCTCCTTCTAACATATCAGGATGTTCTTTAAAAAGTAAAGAAGCGATTACAAATCCAAGCACACTATCACCCATAAATTCTAAACGTTCATAATCATGATGATGAGTTTTAGCATCACTATTAAAAGATGAATGGGTGAAAGCCATCTCGTAAAGATCTCTTCGATTAGTTTCAATATGAAATTTATTTAAAAACTCATCTATTGATTTCACTTATTTAATTCCTCTTTAAATTTATTAACAATATCAACACTTACTAATTTATATCCATTTTCAAGTGCGCTTAAAAATGATTTAACATCACTACTTCCATGAGCTTTAATAACAACACCATTTACACCCATTAATAAAGCGCCACCAACATTTTTATAATCCATTTTTTGTTTCATTTCTTCAATGCCTTTTTTAGAAAATAAATAACCAATCATTGAAAAAATATTACGTTTGAAGGCAGTTTTTAACATACCAGACATCGCTTTTGCCGTACCTTCAACTGCTTTTAAATAAATATTTCCACTATATCCATCAGCGACTAATACATCAATATCGCCAAAAAGAGGATCACGAGCTTCAATATTACCTTTAAAATTAATCGCTTTGCATTCTTTTAAAAGTGGATAAGCTTCTTTACCTAAAGGTGAACCTTTTTCTTCTTCTGTTCCATTAGATAAAAGATAAACCTCAGGATTATTACTATGATATATAATTGAATAATAAATTGATCCCATAATAGCAAATTGAACTAATTCTTCTTTAGTATTAGCATTATTTGCTCCTAAGTCACAGACAACAAATTTTTTATCTTTTTTGATTGTTGGAAAAGAAGTAATTAAGCAAGGTCTTGTAATGCCTTCAATTCTTTTGATTTTAAATATTGCGGCACTTAATAAAGCTCCAGTACTACCAGCACTAATTAAAGCATCACAACCATTTTTAAGATAAGTATCAATTGCTACCATTAAACTTGAATCTTTTTCTCTTAAAGCAGTTAAAGGATCAACATCCATTTTTAAAACTGTCTTTGATTCAACAAGATGAACATTTGTTTGATTATTAAATTCGCTTAAGCTGTTTAAGTCTCCGATTAGGAAAAACTCAACATCTTTATGACGTTTAATAAATTCTTTAGTGGCTCCAATAGTAGCTTTTAAACCATTATCTCCACCCATCATATCAATAACAAATTTCATACTTTAGTCTCCTTTAAGGAAAAAATCCCTAAGTTTTGCAGGGATTTTATTCAACTCCAATGATATAAGAGTAAACAGGCTGCTTACCAATTCTTACATCAGCATCACAGTCTTTAAATTCTTTTTCAATAAATTCTTCAACCTTTGCTTTCTCTTCATCATTAGCAACATCTTCACCTAAAAGAACGGTAATAACTGAACTATCTTCATCAACCATACCCTTAAGTAAAGATTTTAAAGCGTCAAATTTATTTTTGTGGCAAGAAAGAATATCTTTACTATTTAAAATAGCCATATATTCATCCTTTTTGACGCTAACACCATTAATTTCAGTGTCTTTTATTGCAAAAGTTACTTGTCCAGATTTAACTGTTGATAAAGCTTCATTCATAACTTTTTCGTTATCTTCAGCGGATAAATCAGGATTAAAGTTCATTGCAGAAACTACACCTTGCATAATGGTTTTACTAGGAATAACAACAACATTAGTTTTGCCTTTTAACACATCTTTAACTTGATTAGCTGCCATAATAATATTGCTATTATTTGGAAGAATATAAACAGTTTTTGCGTTAGCTTTTTCGATAACAGTTAAGAAATCATTAGTTGAAGGATTCATTGTTTGACCACCACTAACGATATAATCAACGCCTACTTCATTAAATAATTCGTTAATTCCTTCTCCACTAGAGGTAGCAATAATTGCATATTCTTTAGCTTGATCTTTTTCTTCTTTTGGTGCAGCAAGAGGAGCTTTTGAAAGTTCACTTGCAGCCATGTGTGGTCCATTACCATTCTTTTCGTTAAATAAAATTTCGTTATGTTGTTCAGTCATATTCTCACATTTTAATTTAACGAATTCACCGAATTGTTGAGCGTAGTTAAAAATATCACCAGGTTTTAATGTATGGACGTGAACCTTAACAAGGTCATCGTCTTGAACTACAACTAAAGAATTACCGTGAGCATTTAAAACGCTAGTAAATCTATTTTTGTTGAAAGCTTTTTTATTTTCGTTAGGCAATAAACGGAGAATAAATTCTGTACAATATCCAAATTCTTCATTTTCATCGCTAGCAGCAACTTGAGCGGCACCTTGAGCACTTACAGCTTCGGCTTCATGACGGTTAATAACATAACCACCAATTGCGCTTTGCATACCTTCTAAAATCTTAATAAGACCAGCGCCGCCACTATCAACAACGCCAACTTCTTTTAAAACAGGTAATAAATTTGGAGTACGATCAAGAGATGCTTGAGCTTCTTTAAGTAAAACATCAAAAGCATCTTCGATGCTCATTTTTGAATCAGCAACATCTAAAAGTTTAGCGCTAGATTCTCTAATAACAGTTAAAATTGTACCTTCAACTGGTTTTAAAACAGCTTTATAAGCTACTTTACGACCGTTATCAAAAGCTTCAGCAAGACCAACAGCATCAATTTTAGTTTTTCCAACTAAACTTTCAGAAAAACCTCTAAAAATTTGACTTGTAATAACACCAGAGTTTCCTCTTGCCCCCATTAATAAACCACGAGAGAAAACTTTGGCAATATCAGCTAAATTCTCATCGTTACGATTAGCGACTTCCTTCATGCCGCTAGTCATAGTGAGATTCATATTCATACCTGTATCACCATCTGGTACAGGGAAGACATTTAAAGCATCAACTTCAGGATAATGATTATAAAGGTTATTGGAACCGCTAATAACCATCATCTTAAAAACTTTTCCATCTATATATTTCATATAAAATCCTCAATTAATCTTTAAATTTTCATTAAAGGTCACGTAGTTCTTCTACATAAACATTAATTTTAGAAAAAAGTTGACCGTATTTTTTTGTCAAAACATAATTAATTCGTTTACTAACTTCACTTACAATTTCAGTAATTTTGATACCATAAGCACAAATTAAATGAACATCAACATTAAATTTATCTTTATCTTTGGTGACGTTAACACCTTCGACATAATTTTCTTTTTTTAAAATAATAAACTTTTCTTTGATTGATTTAGCATAAGTTAAACCAACAACACCATAACATTCTGAACAAGTTTCACCAACTAAATTGGCAACATCTTTAACGCTTAATGAAATTTTAATACTTTTTTCAGTTTTCTTTTCCATAACTTCATCCTAAAATGTATCGATATTATATCATAAAAAACACCTATCTTAAACACGTTTATAAGTGTTAAAGGGTTAAATAATAGACAAATTTTTAAGAAAAATAGCAAATTTAATCGTGAAAATACAATAATTTCTTATAAAACATTAACTAAGTTTAAGAAAAATTAAATTTTAGTAAAAATAAAACTTTTGTTTAAATACATTGATATATTTACACAAATATAACTTTTAAATAGTGATTTTACACTAATCATAATTTCTTTTTATGAATTTAAATTTACACAAAATCTTCGTTTTCAGAAAATTTCTGTAAATCTTTGCAATTAAATAAAAGATTTCGTTTTTCATAAAAAAAGCCCGGCAACGTGTTATTCTTGCATTTCTGCTACCTTCACCACTGCAG
>UQFQ01000029.1 GCA_900540395.1 uncultured Mollicutes bacterium | reverse complement strand
GAAGGAGTATTGCATATTCAATTATCAAATTATGCTTTTGCTATAGATGAAAAAACTTTATGTATTCGTTTAAGAGTAGCTAAAGATAATGTAAAAAGTGTAACTTTATTTTATGGCGATACCGCCTCTAGAACTAGTTTAGTTAATTTTACTTCTATTAAAATGAATGAATGTGCAAGCGATGAATCGTTTACATATTTTGAATGTTTAATTCAAAATTCTTATCAAAGAGTTGTTTACTATTTTGAAATTTTAGATTTAGAGAATAAAAATCATTATTATTACGCTGACAACTTTTACAAAGAAGTTAGTGAAAATAGAAATGATTTATATAAATTTCCTTATATTAGAAAAGAGGATATTGGGACTCCTCCTAGTTGGTTAAAAAACACAACATTTTATAATATTTTTCCTGATAGTTTTGTATCTAGAAAAAGAAAAGGCAATAAGGTTTTAAATATAAATGGTTGTGAAATCAAAAATAAGCTTGGTGGAACAATTAAGGATATCATTTCAAAATTAGATTACATTAAAGATTTAGGCTTTAATGGAGTTTATATTAATCCTCTTTTTATGGCTAATGAATACCATAAATATGATGTAGTTGATTATTTTAAAATCGATCCTCTTTTTGGAACTAACAAAGATTTTAAAAATCTGGTTGATGAAATCCATAAAAGAGATATGAAAGTAGTTATAGATCTCGTTTTAAATCACTGTGGATGGTATTTCTTTGCTTTTGATGATGTGGTTAAAAATCAAGAAAAATCAATTTATAAGGACTGGTTTTATGGACTTCGTTTCCCTGTTTATCGACCAAAAACTTGGGAAGAAATTCCTCCTTATGATGCCTTTGGCTATGAAAGAAATATGCCTAAACTAAATACAGATAATGAAGAAGTGATTGAATATTTTAAAAAACTTGTAAACACTTTATTAACTGAATTTAAGGTTGATGGATTTAGATTAGATACAAGTGATGAAGTGAATGATTATTTCTGGATTTGCTTAAATAGAGAAATTAAAAAAGTGAATAAAGATGCAGTACTAATTGGAGAAATTTGGGAAAATCCAGAACATTGGTTAAATGCTTTAATGTTTGACAGTGCCATGAATTATGAATTAAGAAAAACAATAATTCTATTTTTCAAAGAGAAGATAAATGTCGAAGAGTTAAAAAATCAACTTGTTAAACTATATTTCCGCAATAAGAAACAATATACCTATTCACTTTTAAACATTTTATCAACTCATGATACCCCTCGTTTTTATTCTCTAGTTGATAAAGACAACTTTAAATATAAAGCCGCTTATAGTTTGTTATATTTCTTGCCTGGTTCAATTAGTGTTTTATTTGGGGAAGAACAACCAGTTGAAGGTATAAAAGAATGCGACTACCGTCAAGCAATTAATTTTAGAAAAAAATTAAGATTTGCAGACTTTTTCAAGAAAATGAATGAAATTAGACGTAATAATAAATCTTTAATTGATGGATCAATATCAATTAATGTTGAAAATAACATCCTTAAAATTGAACGAGAATTTAATCAAAAACGCTTAACATTAATCCTTAGTGGAAAATATGGTAAAAGCTTAGATATTGATAATTCTAGAATTATTTATTCAAGTCATTATTCTTTTACTCATCATAAACTTGAATCTTTTGGAGTTGTAATTTTAGCTTAGTATGGAAAAGACAATTATTGATATTGCAAAATACTGTAATGTTTCTACTGCGACAGTTTCCCGAGTTATAAATTCTCCTAGTGAAGTCAAAGAAGAAACACGTATAAAGGTTGAAAAGGCAATTCAGCGTTTTAAATTTGTGCCTAATAAAAAAGCGCAAAATTTAGCTAAAGGGAAAGCTAATGTCGTAGCTTTTGTAACTTCCTTTGAACAAGATGGGGCTTTTAAAAATCCACATAAATTTGAAATTATGTCTGGTGTACAAAAAGTGTTAGAAAGCCATGGCTATTTGATGCTTCTTTTGCAAGTCAATAACAACATAAAAATGGTTAAATTACTCTTTGAAAATAAAACTGTTAGTGGGTTTATTATCCATGCTTCAAGTCTATCAAAAGAGCTCGAAGAATATATTTTAAAGAATAAGATTCCACATTTAGTAATAGGAATGTTTAATAAGAAATGTGATCTAAGTTGGGTAGACAATAACAATTATTTTTGTGGTAAGATGGCGGCCGAATATCTTCACAAAATTAAAAGAGAAAACTTTATTTATGTTGGTGGAGAAGAAAGCGATAATACAAATACATTTAGAAGAAAAGGTGTATTAGATTACTTTCAAACTAAGTTTTTAGAAGTTAAAAACTACAAATTTATTAATACACATGCCAGTATAAACGATGGCTATAAAGCAATAACTAGCTTAGCCAAAAATACACCTTTAAATAATTTTAATTCTATAATCTGTTCAAATAATCATATAGCTGTTGGGGTTTTAAGAGCTTTAGAAGATTTAAAAATTAAGGTTCCAAAAGACATCGCTTTAATTACTTTTGATGATTATCCGTTCGCAACTTATACAAAAATACCTTTAACTTCCGTCAGTATAAATATGTATCAACTTGGTATGAACGCGGCTAATTTCTTATTGGAAAAGATTAAAGAACCTAACTTAGAAATTAGAACATATATTACTCTTCCTAAATTAATTGAAAGAGAATCATCAATGCTTAAAGGAGACAAGTAAAATGTTTAAACTATCAAAATATTTTTCTAAAGAAGCTATTAAAGAAAGAAAAGTTAAAAAGGAAAGATCACGTTTTTTTGCTAAACAACGTGAAAAATATCATAAAGAATTGATTGCTTATGAAGAAGAGAATGCTGAAAAAGAAAAGAATGCTCCAGAAAACGTTTTCATTTCTTTAAAACATATTAATAAGATTTATGATAACCATGTTCAAGCTGTTTATGATTTCAATTTAGATGTTAAAAAGAACGAGTTTATTGTTTTTGTTGGGCCATCTGGTTGTGGAAAATCTACAACTTTAAGAATGATTGCTGGTCTTGAAGATATAACTAGTGGCGATTTATTCATCAATGGAGTTTACGCCAATAACTTGCTTCCAAAAGAAAGATTTCTTTCAATGGTTTTCCAAAGCTATGCTTTATATCCTCATATGAGCGTTTATGAAAATCTCTCTTTTGGTTTAAAAATCAAAAAAGAAAGCAAGGAAGTGATTGATGAAAAAGTGCATCAGGTTGCAAAACTTTTAGAGATTGAAGACTATTTAAATCGTAAACCAAAAGAATTAAGTGGTGGTCAATGTCAAAGAGTTGCTTTAGGTCGAGCCATTATGAGAGATGTTCCACTATATTTAATGGATGAACCTTTATCAAATCTTGATGCCAAATTAAGAGTTCAAATGAGAGGTGAAATTGTTAAATTACATAATGCTATTAAAGCAACAACAATTTATGTTACTCATGATCAAACAGAAGCAATGACTATGGCAGATCGAATTGTAATCATGAATAAAGGATATATACAACAAATTGGAACGCCAGAAGAAATCTATAATAATCCAGCAAATTCTTTTGTAGCTTCTTTTATTGGCTCTCCGGCTATGAATATTGTAAAAGCTAAATTAATAAATGAAGAATTACTTATTAACGATAATTTAAAAATTAAATTAGATAAAGAAGCTTTAGATAAAATTAAAACTTTTTATACAGAAGAACTTACTCGATTAAATAGCGAACTTAAAAAAGCAAAAGAAGAATATCAAGAAGAAGTAGCTAAAATTAAAAAAGAGAAATATAGAGAACTTTTTGCAAGTGTCTATATTAAAGACAAAGAAATTGAAAATAAGATTGAGCAAATTAAATCTTATTTTAAAGAGAACATTTATGAATTAAGTTTTGGCGTTAGACCAGAAGATATAGTTGAAAATAGTAATGGTAAATATTCAGGAAAAGTCGAGTTGAGTGAACTATTAGGAAGTGAATACTATTTGCATTTTAAAGTTGGTAATAATGATTTTGTTGCTAAAACAAGCACAGATAAAAAGTATGTTATAGGAGAAGAATTTAGATTTAATTTTAATCTTTCAAAGACTCATATTTTCTGCAATTTATCTGGTAAAACAATTTTATAATCTTGAACTTAGGTAGGTAAGCAAAGCCTTAATTACTATAAATATATTTAGATTAGTTATATTTAATAATAATGGCATAAATCAAATAAGCATAATTTTGCCAACCATTCTTTTCTAATTTTCTGAAATTCATGTGATATTTTTCGCTACCGAAAACGTGCAAAAGGTGCAATTAATTAATTTTTAACACTAAAATACGCCGTATAAACGTGATAAATTCACTAAAAATACCAAAAAAATGTGAAAAATTCACGAAAATACGCCGTATAAACGTGAATTTTATGGTTTTTAAAACATATTATCTATATAATATAGGTATGTTTTATAGGAAAATTAATGAATCGTTAAAAAGGTGGAAAGAAAATGAAGATCGCGTTCCGCTAATTATTAAAGGCTTAAGACAAGTTGGAAAAACAACTACAGTTTTAGAATTTGCAAAAAGTAATTACGAAAATGTTATCTATATAGATTTTAGATCGGATACAATTTATAAAAGTGTATTTGATGAAGACTTAATAGTAGAAAGAATAATACTGCGCTTAAAAACAATTAATCCTGATTTTAATTTCGTGCCTTATAAAACGGTAATTATTTTTGATGAATTGCAAGAGTGTGCAAGAGCTAGAGCATCTTTAAAATACTTTTCTTTAGATAAGAGATTTGATGTTATTGCAACTGGCTCATTACTAGGTATCAAAAACTATAATCTTGACTTTGAAAAGTCAGTCTCAGTTGGATTTGAATATTTTATTGATATGTTTCCAATGGATTTTGAAGAATTTTTACTTGCGCTAAATTATGGTGAATTAAACAATGCTTTAAAAGGTTTTTTAGAGAAAAAATGTGAAATTAGCAGTGTTTTTCATGAATTGGCACTACAATTATTTAGACAATATTTGGTGGTGGGCGGAATGCCTCAAGCGGTTAAAACATATATTAAAACCAAAAATCTTTATAGTGTTTTTGAAATACAAAAAAGTTTACTGACTTCTTTTGAAATGGATTTTGGTAGATATATTAATGAAAAGAATTTAGTTTTAAAGGATAATGATCTATTTAATAAAATAGTTGAAGTGTATCATTCAATACCTTATCAACTTGCAAAAGAAAATAAGAAATTCCAGTTATCAAAAATTAACCACAATGCAAGAATGAGAGAATATCAAAAAGCAATAGATTGGTTAAATGATTCTGGCCTAGTTTATAAGGTTAATAACTTGTCTCAAGTTGATACACCATTAATAAGTTATACTCTTGATGAATCTTTTAAACTTTATTTTAGCGATATTGGTTTACTTTTAAGCATGTATGATTATGGTATTCAAAATGAAGTTTTAAGTGGTAATAGTGGCGTTTATAAAGGTGCACTTTATGAAAACGCTGTTCTTTCTTTATTAAAAATGAATGGTTTTAATATGTATTATTATTCAAAACTGAATCGCTTAGAGGTAGATTTTGTAACAAGTATTAAAGCTGTACCTTATGTAATTGAAGTAAAGGCTACTAATTCCAAATCTAAATCATTATCGACTTTAATGAAAAATAAAGAAATGTATGGTTCAAGTAAAATCAAAGCGATTAAGTTTTATGACAAAAATATAAATTTCGATTATGAAAAGGAAATAATCTATCTCCCTTATTATTTAGCTAGTTATATTAAACTTGAAAGTGATTATCTATTTTAAATAGTTGTAATATCCTCTGCAAACTTTTGAAAAAATACGAGAAAAATAAAGTCTCACTTTAGAAATAACGGAATTATTAAATTGATTATACCAATAAGTAGTTGCATATTCATTGACGGAGCTATTTTGCTATAAATGATAAGAAGTGATGTTAAGATTATTTCTAGCAAAATGTTGAATAACTTTAACATTTTTCTAAAAGCTAAAATTAAAAATATTGGTTAAAAATATTGGATCAAAAAAGGCCATCGGCCCCATTGACAACTTTATACTACTTGACTAAAATATAGATGATAAGAAGCGATGTTAAGATTATTTCGAGGAGAATCTTGAATAACCTTAACATTTTTTTTAGGAATTTCTTCCTAAACCTCTTTTTCATTATATTTTACTTAGTAAGTAGTAAATAAAGAAGCAACAGAGCGATGACCTTTTTCTAGTTGAATTCAACATAAAAGATGTATCCTCCAACACTATATACTATATAGTATAAGGACATCAAAATCTATTAAAATAACTGACTTTTGCAAAGTTTTTATCTTAATATAAAGAATTTACTATTTATCTTTATTAATTTTTACTAACTATACTTCTTGATAATAGTGTGATACTTTCCTTTTTTATTTACATTTGTTTCATCAAGGAAAATAAATTTACCTTTGCTTTTAACAGAGACTCGATCGTTTTTCTTTAATTGGTATGATGGTGAAGATTGAGTTAGACCATTAACAAAAACAAATTCTTTTTCAATTAATTCTTTAGCGACTTCTCTAGCTAATTTAAAAGTTTCCTTAATTACATTGTCTAACCTTAATGAAGAAACATAGATTGATATGTATTCAAAATGTGGAGAAAAAGGAGGATTATTTAATTCAATTTCTTTAATTTTTAATGAGGTATGTTTAACCGAAACTAATTCATTTATGACAGTATCTTTTATCAGACTATCAAGATAGATAATTGCTTCATTTTGATTTTCAAAGTTAACAATAATATCACCAATCTTTTCTCTTTTATAACCTAAATTCATTAAAGCACCAAGATAGTCTCTATGTGTTAATTTTTCACTATACTTAGCGTTTTTAGGAGTTAAGTGCAAAAGAGAGATTCTTTCCTTTTTAAATTCTTCAAAATAGTCATTTAAAAATGAAGGAACGATAAAAAGAATTTTTCGATCACTATTTTCCCTCTTTCCGCCATCTAAAATAAAATTTAATTCATTTAAATATTCTTTGTTTAAACTTGGTAAAGCTTTATTTATTTCGCTTTGTTCACTTAATGACAAAAATGAAGTTGAAGTCATAATGCCTTCTTTACTTGATTTTCTAGCTAAATCTTTTATATGAGCAATTAAGTAGTTTATTTCGTCCATATAGAAGATTTTATTTCTTTCTTTTCTTTAAAAAAAGAAAGAAATTATAAATAGATAAAAAAGTTATTTAATCACTTTAAAGTTAATTTTTAAACTTAATGGTAGAATATAGAAAAGGAAAGAAAAGTATGTGTACATCATTAAAATTAAAATATAAAGATAATTACGTTTTTGGACGAAATCTTGATTTAGAGTATCACTTTAATGAAGGAGTAATAACAATAAAAGAAACTTATTTGATGAAATATAAGTTTTTAAAAGAAGAAACAGTTAATAAAAAGATAATGGGCATAGGTTCATTAATTGATAACTATCCTTTATTTGCTGAAGCGATGAATGAAGATGGTTTATGTATTGCTGGTTTAAATTATCCAGGTAATGCTTATTATTATGAAGATACGCAAGAAAATAAGATTAACCTTGCTCCATATGAACTAATTAACTATTTATTAATTAATGCTAAAACAGTAGATGAAGTTAAAAAACTTAGTCAAAACATTCATCTCGTAGCTAAAAGTTTTAAAGAAGGTTTACCTTTGAGTTATTTACATTATTTAATTTCTGATAAAGATAAATCTATTGTTTTAGAACCAGATATAGATGGAATTAAAATTTATGATAATCCATATGAAGTATTAACAAACAATCCTTCTTTTCCATTTCACTTAGAAAACATTAAACAATATGGAAATTTATCTAATAAGTATTATCTTAATAATTTAACTAGTAAAAGTGATTTAAAACCATATTGTATTGGTTTAAATGCACATGGTTTACCAGGAGATTCATCTTCTCCATCTCGTTTTATTAAAACTTTATATTTAAAAGAAAGAATGGAAGAAACTTTATCTATAAATGACAATTTAGTAAATGAAGCTTTTCATATTTTAGCAAGTGTAGGAGTGATTAAAGGAGCGGCTTTAACTAGTGAAAATAAAAGCGAAATAACAATTTATACTAGTGTTTTAGATCCGATTAATTTTGTTTATTATTACAAAACTTATGAAGAAATGAGCATTAAAAAGATAGAGTATTCTTCTATTGACTTTAAAGACACAAAAATTATGTATTTTAAACTTTAATGAATGTTTTGCATGGTTTTTTTAATTTTTAATGGTTTATGAAACCTCAATAAATTAAATAAAAAACAACTAGTTGAGTTAAAATCAACCAATAGTTGAGTGATTTAACTAACTTTTCAACCTCTAGATGATAGGATTTAAGAATACCTTTTTTATAATTGAAGCAAGGAGATAAAAATTTATGGAAACATTTGGACAAAGATTTCAACGTTTAAGAAAAGAAAAGAATTTAACTCAAGAGGATATTGCTTCAAAAATTAATATAACGCCTCAAAGTATTTCAAAGTGGGAGAACGATTTATCAGCACCTGATATCTCTATTCTTCCAGAACTAGCTAAGATTTTAGAAGTTAGTTTAGATGAATTATTAACCGGTAAAAAGACAGATACTAAAGTCTTAGAAGATTATGATTATAATAAAGCTCTTTTAAAGATTTTAGTTAATTCAGCAGAAGGCGATGAAGTAACTGTTAATTTTCCAGTTGCCCTTGGAGTTACTTTAGCAAAAGCTTTAACTGCTTCAAATATTGGTGGCGATAAAGACGCTAAAGATTTACTTAATACTATTGACTTTGAACAAGTCTTTGAGTTAGTCAAAAAAGGAATTATTGGTGAAATTGTTAATGTTAAAAGTGCTGAAGGCGATACTGTAATAATTCGTGTTGAATATTAATTATGAAAATTAAAGTAATTGATAAAGAAGACAATTTTAAATTTACTTTCTACTTTCCGCTTTTTTTCATCAAGATTGGCTTTAAACGTATTGATGAATTTAAAGACAAAAATATAGATGTTAATGAACTCTATAAAAAACTTAAAAAGTTTAAAAAAGAATACGGACATTTTGTTCTTGTTGAAGTAAAAGCGGCTGATGGAAGCTATGTTAAAATAACAATTTAACTTAGCTTTAATTGTGTGATAAAAGATTTAATTATTTAGCTTTATAGATTCGATTACCTTGAAGAAGTGGTAATAAACCAATGTTATAGTGATTATTTACTTTGTTTTTAAAAAGATAGTTATTAAAAACATTTATTAAGAAAATTAAAGCACCAACAAGAATAAAAATAAGAATAGTTACGGACCAATTTAAAAGCTGATTATCTAAGTTTACCCCTAGATAAGAAAGTATTGATCCATTAATGAGTTTAATGATAACTAAATTATCTAAACCTGTTGCATCTGGATAGATGTAATGATTTTCAGCAAGGTAAGCCAAAATACAAGCTAGTATTAAGCCAATTATTGGGAAATAAAAATGTTTAATGTTATATTTACTATATTTAAATAGCACAAGCATACCACCTAAAAGTAGCATCATGTGTGATATAACACCCATTACAAAGATAGGAAAATCTAATGAAGTAACAATGGATTTAGGTGAAACAAGTCCAGCAAGTGTATATCCACATCCACTAATAAAAGCAAAAATACCTCCTGCAAAATAAAGCTTCTTAATGCCACTTAAAATGATTACGCTAAAAACAAAATAGCTTATATGAGATATTTCTATTGGATATGTTCCAGTATGAGTTAAACCATAGTAAGTAAACTCAATTATTTTCCAAATTAAGAGAATACTAGCAAATAAAGCTAATATAAAAACTACTAGTTTTTCACTTTTAATAAGTCCAACAAATAGTGAAAAAGCAATAACTAAAGAGGCAAGTAATATTGAGAACCAATAGTAATCCATCTAAATTGATTATCACACAATTTCTTTTTCTAGTGAAAGAAAAATAAGTTTCAGTGTTTAAAAATCTAAAAAACTTTTGATGATTTTAAATGCTTTCAAGAAGAAATATTTGCCTTAATTTATGGTCAAAGAACTAATAATGTAGTGGCTTCTTTGACCTTATTTTTTGTGTCAAAAATTAAGAAAAGGAGAAATATTTAACGCCAACATCTGGCATAACAAGTTACATTTTAATATTAATGAATTGTAAAATTTAGACAAAATCTAAATAAGAGAAAAAGCGATAAGTATCGATTTTAATTAGTATAGGAAATTCGATTATTCGGTTTATGAAGAAAATGTGATTAATGGTCTG
>UQFQ01000028.1 GCA_900540395.1 uncultured Mollicutes bacterium | reverse complement strand
AAGAGTAAAATCAACGAAAGTTATTTAAAGTTGAATTTACTTTTACACTTGAGGACTTATTTTAAAACAATTTAAAAACGTCTAACTTTAAAGTAAGATATTGCTATGAAAAAAATTGAACTATTAGCTCCAGCTGGAGATTTTGAAAGATTAGTTACTGCCATTCATTTTGGTGCAAATGCTGTTTACTTTGCCGGTAAAAAGTTTGGCTTAAGAGCTTTTGCAAGTAATTTTGATGAAGAAGAAATTATTAAAGCGATTGAATATGCTCACTCTAAAAATGTAAAAGTTTATATCACCGTTAATATTCTTGCTCATAATGAGGACTTTAATGGATTAGTTGATTACCTAAAGTTTTTAGAAAAAGCTGGTGCTGATGGAGTTATTGTTAGTGATATTGGAATAGCAAGTTTAGTTAAAAAGCATACTAATTTGGAGTTACATGTCTCTACTAATGCTAATATTACTAATGTTTATAGTGCAAAAATGTGGGTTGAACTTGGAGCCAAAAGATTAGTTTTAGCACGTGAGTTATCTCTAAAAGAAATAAGAGAGATTAAAGATGCAGTTGGTGAAGACATCGATTTAGAATGCTTTGGCCATGGAGCAATGTGCATTTCTTATAGTGGAAGATGCCTACTTTCTAACTATTTAACTGGACGTGATTCAAATAAAGGTGAATGTGCTCAACCTTGTAGATGGAATTATGCTCTTGGTATTAAAAACGATATGAATGAAACAACTTATTTCCCTATTTTAGAAGATAATAAAGGAACCTATATTTTAAATAGTAAAGATCTTTGCATGATTGAACATATTAAAGAATTAGTCCTAGCCGGTGTCACTAGTTTAAAAGTTGAAGGAAGAATGAAAACCAACTATTATGTTGCAACCGTTATTAATGCTTATCGAAGAGCAATTGATGATTACTATAATAACCAAACTCCTTCATTTAACTATTTAGAAGAAGTTAAAAAGACTTCAAACCGTGATTTCACTACTGGTTTTTATTTTGAAAATGATAGTAAAGAAAATTTAATTACTTCTAAACAAAGTGAAACTCATAAATATATGGCTGTTGTTCTTGAATCTTTAAATGATGGATATATTTTAGTTGAACATCGTAATAAATTTGAACTAGGCGATGAGCTTGAAATTCTTTCTTCTGGAGAAAATTTCAATAAAACATTTAAAGTTAATCAGATATTAGATCTTGATAAAACTCCTTTAGAAGAAGTTAAAAAGATTAAACAACATGTTTATTTAAAGTGTCCCTATAAATTAAATAAATACGATATTCTTCGTAAAAAACAAATATGAAAACAAAGTTAAAAGATAATGTAATTTTTCGAGCAATCATAATTCCTATTTCAATTATTCTTTGTTTTGTTGGTCAATTTATTCCTTCAGTTAATGGTTTATCAAGTGACGCCTTTGGAGTAATTTTTATCTTTATTGGCGTTTTATTGTTATGGCTAACCATTGGCATTGATTGGCCAAGTTTACTATGTCTATTTGCTTTAGGATTTATTGATAAATTTGGCTTCAACAAAGTTTTATCGTCAAGCTTTGGTAATTCAACCTTTGCTTTTCTTCTTTTTACATTTGTTTGTACTTATGCTCTTTCTAAGACTTCTCTTATTAAAAGAATAGCTTTAAGTTTTGTTAATTTTAAAATTGCTCAAAAGAATTCATATCTTTTTATATTCTTCTTTTTACTAGCTACTTTAATACTAGGTTTATTTATATCTCCTAGTGTTCTTTTTGTAATTTTATTACCAATATTAAATGAAATCATATCTCTTCTTAATATTGAAAAAGATGATAAAATTTCTAAAGTTTTAATGCTAGGATTAGGTTTTACCGTTTCAATAAGTTCTGGTATGACTCCAATTGCTCATGTTTTTCCAATACTAGCAATAAATGCCGCTAACATTGAAGTATCAACATTTGAATATATCGCCCTTGCTTTTCCAGCTGGTCTTGTTTTATTTCTTTTAACTTACCTTGTTTTAATCCTTTGCATACGACCAAAAAAGGATGGTTTAAACTTTGAAAACGTTGCAAATTTAAAGAAAAGCCTGCAAAAGCTTAATAAAAAAGATATTATCACTTTAGTTATCTTTATATCTGTTTTAGTATTATGGATTGTACCTTCTATCTTTGAATTCATCTATTATCCTTTATATGAATTCTTCAATAAGTATGGAACCATTATGCCTCCACTTTTAGGAACTATCTTACTTTGTGTAATTCGAGTTGAAGAAAAACCACTACTTGAAGTAGGTGACGCTTTTAAAAATGGTGTTCCATGGGCAAGTTTAATAATGTGCGCTGCAACTTTAGCTTTAGGTGAAGCTATTAAAAGTGAAGATATTGGTTTAATTACTTATCTTCAAATTAACCTTGGAAATTCTTTAGTTTCCCTTTCTCCTATCATCCTTCTTATTATTTTTGCTTTATGGGCTGCTATTCAAACTAATTTATCTTCTAATATGGTTACAGCAACTCTTGTTGGAACCGTAGCAAGTACAGTAATCGCTTCTACTTTTTCAACTTTAAATCTTGAAGCAACAATTTGTATTATCGGTATGCTATCTAGTTTTGCTTTTGCAACCCCTCCTTCAATGCCTCACATTGCTATCATTTCTTCTTCTGAAACATTGTCTACAAAAGAAGTATTTATATATGGATTAATCATTATGCTTCTTTCTGTTTTAGTTGCTTTACTTATTTCTTATCCTATTGGTTTACTTATATTCTAGGAGTTAATTTTTATGGAAAAACTTGAGATTTGCAGAGATTTAATTGATTCTATTGATAATTCCATTATTGAACTTTACGAAAAAAGAATGGACATAATTAAAGAAATTACTAAATATAAGATTGAAAAAGGGCTTCCTGTTTTAGATCAAAATAGAGAAGATTCAATGCTAAAAAAGAATATAGAAAAGATTAAAAATGAAGAATACAAAAAATATTATAAAGATGTTCTTGCTGGATATTTAAAAGCAAGTAAAAAGATGCAAGAAGAGATAATGGAAATTTATAGAAGCTGTAACTAGCTCTACTTTTTTAGATGAGAATTACTAAAATTGATCGCTCATACTTGCTTCAATAAACTTGATGTTTTAAATATATTTTATAAGTAAAAAAATCTAATGAGAAAAATCATTTCACATACGCAAAACTTTGTGGGGCAGTTTTTAGACCAAAAAGTTTAATGTCTAGAGGAATATCGTACACCTTTATTTTGCCTAATTTATATGCATAAGCGACTTTTCTATCTTTAAAATAAGCATCATAATCAGCTTTTGAAATGCCACCAAATTCATGTGTTAAATTCCAAAGTTCATTAGGAGTTGAAGCAATAACTCCTAAAACTTCAGCTTCAGCCACTACTTTTTTAACAGGGAAGGTTTCATAAATAACCAATGAATGAATGTCTTTTTTGCCAACTTTTGTTCTATATTCAAATCTTTTAGTGCCATTAATAATGCTTTGAACGTAAATTGGATTAATACTAATTACAATTTTCTTCATATTCATTCTCCAATCATTAAATCAAAGTTCTGATTCGTTAATAATCATATTATATTCCTTTTCAGTTAATTTATCTAAAATTCTTGCTCCTTCTTTTTCACCAATTATCCCCTTTTCGCGCAAGGTATTAAGGATAACTTTTTTATTTAGCGGTTTAACAAAAATTAAAGAAATTACAGTTCTATAATTGCCGTTAAACAAATTAATAACTTCACTTTCGTCAAAAACGCTCTTGTTTTTAACTAATGAAAGCATTTCGTCAATTGTATCACACTTTTTTACATCATCAAGTACGGCCATCCCTGTTACACAAGATGAATATTTTTTCGCCCTGTCTTCTTCACCTATTCTATAAATAAGCAATACATCTCCTTTTCTCCAATTTATAACTTGATTAAACTTAGTAATATACTTCTTTTCTAAAGCATAATTGCAAGCCATTTCTTTATTTTTATTATTTTCAAACTTAAGTTTTAAGTCAGGGAACAAAGCAGTATGATATGAAGGTTTAATAGGAAGAAAGAAATAGGAAGGATTATTACGATTTAATGGATAATTTGCTTTAATTGACTTTGATGCGTCAAAACAATTTATTTTCTTTACAAGGACTAATTCACCATTTGACTTATACGTATACTCCTCAAAACCCCATGTTTTAAGCAAATCTTTTAAGTGAGAAACTTCTTCACGTTTGTTTTCAAATAAAGTTACATATATTTCGTCAAGTTTTTTGCTTAAACAATTATCAACTATTATTTGGATAAACCTCTCACCAAGCCTCAACCCAGTAGATATAATTTTGAAAGTGCCAACTTTTAATCTCTTCTTTTTCTCAAAGAATGGTTTTTCGAAATCACTATAATTTTCGTTTTCATCCTCAACCTTTAAATACAGAAAACCTTTTATCCCGTCATCTTTTTCATAGACATAACAAAATTCGTTGGCTTTCTTTTTAAACCAGTTCTCAAATCCTGGATAATCAACTTTTAAACTTTCAAAAAACACATCATTAAGATTAACATCTTTAAAATGAATAAGATTGATAAAAGAGGATTTGTATTCTTTAAGTAATTTGCTTGCTTCATTAATCTTAGCGATAATTCTATCAGATGTAAGAATTCTGTCATCTAAGTAAAGCTTTTTTGCTTTATTTAAAATACCTAAATCTTCGGTGTATAAAAAGTCACAGCGGTCATTATAGAGCTGAAATAATAAGTAATTGTCAATTGAACTGTTATCATTAGAACTGAAATCTGATAAAGACTTTTTAAAAAATTCATCAATTTCATAATTTATTTCTTGTAATCTGCAATAACTGCTACTAAGTTTTGCTAAAACTGAGTCTCTAACAACTTTGTTTTTATATTTTGAAATCTCGTCAATAGATTTTGCGGAATAAAATAAATTGCAATTTAAATCTCCCAAATGTTTTAAAGAAATCATTACCTTATTAGCAATATTATCTTTGTCACTAATTAAACTTTCACGTTCTATAATTATGTTCGTATCTAATAAAATTCTGCTATCTTTAAGTGTGTATTTCGTTGGTCTTATACTGAAAACAGCAATTCCATATTTCTCAACTGCTTTAGAATCATAAAATTTGTCGCATTCTTTAATAGCCGTATTTAAATCGCAAAAAATGTTTTTAAAATCTGTCGCCCAATACCTTTCTAAAGCATTTCTCCAACAGCTATAAGTTTCGATTTTGATAACGCGTACACTTATATAATTGGAAGGATTAGACTTGCTTATGAGCACTATTCTATCATTACATTTAATTTTCCTTCGTTCATTATCATTTAAACGGTATTCATGTATTTTTTGACCACTGACAATTGCATTAATAAACTTATCTTTTATTTTCATCAAATAAGTTCTCACATTTTCACTCCTTTTAAAACTATCCTACAAAAAACCAAGCACATATCTTTAATAACATCTAGAAACTTAAATTAATTTTTAATTCTTTATAAGTAATAAAGATTTTCAATAATAATTTTCGTTTTTTTATTAAGGCAATTAAGCGGTCTTCTTAAATCAATCCACTTTTATACTCAGAATACTCTTAATATGTTCGCTTAACGCCTTATCTTCACAGAAGATATAGCAACCTTTTTGACCTCGAGTTAATAAAGTTCTATATGTGTTTTTAATAATTATTTCACAATCAGTTTGATGATTTGAGTCATTTTTAAATCCTTTTAATGATTGGTCACTTTTAGCTCGTGCACCTGGATTAGCTAAAACTTTTCCATTTCTATAAATTAGGTCTTTCCCAATAATAACGCCAACATAATCAAACTCTAGTCCTTGGCAGGTATGAATACACCCAACTTGATCAAAAGAATTTTCATCAATTGCCCATGTACTTGTATTACTAAAGTTCCGTTGTGCCTTAAAATCTTCACCAATTATTATGTCATAAGCACTTGCTTCTTTTTTACTAGTCCAGTTATAGCAATAACCTGCAAGCATCCTTGATTTATTGTTAACTTTATTTTTGATTCTTAACTCCTCCATCATCACTTTTGGGTTATCAAACACTTCAATATCATAATCATCAATTTCAAAAGTTCTATTGGCAGTAGGTCTAATTTGAAGAAGATTGTCTAAAAATGCTAAATAAGCATCACTTCCATTACATCTAAATTGAGATGTTAATTTTAAATTTTCGCCAATATGAATCTTGGAATGAAGTTTTTCTGCCCAATATTCAATTTCCTCAATTGAACCAATGTCTTTAGATGTAACTCGTTGATCCTCATCAATAAAAAACACACTTACTTTAGATGCGTTAATTATTTCTTTAATTTGATTTTCGCCAATATTACCGTATAAACCTGAAAAACGCATTAATCGATGAGCTTCATCGGCCAAGATGCAATCAAAATCATTTTCGTTAGAATTAACAAAGGTGCCACTGCCTTTAAAAAGGTTATGCAAATAACTTTTTCTATAATCGTTATTAGCCAGTTTTTTAAAATACACTTCTCTAGGGGCTTGGTTTTTAGATGTATAAATAGTATTTAGTCCCTCTTTAATTAAAGCAGAGAGTAATTTTATAGCGATAACCGATTTACCAGTCCCAGGTCCCCCTTGAACAATGAGTGTATGTTTCAAATTATCATTTATATTTTCTCTAATTATTTCAAGAATTGTTTCATAAGCAACTTTTTGCTCATCTAAAAGATTAAATGAGTCGTTGCCTTTCATCATTTTAGAGAGTTCATCTTGTAAAGAAATAGAAGGTTTTATCTTCCCACTTTCGATGTCATACAAAACTTTCCCGCCATCTGGTTTAGAAACATATTTTTTAATAAAATCAGCTAGTTTCTTACGATCTCTTTGAAGAAAAATTGGAGCTTCTTCAATGATTTCTTTATATCTATCATTTTCAATCTTTTCTCGATTTGATTCTTTAAAGTTATGTAAAAATGCACAAGGATAAAGACTTATATTGTTCTTTTGCACTGTTTCATTGAAGTTTTCTATTGTCTTAGCATAACTATAAGCTTGATATGATGGATGAGGTTCCTCTCGATATGCTTTAGCAACATAAGTTATAACAACATCCTTCTTATTAGTAAGTTTTATATCTTCCCATTGCTTTAGTTCAATAATAACTCCATTTTTATTATCATTTTCATCTTTCCCACAAATAATAAAATCTATTCTTTTTGCAGTTAAAGGAATCTGAAATTCTATAGCAACAGTTAAATCTTGATTTACCCCAAAAGAACTATCAAAAACTCCATCAAGCTGAGGCAAAGAATTAACAAAAGCACGATGTTCTGCAGGGTTATTGTGAGAATATCCATGCTTTTTAAAACCATCTTCAATGCGATCAGCGATAATACCATTAATTACATCTTGATGAAAATCTTTTATTAAACCTTGGTAAACAATCATAATTTATCGTATTTAGTAGAAATAGATTTACATTTATCAACCGGGTATTTCTTTTTGGTTTTTTCAAGTTTATCCATTACTATTTGATAAATGTCAAGATTTAAAACTTGTGCCATTTGAATACAATAATTAATTACATCAGCAAGTTCTTCTTTAACATCATCTAAATTATAGTTTGTTTCGTCCCATTGAAAGCACTCTAAAAGTTCATTAGCTTCAATAGAAATTGATTTTGATAGATTAGCTGGTGAATGAAATTGATTCCAGTCTCTTTCATCAACAAAATTTTTAATCTCTTTATTTAATTCTTCTAACTTGTCCATAAATAGCCCTTTAACGGGAATATTTTAACATAAAATTATCATTATAATTAAAACGATATTAATTAAATTGTTTGATGGCAATCAAGCTGAAACGACTATATTTTGATATCATTCTTAAAAATTTTAACGAATCACTAACTACAATTTATTCAAGAAATTTCTTAAACATTATTCCTACCTAAACTCCTTAAACCTTTTATAAATTAACCTA
Organism: uncultured Mollicutes bacterium; assembly: GCA_900540395.1. Taxonomy (GTDB): domain Bacteria; phylum Bacillota_I; class Bacilli_A; order RFN20; family CAG-826; genus Onthovivens. Next base: position 3,399 of record UQFQ01000028.1, on the reverse strand, counting down.
TACTTAAGCCATAAATCGCGAGAGTTTAGTTTTAAAAGTAGAGCTAGTGAATCCATAATTCTTAAAACTTTAGGCCACGTTCCACGAAGTAAACGGTCGCCATTAAAGCAAGAAACGATGCTCTCTTCTACTACATCAGCTAAAGCAGAATATACCTCTTCATTAGTTAAATACTCATCAATTGTTGTATAAGAATTAAAATTATTTATTAAATTAGTAAAATCTATTAAGTAATCCTCTTTGCTAAAATCATCTTTTACTAAAGATCGCATAAAGCTATTAATCTCTGGGTATTTAATTAGTTCCGTAACATCTACATTCCTAAGTAAAGCAATTGAGAGAAATTTAAAATAATCGTATTTTTCATAGCTATCTAATCCATCAATTTTATTAACTAAATCAGTGAAACTAGACCTATCAAATAAAAATTCAACGATGTCGTTATTTAAAGAAAGAGAAACTTCTTCTATTTCCTTTCTATATTGAGGAAGCGTCTTGTCATCTTCATAAATAGTTAGAAACTTGCTAAAACTTGGCTCAAATTCAAAGCTTTTAAAAAGATAATAACTATAATCAAAACCGAAGTTTTTATAAAGTAAATAGATTTTAAGGTATATACTTCCTTCATATTTTGGATAACTACTAAGAATATCTTTGAAGTATTCTACAACATCTATTAATTCATTTTTATCAAAACTCTCTAAGAATTTATCAAAACAAGTTATCAGCAAATCGTCTTTATCCATTGAGATTTCTTTAATAAGTAAACTCTTGAAAAAAGCGTAATCTTCATGGAAGACAGGAGCAAAAAATCTAAAATACCACTTAATTTTTTCGCCATTATCCAAATCAAAGATAATATAATTTATGACTTCTTTAATGTCGGGCATACTAGAAAGAATTTTTTCATCCTCAAAATAAGCAATCGACTCAGATAAAACTTCAGCTAGTTCTTTAATAGAATCTGTTTTTGTTTCTTCATAACATTTTAAATACATTTTAAAAAATTTCTCTGCATTAAAACTATCAACGATTGCCGAAATATGTTCAGAATTAGAGTCTCCATATTCGTAAACTTGACTTACTTCAATTGTTAGAAGTTTAAATATCAATGTTTGAGCTTCCTTAAAAAAGGAATTGTCGAAAAGTTTCTCTGTAAACAAAATAATATTTTTAAGTTCCTTTGTTATACCATGATCATCTGATATGTATGAGGAAGTATAATAACTATCTTCATCATCTTCAAGTTCAATATATAAATCGCCTTCCACAAGTTCATCTAAATAAGAAAGATAATAAGAATACGTTTCTTCATCAAGGGAAGCTCTCTCACCTAAAGAGTCTCTAATAAAACTTTCCATTTTATAAACCTTATCTAATGGATGTAATTCAATAAACTTATTAGTAAATTCTAATAAAGCTTCATGGCTTAACTTATTCAGCGAAGTTTGTATATATTTTATGGATTTTTCATTACTTTCACCTGCATTTTGCAAGGTTTTTTGTTTATTTGAAGAGTTTTTATCATCTTCAAATTCATTTTCTATAGCAAAAAGTAAAGCAGCAACATGCTTACAAATCCCTCGATCATAAGGACAATCGCATGACCAAAATAATAGTTCTCCATTTTTAACTTCAACACTTGTTTCATATGTTTCAGTGCCTTCAACGTGAGCTGAGTAAACATCACCATCTCGCTCTATATCTTTGACTTTTCCATCTAGATAGTAATCTTCACCACGATAAAGAATTATGTCTTTAATTCTGCTTTTCCAATTAATTTTCATGTTTTAATTATCTCATTTATTATTAAGGGATAAAATTAAACTTTAAAACAAAGTTTAATTAATCAACCACTCTAAAACATTCAATTTTTGTATACCATTAAAGTCAGTATCTGGATCATTATCAAGTGTTAATAAATATTTAGGGTATTGATCTTTAATGCTTCTTAAAGGAGTTAACTCTCTTTTTAAAACATTCTCATCTCTTACTGTTGCTGCCACTTGAAAATAAGAAATATTCTTGTCATCTTTAGCTACAAAATCTATTTCTAAATCATTATATTTTCCAACATAAACATCATAGCCTCTTCTAATAAGCTCTAAATAAACAATGTTTTCTAACATATGCCCCACATCAATATTGGATTGTCCTAATAAAGCATGGCGTAAGCCAATATCAACAACATAATACTTTTCTAAAGATTTTAAGTATTCTTTGCCTTTAATATTAAATCTACTTGCACGATAAATTACAAAACTTTCGATAAGCGCGTTTAAATATCTTTCAATGGTTTTGGAATCAACCTTTCTTCCATTTGAAGTTAAACTATCGGCGATTTTCTTTGAAGAGACTAAATTACCAATATTATCAAAAAGATACTTCAAAACACTTTGAAAAAGAATCACATCGTTAAAGTTATTTCTTTGGATAATATCTTTGATAACAATAGTGTTTAGTAAACCTTCAAGATAATCTTTTACAACTCTTTCGTTGTTTTTTAATTCTAATGTATAAGGGAAAGAACCGTTTAAAATATAATCACGATATTTTGTTTCTAAGTTATCTTTACTTCCACTATTTAATACATATTCCTTAAACGATAAAGGAAGCATTTTAATTTCAATATATCTACCAGATAGAAGAGTAGCTAAATCGCTTGAAAGAAAATAAGCGTTAGAACCCGTAATATAAAGATCAACTTCTTTCTTAATATAAAGACTATCAACAACTTTTTGAAAATCTTTTACGTTTTGTATTTCATCTAAAAATATATAATTTTTCCTGCCAGGTTTAATAAGGTTTTTGATATATTCATATAGCGCTTTAGGCTCTAAATATTTTTCGTTGTCATAGTCTTCAAAATTTATATAAATTATTTGCTCTTTCAAAATTCCTCTTTTTATTAAATAATCTTGAAACTGTACAAACAAAGTAGATTTACCACATCTTCTAACACCAGTAACAACCTTAATTAAGTCCGAGTCTTTGAGTTCAAATAGCTTTTTTAAATATTTTTCTCGAATTATATACATTATCTTTTCCTCTTTTTCAGTATATATTGTTTGCTACTTTTGGTCAAGTTTTCGGAATTAATTCCAAAAACTCATTAAATTTGTAATTTTTTTGGAATACATTCCGAAAAAATGCTAGTGGTTTTCTTTATTAGCGTAAACGTAAATATTTTACAAATGGGCAAAATTTAGGACCCTCTACATAGGGTTTAATCGTTAAAGTTCGTAAAAGTTCGTTATTTTGTCTACTTCAACTCTCACATAGTTTATTGGAAAATTTCTTTCTCATTTCATTTGAATAAGGCAACAATGATTCAATGCTAATCCCTTTATTTTTGATATTTTCTAATAAGAAATTTAAATATTGATATGTATCTAAATT
>UQFQ01000027.1 GCA_900540395.1 uncultured Mollicutes bacterium | reverse complement strand
CTCTCAAAACTGTGTGTTTTTAAAATTTTCTACTTTCTTGCGATAGCCCTAGAAAGTGGAGTTTTACTTGACAAAAATAGAGATGTTATATCTTATGTTATTGAAAACGACAATGTAGTATTAGAACAACTTATCAAAGATAGAGTTACTTCATATTGGGACTATCTAGAATATAGTGATATATCTTCATTTAAAGAATTTGCTATTAAAGATTTTCCACAAATTAGTATGAGTGATGACAGTGGATATTACTATGAAGCAGTTAATCCAGAAGAAGGAAGTGACAACTATCAAACTTCCTTAAGTTCTTATCCAATTGTACAAACAGCTTTTAAAATTTCAGATACTTCGACAAGTTTATTTAGATTTGTGGATTACTATGAATTAATTGCCGATGGATTAACTATAGAAATTAAAGTTCATGTTAATGGATATGGAGAGATTTCAATTAAGACAATAGAACATGGCACTAATGTCGATGATGAAAGAGTGCTTAAAGCTGTTGCTAATCAGGATTTTGAAATAGATAGTGACATAAGTAGTGAAGCCTCATTGTTTAAAGATTCAATTCAAGGAAATAACTATTCAATCACATCAACTTTAGGAACAACCTACTTCCACGATAAATACTATTATGTGAATTACACAAATCCTTTGGCAATCTTAGCTGGCTTATATTCACAAGGTTATGTGGCTGTAAAAGATAGCGAAAATAATTTTGAAGGAGATGGAATTTATAATTTTAGAGCTAATGAAGACTCAGATTTAATTGTAAGCTCTATTCGTGATGAAGAAGTTACTCCAATTTATCAAGATACATCAACAATTAAATACTCTGATATGTTTACTGATTTTATTAGTTCCTATATCTCAACAGCCTTTAAGAAATTATTTAGTGATAATACCTTATTAGCTACTTTTGAAGAGATTGGAACAACAGGCATATATATGTCTAAAAATGCAGATGTTAGCGAAATGTATTTAGATCATTTTGTTGGAAGCAGTGGAGATAACCGAGTCACAGCTGAAAGTAATGGCTATATCTTTGGAGCTTTTCAACTTGAAATGGCAGGAAATACAGTTTCATCAATTACATTACTTTTATTAAATTCAGAATTTTATGGTTATGTACAGAACCTAGAAAATATCGGTCAGGTTCATATCGCAGCCATTGAAGAATATTTCAATATTTGATACAAGGAGGGATTCTTATGGGAAAGATTAAGAAAATTGGCGTATTAACACTATCTGGCCTTTTAATTTTTTCTAGTGGTATGCTGCTTGCATCTTGTGGAACTGAAGTGCCACAAGTTGAAGATGAAACAGCGATTACAATTAGTGGAAATTTAAGTGTCAAAGTCGGCGAATCTACAAGCTTAACGGCAAGTGGACCTGTCGAAGGAGCAACGTATTTATGGGTCAGCGATGATGAAAGTATTGCCACAGTTGATCAAACTGGTCTCGTAGTTGGTCAAGCAGAAGGCAAAGCAAAAATTACCGTTTATGATTCTACTGATTTTACAGTTTCTTCTTCTGTTGATGTTTTTGTTTATGGAGACACTAATGCGGGCGAAGAAATTTCTACTTTAGCCATTGACACAACTAATGTTAAAACTGTGTTTTCTCAAGGGGAAGCCTTTACTTATGAAGGGCTTGTTGTAACCAAAAACGGTGCAGAAATCACAGATTTTACTACAAATCCTAAAGAAGGAACAATATTAAATACAAGGGGTACTTTTGATGTTTATGTCTCTTGTGAAGGCGCAGCAAGTGTAAGCTATCAAATTACTGTTGAAGCGGCACAAGAAGATTTGACTCTCTATGATTTTGTTTCTAAATTGTCAACTTCATCCATTTATGATTATACCGTTACAGTAAATGGGCAAATCGATTATGGTGGAGACACCATTGCTAGTAAAGTCAGTTACACCTATATCTATGGTGAAACAAATTATTACTATCAAGCTTTGGCTGATGATGTAGTTATCGAAGGTCAAGATTATGGTTACACAAATACTTCAAAAGGGGTTATGAAATTTTATCTCCGTGATGAAGTTGTTGAACCTGCTTGCTACTATTCACATGATTCAACTACATATACTGATGTCATCGGAACAAGTATGTTTAATGATTTAGATCCTGATTTAGTTCCAAGAAGAAAAACTGATGATTATTTTTTAATCACAGACAGTGAGTTAATTAGCGGCATAATCAGTAATACAAATGTTGAATCTAGTGGCATTTATTCAAATCTTGAATCTGTAACTGCAAGATGTGATGGAGAAACTTTAACAATTACTCTTGATTGCGGAATTATGGGCACAATTGAAGAAGTTTATGCAAATGTTGGTACAGCGAATGTTCCATATATCGAAGATTATTTAGCAACTAGTGGCGAAGACATTTTAGTTGATGAAGATTTAGAAACTATGATTGGCCTTATTGAAGGCGCTAATTATACAAGAGATTTAGGAACTGCAAGAATTTCAACAACTGAAACAGTTGATATTGGCCAGGCAATTTATACGCCTGATTATATGGTCATTGATTATACAGATGAATATATTGCTGCAGCTTTAGAAGTTGCTGGAACTGAAATTAATGATAATGGTTGTTATTTCAGGGAAGCTGATAAAGGTTATTACACTTTTGCTATTAAAGATGGGAAAGTCGACGCTGAAAGTGTCTCCAAAAAAATATATGCAAATGGATATGATGCATATTATGAAAAAGTTGGATACCCAAATTACTTATCTGCCTTTGATACTTTAGATCTTTATGAATATCGCTATATAGAAGAATTTGGCGGGAATATGTATATCGCTTATGGCGATGATGTCCCAGATGAATTCTTTGAATTCCTAGGTTTAAGTTTTGAAAGTACTGGCTATATACCAATGGGATTTGGACTTGCATATACATCTGCAAGCACTGATTTTTTGCCAGAAATATATTTAATTTCTTACGTAAATGCTTTTATGACTTCAACAAATGGTTGTATAGGCATAACTTTATCTAACTTTGGATTATCTCAAAGCGAAGCTGTTGTGGAATTCCTTGCTTCTTTAGTCTAATTGGGGGTGAATAGTATGAAAAGAAAAGTATTAAAAGTTTTAGCTCTTACTGGCTTTTTAACTTTTGGTTTAGTTGGAGCTAGTTGTGGAGAAGACACTCCTGTAGTCACTGATGAAACAACAAGCAATGTTGTAAATGTTGTTTTAAGTGAGGCAAAAGATTTAAAAGTTGGTGAGACATTAACTTTAACACCTCATTTTGATGATGGTGGCAAACATGATGTTACTTATATTTCAAAGGATCCAGATGTTGCAAGTGTTGATGCCAATGGTGTAGTCACAGCATTAGCTACTGGTCAAGCAACAATAGTTTGTCAAATTAGCGGAGTAGATTATATCTCTCAAGCTAAAGTAGATATCGATATTAGAATCGATGAAAGTGAAGTTGCTCCTGAATATGTTAAGGCAACTTTTGTAGACTACGATGGCACTGTTTTATATGAAGATGTAGTAGAAAATGGTGGAACACCAACTTATGCAGTAACTAATCCTCAAAGAGTAAGCGATACTCAAAATTCTTACGCTTTTGTTGGCTGGGATAAGGATATTGGACCTATTACTAGCGATACAACTTATCAAGCAGTTTATGAAACAATTCCATTTACAACTTTAGCCTTTGAACTTGATTTAGTTAATGGCGGATATAAAGTTGTTGGCTATTCAGGAAGCGCAACTGATCTTGAAATTCCTTCGACTTATAGTTTTAGAAAGGTTGTTTCTATTGGTGAAGACGCTTTTAGTGGAAATTCAACTCTTGTAAACGTTACTTTACCTGAAACTATTGTTGAAATTTGTGAAAATGCTTTTTATAACTGCTCAGCTTTAAGAACTATAAATATCCCTGAAGGATTAGCTAAACTTGGTGAATATTCTTTCTATGGATGTTCAATGCTAGAATCAACAATTACTTTGGGTAGTGCAATTACTGAAATTCCTGCCTATTGTTTCTATAATTGTTCAAGACTTCCTCTTGTTAGAGGGCATGAAAATGTTATTACCTTAGGTGATTGTGCTTTTGCTAATTGTAGAACATTAAACTTTGACTTTAATGAAGGATTAATTTCAATTGGAGCCTTTGCTTTCCAACACAACAAAGCGATGCTTGATATTGTTTTACCAGATACAATTGTCTCTTTAGGTACTAGTGTATTTTGCCATTGTTCAACACTATCAACAATCGCTCTTCCAAGAAACTTAGAAACCATAGAAGTAGGGAGAGGTAGCACATATACTGCGCAAACTTTATTCTTGGGTTGTACAAATTTAACTACCATTAGTATTGCTGAAGATGCACCAAATTTCTCAGTTGATAAAAACCATGTTCTTTATGGAGCAAATGGGACTGTATTATATTCAGTTGCTCCAGCAATTTCAGGAGAATATACCATTTTAGATACCTGCACAACCATTATGGATAATGCATTCTATGGGTCATCTTTCAGAGTTGTTACTATTCCAGGTAACGTTACAACAATAAAACCAGAAACATTCTGGACAAGTGAAGTTCAAGAAGTAATCTTTGAAAGTGGTACAGAGCCATTAGAAATGTCTGGATCAATGTTTGATGGTTGTGATAATTTAAAAATAGTTACGATTAACAGAGAAATCACTGAACTTCCTGGCGATTTATTTAGAGATTTAGAAGAGCTTATTATGGTAACTCTTCCATCGACTTTAGAAGTAATTGGAAATTATGCATTTTATGGATGCAGTAACTTAATCAGTCTTAATATGCCTGATAGCGTTAAAGAAATTGGAACCTATGCATTCTATAACTGTTCACTATTAAAATTTGATTTACCTGCTTCTCTTGAAACTATTGGAATAAGAGCATTCTCTTCTTGTACTGGACTTGAAGAAGTAACAATTCCTGATTCGGTTACAAGTATTGGTAATTATGCTTTTGTGTATTGTACAAATTTAAGAACCGTTACATTTGGAACTAATAGTAAATTAAAGACTTTAGGAACTTATGTCTTTGATGGCTGTACCGCACTAGAAAATGTCAATCTTCCTGGTAGTGTTTCTTCTATTGGAAACTACTCATTTAGAAATACGGAAAATTTAAAAACAGTTGAGTTTAGCGAGGGAATTACTACAATTGGCTCAAATGCTTTTAATGGTAGTGGTATTGAAGAACTTGTTCTTCCTAATACTGTAACTAAAATTAATGCCAGTGCTTTTACAAATTGCGATTCATTAAAAACAGTCGTTTTATCAACGGCATTAAAAGGTACAAGTGCAATCGGAGCTAGTGCTTTTGCAAACGATACAGCAATAGAAACTTTAACTTTTGGACCAGGTTTAACCGATGAAGAAGTTGAAAGTGAAGGTTGGTCAATTAAATTTGGCTCTAGCGCTTTAAATAATGTTAGACCAAGCGTTATAAACTTTAGAGGTAGTGAAACTGCTTTTGCTGAAGTTGATTTTAATAATAGTGGTTTTGAGACTTATCTTGAAACCGGAGAAGTTACCATCAATTATAACTATGAGATGGAAACTACTACAGTTACTGAATAGGAGGACAAGACGTTATGAAAAGAAAATTATTTAAAGGAACTTTATTTGTTCTCTCATTAGTATTTTTAACAACAGGTTGTGGTCAAAATAACAGCAGTTTACTTTCTAAAGCTACGGATGTTTCTACTTCTCAATCAGGAAGTTTAACATTATCTGCTTTAGATAGCACAATTGAAGTTGGTGCAACAACTCAAGTGATTGCAACTTCAACTAATTTAAGTGATTCGGAATTTATATTTGAAACTTCAGACAAAGCAATTGCAACCGTCAATGAAGTTGGAAAAGTAACTGGAATTAGTGCTGGAACAGTCAAAATTAAAGTAACAAACGTTTACAACTTAACTCAAACGGCAGAAGTTGAGATTACAGTTGTTAATGATTTTGATGAAAAGTTTGTTGTTTCTTTTGTTGATTATGATGGAACACTTTTATATCAACAAGTAGTAACTGCTGGAGAAGATGCAACGTATAAAGGGACTAACCCATCCCGTATGAATACAGCTTCTATCATGTATACCTTCTCTGGTTGGGACAAAGATTTAACAAAAATTCAAGAAGATACAGTTATTACTGCTGTTTATGCCGAAAGTGATTTTGGCGATTATTTCTTCGAAGGAAGTAATGGCTTTTATAAAATGGTCGGCTATGCTGGTAGCGAAGAAACTATAACTATTCCTCTATCCTTTAATGGTGGTTTAGTTAATTCAGTTGGCTCTAGATTTTTAGAAGGTAATACTACTGTTAAAAAAGTTATTATTCCTGATGGAATTGACACAATTGACAATGAAGCATTTGCTGAAAATGAATATGTCGAAGAAGTTGAAATAGCAGGGTCTGTTTTCAATCTCGGCACAAGAATGTTCTATCGTTGTACAGCTCTTAAAAAAGTTACATTTGATGAAGGTATAACTGAAATTCCAGATGAATGTTTTAATCAAGTTAAAGCTTTAGAAACAATAGAGATTCCTTCAACAGTTAAAAGAATTGGTGACAATGCTTTCTTCATGTCAAACATTACTGAACTTACAATTCCTGCTAGTGTTACTGAACTTGGAAGTAGTTTTGCTTCAAGTATGCCTTATTTAACAAAAGTAGTTGTTGAAGGCGATATAGAGACAAAAGAAGATGCTAGCGGTTGGTTTAGTAGCTGTCCTTTACTTACTAGTGTTGAATTTAGCGGAAGTGTAGAAGAATTCCCAATGGCTTGTTTTATGAGTTGCACTGGGTTAATTGAATTTACAATTCCTGATTCAGTTGTTACTCTTGGCGATCGTTGCTTCTCAGGATGCACCTCCTTAGCAACAATTACACTTGGAGAAAATACATCTAATTTTGGTGAAGATTGCTTCTTAAATACTCCAGCTATTAGTAATGATGGAATTGTAATTAGTGAAACTGATACTAAACACAGTCGTTCTAATGGAATGCTTTTATCAGATGGTGGAGCAACCATTTCAATGGTATATGATGAAACAGTGATACCAGCAACTTTAAATTTTGCTGAACTTGGTATTACAAGAATTGGGAATTATGTTTTCCAAGGAAATACCAATATTACAAGCATTGATTTAACTGGTGTTACCTATATTGGTGACTATGCTTTTGAAGAATGTGAAAACATTACTGGTGATCTTGTCGTCCCAGAATCAGTAACTTATCTTGGTGAAAGCGGATTAGCTTATTTAGGTATCACTTCATTAGATATTCAATCAACGCTTGGAGGAACAATTAGTAGAACGGCTTTTAGAAGTAATGAAAGTATGGTTTGGGCAAAGATTGCTAGCGGAGTAACTACTCTTGGTTATGGTGCTTTTGGATGGTGTAGAACTAAATTTGCTCAAGTCTTTGTTCCAAAAACAGTTACCTTAATTGAGCAATATGCATTCCAACTTGATAACAACCTTGTCATTTATTATGAAGGTACTGAAGAAGAATGGAATGCAATCACATTTAATAATACAACTGCTAGTTCATTTGATGTTTTATATGAGCAAACAAGTGATGCAGTTGGCGTAGTAGGAGCCTAAATTTATGAAAAAGCCTGCAAAAATCATATTATTTTCTTCATTTATATTATTTAGTGGAGTAGCGCTAGTAGGTTGTGCTACTCCAACTATAGATGCTTCATCTATTTTTGGAGTTACTTTATCTAGTAGTTTTGTTGAAGTAAAAGTAAATAAAAGTGTTGAAATTGATGTTAGTGGTGAGAATATCTCTTCTTTAACTTATGCTTCAGAAAATTCTTTAGTTAGTGTTTCTTTAAGTGATGGAAAAATTTCAATCACTGGAATTAATGAAGGCGTTGACCGAGTAAGAATTTTTTATGAAGGATTTAATGATAACTACAAAACAATTTTAGTTAATGTAGTTAACTCTTCTTCAAATTCTCATTATGAACTTGAAATTTACGATACCAGCAAATTGATTTATGATGTTGGCGATTATTTTTACTATTCTCAAATCTATGTAACTTTAAATGAATATGATGTAGACAATAATTTAATTGCAGGCTTTGAATTAAATCCAGATCAACTATATTACTCATTAGAAAATGGTGAAGTATTAACTGAAGCAGGCGAATTTACAGTTAATGTTGGCACTTATGAAAACGAAGAATTAATCGATACAAGCTTTACAATTACAGTTAATGAAGGCGAACTTGGCGCAATAAGTGATGTATTTAACGCTATCAAACTTAGCAATGATTATGAAATTACTTTTGATGCTGAGATGAATGGTGTAAATGCAATAAGTGGCGATACAATATTTAATCCAAATTATGTTATCAATGAATTTAGCGAATACTATTTTGCTAAAGATGATACCGGTGTATTTAAGTATGAATATTCCACCGATGATTCTGGAGTTAGAACAGGAGTTGTTACTCGTAATGGGTATTTTACTTTAAATAATGAAGTTTCAACTGATTTAGGAGAAGTCTTTGAAACATATTGTGGAATCACTGGTTTAGTTGATTTTGATACAAGTGTTTTAAATAGCGCAGAAGTAATTGGTGATGCTTATTTTATTACTGATAGCAAAACTTTAGATTTATTCATGAGTGGAACATTTAACTTAAACGGAACTGGGAATGCTTTATATCTTTCCTATAAAGACGGAGCAATAAGTTATACTTTAAAAGCTCGTTTAAGTAGTGGCGTTGCTCTTAATTTTGTTGGCTCCATATTTAATGTAAATTCAACATATGAGCCTTTAATAGAAGACTTTTTGGATAGAAACTCAGTGGTTTCTACAACTGTTGATTCAGCACTATCTTCTTATTTATCTTTACTTAAACCTTTAAATTATACGATTGATTTAACTAGTAAAGGTGATAACTATGTTGTAACTGATAGATATGTTTTCTTTGGAGAAAGCGGCGATACTTCAGGAAATGGAATTATTGAAACTAATGATGGATTATTTGAATTTAGACTTCAAAATAATGTTGTAACTTTAGGTGATGAGGTTAGTGATTATGCTTCAATTGAAGAAAGCGAATATAATTTACTCAATTATGATGCTATTGAAGAAAGCAATTTATCGAAGTTTTATTACACAACTTATTATGGAGGTTATACCATGTTTGACACCTCTTGTTTTAATGAATTTTATAATTTTATTAAAGTAAGTGGAAACTATACTCCTTTTGCTTTGACCTTAAATTATGAAGAAGATGATGTCACAATGAATGTATATGCTTATAATTCTAGCGGTAACATGACGCTCATAGGCAGTTCACTCAAGGAAATCGGCTCAAGTTCAATAAGTGTTTTAGATAACTACTTAAATAATATTTAATAATTTTTACCTTTAAAGTCTTTAGTGATACTTTTAGCAAAGTGGCTAAAGACTTTTTAAATTGGCAAAGTAAATCTATAATTTATCTAATATTAGGAGCTGGATATGAGGGGCAAAAGAACTAAATTATTAGCATTATCATTTTTAACAATATTGTTAACTTCATGTGGAGGATTTTCCTCAAATAATGGCGGAAATGGTAATGGAGGAAACAATAGTCAAATAGAAGATAATATTCATGCAACAAGCATCAGTTTAAAAGATGAGTCTGTTACTTTATATGGTGGTCAAACATATCAAATTGAATATGAGATTAATCCAAGTAATGCTGTTGAAAAATCTGTTAAATATATTGTTGCTGATGAATCAATTTGTACTGTTAGTTCTACTGGACTCGTAACTGCTAAAAATAATGAAGGTTCCACAAAGGTTCGCGTTGCTTTAAAAGACCGTCCTGGCATTTTTAAAGAATTTACTGTAAATAGTAAAGTTAGAGCAAATGCTATTACACTTAAAAATACTTCAGTTAGTTTAATGGCTGGTGAAACTTATCAAATCGAATATGGTTTTACTCCAAGTAATGCCTCAGGAGAAGTTGTTTATTCTGTTGCTGATGAAAGAGTTTGCACAGCTAGTGAAACCGGTCTAGTTACGGCTAATGATTTTGATGGTTCTACTATGGTTCGTGTTGCTTTAAAAGACTTTCCAGATATTTATTCCGAGATGAAAGTAACAAGTAAAGCAAGAATTCTAGTTAATAAAATTTTAGTTTCTACAAGTCGTTTAGATTTTATTTACGCTGGTGAAACAAAATCCTTCGCCTATACTGTTTTGCCAATTAATGCTACAGATAAATCGGTAGAGATTTATATTGAAGATCCAACAATTGCTAGTCTAAATCAAGCACAGAATGAAGTTACGGCTTTAAAAAATGGTTCAACTAATCTTGTTATTGCTTCTTTACAAGGAGGAGTGACTGTTGAAGCAAAAATAGCTATAGACGTTAACGATGAATCTTTAGAAGAAGTAGTTGCCGATCCAAGCTTAGACCCAACTCAATATCTTACTTATAAAGAATTAGTTGGAACAACTAATCAAGACATTTTAACTTCAACTGCAACTAAAGATAATCCAGCTAATGTATTAGTTGTCCCTGTTGAGTTTAGAGATATTACTTTTGATGGTGTATATGGAGTCGAAAATGGCGAAGAAGTAATTAAAAACGAATTAGAGATTGCTTTTAATGGAACTCCAGAAGAAACAAATTATTGGGAAAGTGTTTCAAGTTATTTTGAAAAATCCAGTTTCGGTAACTTGAATTTGAATTTTGATATAACTGATGTAGTTACTTTGAGTTTCTCAACAGACGACATATTAAACGGGACTAAAAATGTTGGTGGCGCAGTTAATGAAGCCTTTTATACAATGAAGTCAAGTAATCCAGACTATGACTTTACTAAATATGATTATGATAGTGATGGTTTAATGGACGCAGTATGGTTTGTATATAGTGCTCCAGACTATGGGACCGATCCACCATTTTCTGATGCCAATGATTCATTTTGGGCTTTTGTAACATGCTTTACTACCTTTTTTCCAAGTGTAACTTCTCCAAATATTTGTACATTTGGTTGGGCAAGTTATGATTTTATGTATGGCAAAGGCGATGGGAAAATTGACGCACATACTTACATCCATGAAACTGGCCATTTATTAGGTTTAAATGATTATTATGATTACACTAACACAAGAAGTCCTTTAGGATTATATGATATGCAGGATTGTAATGTTGGCGATCATAATGTTTGGACAAAGACAGCATTAGGTCGGATTGACCCAATAATTGTCGATACTTCTAAAAATATCCCTGCAAAAATTCACTTAAATCCTAGAGAAAATGGTGGTGCCATTTTTATTACAAATGACTATTCTGGTTCGGCTTTTGATGAATATTTAGTACTAGAGTTATATACACCAAATGGATTAAATGAGTTAGATTCAACTACGGCTTATAATCCATATTATGGAAAAATGCCTCAAACAAGTGGCGTGAAACTTTACCATGTTAATTCTCGATTATGTTATGTAGGCGATGATGCTTTATATTATTATGATGCAAAGAATTTAGCTAATGGAATTCCTGAAGATACTACTTTTTTGATTCCTGCTTCAAATACATACTCACATGATAGGAATCATACTGCTGAACTTTTTGAACAAATTGAATTAATTTCTTCTAATCCAAATGGAGGTTCATACACAAAAAGATTTGGACCATATTCAGCAAGTGATCTTTTCCAAACGGGTGATAGATTTGATATGAATACTTATCGTGCTTTTACTTATAATAACTATGGTGTCTTGGATAGTGGAGAGAGACTTGACATTGAGATTTATTTCTCAAATGTTAGTGAAGAAGGAGCAGATTTAATAATTGTTCCTAAAAAATAAAAGTACTCATTTTTTTGTAAAAAGCTTGCAAAACTCTAATTAAAATAATAATTCAGTATGAAATTAGTATATTTTTAGTAAACTTATATCTAGCTCTTATAGGTATTTTAAACTTGAACATTTAAAGCTCAAGGTTTTGAAAAAGAAATAATAACCAAAGCATCAAATTAGCAATTTTGCTTTGCTTTAAGTAGGAATAAATAATCACAAGAAAGAACAAAAATAAAAATAATTAACACTTGTTGTTTTTCACTTTTCAATTTATCAAACTGATTTATAATTAAAAATGTTTTGAGGTAATTTGATAATGAGAAGAAGTAAAACAAAGTTATTAGTTTTTTCGGTTTTATCATTAATGGTTACATCCTGTGGTACTATGGCAGAAAATAGTCAAGGCAATCAAAATCAAGTCGAAGACGAAGTTCATGCAACAGGTATTACTTTAAAGGATGATGCAATTACTTTATACGCGGGCGAAACATATCAAATTGAATATGAAATTACTCCTAGTGGTGCAACTGAACAAGAGGTTGTATATACAGTTAATAATGAAGATGCTTTAACAGTGAGTGAAACTGGTTTAATAACCGCTAAACAATATAGTGGATTAACAACGGTTAGAGTATCTTTAAAAGATCGTCCAGGAATTTTCGCTGAAATTAAAGTTACAACTAGAAGAAGAACACTAGTTGAAGAAATTAATGTTTCAGTTAGCAGACTAGATTTTGTATTTATCGGTCAAACAAAAGAATTTACTTATACAGTACTCCCGATTAATGCGCCTGATAAGTCAGTAGACATTTATATAGAAGATACAACGATTGCTAGTTTAAATCAAAATCTTAATGAAGTTACTGCCTTGAAAAATGGTTCAACAAACTTAATTATCAAATCTTTACAAAGTGGTTCGAACGTAGAAGTTATAATTCCTATTACTGTAAATGATGATGAGCTAGATGAAGTGGTTGCAGACCCTAGTTTAGATCCAACCCAATACCTTACTTATAAAGAATTAGTTGGAACTGGCGGACAAGATATTTTGCCATCTACTGCATCAAGAGAAAATCCGGCTAATGTTTTAGTTGTTCCGGTTGAATTTTCTGATGTAACTTTCGATGATGCATATGGAGTAGAAAACGGAGAAGAAAGAATCAAAAGTGAATTAGAAATCGCTTTTAATGGAACAGCTGAAGAAACTAATTACTGGGAAAGTGTTACGAGTTATTTTGAAAAATCTAGTTTTGGGAATTTAAACTTTAATTTTGACGTTACAGATGTGGTTTCTTTAGATGTTTCAACAGATGATGTTCTAGAAAGAAGAACTGGTGTAGAAACTATTGTTTCTGATGCTTTTGAAAGTATGAAAAGTAGCAATTCAGAACTTGATTTTACAAAGTATGATTATGATAGTGATGGCTTAATGGATGGAATCTGGTTTATTTATAGTGCACCAGATTATGGAACCGATCCTTCTTATTATGATTATGCTTCTTCATTTTGGGCATATGTTACTTATTTTTTAAATCCAGAAGCTGATATAGAATCGCCTAATCTATGTACTTATGGATGGGCAAGCTATGATTTTATGTATCGAAAAGGAGAAGATAGAATTGATGCTCATACCTTTATTCATGAGACTGGTCATTTACTTGGATTAAATGATTATTATGACTACACTAATACAAGAAGTCCTTTAGGATTATATGATATGCAGGATTGTAATGTTGGCGATCATAACGTCTGGACCAAAACTGCTTTAGGCTGGATTGACCCAATAATTATTGATACTTCAGAGAATATCCCTGCAAAAGTTCACTTAAATCCTAGAGAAAATGGTGGAGCTATCTTTATTACAAACGACTATTCGGGTTCAGTTTTTGATGAATATTTAGTACTAGAATTATATACACCAAATGGTTTAAATGAGTTAGATTCAACCACAGCTTATGATTCATATTATGGAAGAACGCCTCAAGAAAGCGGAGTTAAACTATATCATGTTGATGCAAGGTTAATTGATAATGTACAAAGTGGAAGACAAGTATATTATGATTCTTCAAGTCTTGCTGATGGTATTCCAGATCATTATGTAACAATAGCGGCTTCAAATACATATTCTTACGATAGAAATTACACAGTAGAACTTTTTGAACAAATTGAATTAGTTTCCTCTGATACAAATGGAGGGTCTTATCAAAGAAGATTTGGTCCATATTCTTCTAGTGATTTCTTTCAAACTGGTGATACATTTGATATGGATACATATAAATTATTTACATATAGAAATAGTGGTAATTTAAATAGCGGAGATAGTTTAGATATTGAAATATACTTTACTAATGTAAGTGAAGAAGGTGCTGATTTAGTTATAGTTCCTTTGGATGAATAAGCTCATTTTGTTTAAAAAATATGCAAAACTAAATTATATTTAAAAAAATAATACAGATTTTTCTAGTTAATATTTAGTGTAAACGCCTATCTATATTAAAAGATTGTGATGTGATATTGATATTACTTTCTAGAGTGAATCATTAATTTTTAATCGCTAGTAAATTAAGGACTACTATTTAATTTGGCGCTCTGATAATAATCATGTTTATGGATTGTTATCTTTATGTATTTATAGTACTCGGTAAATATGGACACATTAGGAACAAAAAATTTTTAAAAAACTACATAGGAACAAAAAATTTTTAAAAAACTACTTGCTTTAGTTTCTCGTTATGATAAAATTTAAAAGCACGCGAAAAGTGAGCAAGAATTTGGGTCCTTAGTTAAATGGGATAACGTTAGCTTTGCAAGCTTAAGTCAGGAGTTCGATTCTCCTAGGATCCACCATTTATGGCAGCGTAGCTCAGTTGGTTAGAGCAATCGGCTCATACCCGGTGCGTCGGTGGTTCGAGTCCACTCGCTGCTACCAAACTAAAACAGATAAGTGTCTATGGACTCTTAGCGCAATGGTTAGAGCTATCGGCCCATAACCGATCGGTTACAGGTTCGAGTCCTGTAGAGTCCACCACATGTGGAGAAATACTCAAGTGGTTGAAGAGGATGGTCTTGAAAACCATTAGTAGGTGCAAGCCTAGCGCGAGTTCGAATCTCGCTTTCTCCGCCATTGATTACAACTTTGTTTATATATATCGCGGGGTAGAGCAGCCTGGTAGCTCGTCGGGCTCATAACCCGGAGGTCGTAAGTTCAAATCTTATCCCCGCAACCAATCTCGAATATCAGCACCAAAGTGCTGTTTTTATTTGAGCTAAGGTTAGTCATTACTAACTCATATTTCCGTGAGAACTTAGCTAATAAGTAAACGTAAATAAATAACACCCTTTCGAGAAAATTTTAATTTCCTAAAATTACATCGAGGTGATTAAAATGAGTAAATATAAATCTGATTATGAAAGACTAGAAATGGTCAAAAAGTTTAAATGTTCGAACAAGTCGATTTCACAATTTAGTAAAGACGAAAATATTCCTTACGCTACAATAAGAGATTGGATAAGAGCTTTTGATAATATTGATGGTGAATTTGTAAAATTAAAAAAAGAAATTTCTAAGCCTGGTGTTATATTGGAAAATAATGATGCCACACTTAAATTACTTAAAAATGAGGAAATTTATCACAAAAATTCTCATTTTACTAGATTCGATCATTCGGTTGTTGTCATAGAATTTGCAAAAATAAAAATTACAACCTCTTTGCAACAAGCTTTAGAAATAATGAGCCAATACTATGATAGATTTAAATAAGGTAAAAAATTGCTATCTTTATACTAGCAAAGTCGATATGCGTTTTGGAATTTTCGCTATTCAAAAAAGACTTGCGCTATCTTTTACTCCAATTGAAATATTAGGTTCAATTTTTATATTTGTTTCTCGAGATCGAAAACAAGTAAAAATTTACTATGAAGATGAATATGGAAGTTGGTTATTCATCAACAAAATGAAATATTATAAGGTACAAATCGAAGCGATGATTGAAGCTAAAGAAATCAGCAAAGATGATTTAAATTATTTGCTAAAAGGCGTTGAATTAAAGTCGAAAATTGAACACCAATATAGTATATAAAATGCACCTTCAAAAACATCGAGTAGAGAGTGAAAAGAAATCCTTTCCCGCTCCCTCTCACACCACCGTACGTACGGTCTTCCGTATACGGCGGTTTAAATA
>UQFQ01000026.1 GCA_900540395.1 uncultured Mollicutes bacterium | reverse complement strand
GTAATTTTAGGAAATTAAAATTTTCTCGAAAGGGTGTTATTTATTTACGTTTACTAAAAAACGATACACCTATGCACTAATCAACATTTTGTAGACACTTTACTATTTTTCGGATCATACATTTCTTTATAGGCTTCAGTGTTAGATATCCTATAAAAAACGATAGGTCTGTTCGATTGTAAAAGTGTGACTTTTGTGATAGAAATATAGCAAAAGATTCTGGAGATTAGTTAAGGTGATTAATTACGCTCAAAAAATTAAAGAATATAGAGAACGAAAATTTTTAACTCAGATTGAATTTGTGGAATTGCTTGGTGTTGGAAAGACGACAGTTACTAGATGGGAAACGGGTCAATTCGAACCAACAATTAAAATTAAGAAAAAACTATATGAGCTGTTTTTAGAAGCAGGAATGAATGTAGAGGATTAGTATATGGGAAATCAAAAATACGAAATAGAAAAACATTCTGTTGATACTATTCTTTCGTGGATTAAAACTAAAGAAGTAGTTATACCAGAAATTCAAAGACCATTCGTTTGGAAGGCGGTTCAGGTAAGAAATCTAATTGATTCATTATATAACGGATATCCAGTTGGATATTTAATTGTTAGTAGAAGTCATGATTTAAAACTTAAAGACGGAACTATATCAAAAGGGCAAAGAATTTTAATTGATGGTCAACAAAGGGTTACTGCATTAACAGCTGCTATTTTAGGCAGAACAGTTCTTAATAAAGAATACAAAGAAAGACCAATAAGAATCGCATATAACCCATTTGCTAAGGAAGAAGAGAACGTTTTTGAAGTTCAAGACCAATCTCATATAAAGAGTAAAAGATGGATTGATGATATCTCTATTTTCTTTGATGATAATTTTGATGATTTTGAATTCATAACAAACTATTGTGAAGAAAATCCAGACATGGATATAAAAGAGCTTAACAAGAAGATAAAGCGCGTAATTGATATTAGGACAAAAGATATAGGCGTAGTTGAATTAGCATCCGACTTAGATGTTGATACCGTTACTGATATATTCATTAGAATTAATAAAGAAGGTGCAGTATTAAGTCAAGCAGACTTTGTAATGAGTAAGATTGCAGCAGATGAAAAATATGGTGGAAATGTATTAAGAAAAGCAATAGACCATTTCTGCCATATTTCAATAGATCCTGTTTTCTATGATACACTTGAAAAGAACGATAAAGAGTTCGTTGAATCAGAATTCGGTCAAAGCATGAAGTGGTTAAGAGATGATAATGATTCAATTTATAATCCTTCATATGAAGATATGCTTAGAGTTTCTTTCGTTCATATGTTTTCAAGAGGAAAATTAAAAGATTTAGTAAGCCTTTTATCAGGTCGTGATTTTGAAACTCGAGACTATAAAGAAGAAATAGTAGAAGATTCATTCAACAAGTTAACAGAAGGTATTAAGCATTTTATGCGTCAATATTACTTTGAGCAGTTTGCGTTAGCTGTAAAAAGTGCTGGATTCATTAGCAGTAAACTAATCAATTCACAAAACGCATTAGATTTTGCATACGTTGTATTTTTAAAATTAGTTCTTAGTGGTGAAGTTGAGAAGACAGAAATCAAGAGATACACAGCCAAGTGGCTTGTGATGTCTATTTTAACTGGAAGATACTCTGGTTCGCCTGAAACTAGAATGGACGCTGATATCAGAAATATCAACGAAAAAGGTGTTGTTAAGTATTTGACTGAAATAGAAGCCGCTGATTTATCACCTGCATTTTGGGAATTTGCTCTCCCTCAAAGATTAGAGACACCAAACTCATCAGCACCAGCTTTATCGACTTATTTTGCAGCTCAAATTGTAAATGGTGATAAAGGATTATTCTCTGCAACATCAACCGTCCGTGATTTATATGGTGCGAGTGATGTGCATCACATATTTCCAAAACATTACTTACAGCAACAGCAAGCCTTGAATAACCGTTCAATTTATAACCAAGTTGCAAACTACACATATTTAGATACACCAATCAACATAGCAGTAGGTGATAAGGCTCCAAATGTTTATTTCAAAGATGCATTCGAATCTGCAGAAAGTACAGGACATGTGTTTGGATATCCTATGACAGCTAGCGAACTCGAAAAAAATCTTACACAAAATTGTATACCATTAGGAGTAAAAGATTGGAATTACAATGACTATCAAGATAAGTTCTTAGTTCAAAGAAGAAAGATGATGGCTAAGAAAATTGAAGAGTACTATAAAAAACTATAAGTCAATTGGAGGTGACCATTTTTGAATAAAAAAGATGCAAAATTGTATATTAAAGAAGCTTTATCTCTTAAATTAAGTCTCACTGGGTATAGCAAAGAACTTGGTGAACCATATAGTCGTCAAGAGCATTTAACAAGATTTCCAAAGAAGCTTTATAAGTATCGCTCGTTTGATGATTTTACTGAAGATATGATTGTCAACAAATATTTATATTTGTGTCAAGCTGAAAAACTCGATGACCAATTTGAGTGTTCAGCAAATTTCTCGTACGATTCAATCTTCAAGAGAGAAGGCATAATAAAAAGAGCAGTTATAGATGAGATTGCCAATATGGTATCTGGTTTTCCTTCATCATTAAGCAAGAATGATTTTAAAAAGCTTTTACATAAATGCTTAGATAGAGATAATAATTTCGATATTAAAAGAATAACTGCAATTGCCGCTGAGGAACAAGAAGATGTTGCTGCACTTGAGACTTTTGGCGCATTGCTTTCTGGAATGTGGCAAAATGAAGCTAACCTGAAATCTTTTGAAGGTGTAGTAATGAAAGCCTTAAATGCAAGAAAAGAGATCGGTATATGCTCTTTATCAGAGACTAATAAAAGTCAGGTAATGTGGGAGATGTACTCGCATAATTACGAAGGCTATTGCATCGAATATGAGTCTAATAGCAGTATCGATTTTCAGTTAAACACGTTTCCGGTAGTGTATGGTAACAAAAGGGAGACAAATATCATTAAAATTCTTGTTGGTGCATTTTTAGAGTCTTTTGTTGCTTTAATTTCAAATGGGGAGATATCACAAATCGATAGAGGTTTGGATTATATACATTTATTTTTAACAAAATTTAGTGAATGGAGTTTTCAAAAAGAATGGCGAATAATTGGTGAAGCTAATATTAAATTTCCTGCGCCAAAGATTGCTGCTATCTATGTTGGAAAGAAGTGCTCTGATAAGAATATTCACAGAATCTTAAACTTGTCTAGAGAATACGGATTCGATATATACAGGCAAAAAGACAACATAGAAAACTTAGCGTTAGAATTTGAAAAATTTAATTAAACGAAAAAGCGACCTAGCTCAAATTCGAGTAAGGCCGCTTTTTTTAGTGTGCCGGGTGTTTCAACTGATAGTGATGAGCAATTTACATCTTTTGAGGCCCAATGCAATTACTATGAAAACTACATTAATTCAAAACCTGACTGGGAATTAGTCAAGTTTTATGCCGATGAAGGTATATCTGGCACAAATACAAAAAATAGAACTCAATTTAAACAAATGATAGAAGATGCTTTAGGTGGAAAGATTGATTTAATCATAACTAAATCCATATCTCGTTTTGCTAGAAACACCTTAGATATTATTAACTATACAAGAAAGTTAAAAGCAAAAGGGGTAGAGGTCTATTTTGAAAAAGAGAATCTATGGACTTTTGATGATAAAGCGGAGTTTTTACTTGCCATTATGTCATCAATCGCTCAAGAAGAATCAAGATCAATAAGTCAAAACGTCACAATGGGAAAAAGGTGGCAAATGAAAGAAGGCAAGGTAACTTTTGCTTATAAGACCTTTCTAGGCTATAAAAAGGAAAACGAAAAGATTGCAATTGATAAAGAGCAAGCAGTGATAGTCAGACTTATTTATAGAGAATTTTTGGTATGTGGGAAAACAGCTAGTGCAATTGCTAATAGGCTTAATTTAATGCATGTTCTTGTTCCTGGAGGTAAGACTTAATGGGCCAAAAACACTGTCACCTCGATTCTTACAAACGAAAAATATAAGGGTGATGCTATCCTTCAAAAAACCTTTATTAAGGACTTTTTAGAGCATAAGGCTGTCAAAAATCAAGGTGAACTACCTCAATATTTTGTTGAAAATAGCCACCCAGCAATTATCGATAAAGATATGTGGGAAATGGTTCAAGCAGAAATAAAAAGAAGAAAGGAAATCGGACCATCTTATTCTTCAGTTAATTCGTTCTCATCTAAATTAGTATGTGGTGATTGCAGTGGATTTTATGGTAAGAAAATATGGCATTCGACAAAACCATGGCGAAAAGAAATCTATCGTTGCAACAAAAAATATTCTGATGTCCATGATAAATGCCAAACACCTTTTATAACT
Organism: uncultured Mollicutes bacterium; assembly: GCA_900540395.1. Classification (GTDB taxonomy): domain Bacteria; phylum Bacillota_I; class Bacilli_A; order RFN20; family CAG-826; genus Onthovivens. Next base: position 11,765 of record UQFQ01000026.1, on the reverse strand, counting down.
GAAGATGAAGTTAAGAGCAAATTCATTAAAGCCTACAACCAAGTAATGATTAATAAAGAGCAGGTTATAAATGATGCAAATGAAGTAATCAAGACTTTAACTGATACCTCGCTAATTGATAATGCTATTAGTGAAACTGAAAGTGAACTTGAAGCTATTAGAGAGTTAGCTAGAAAACTAGTAAGAGAAAATGCTTCACACTCTCAAAATCAAGATGATTACGCTAAAAAATATAAAGAGCTCGAAGCAAGATATGAAAAGACAAAAAATAAATTAGATGAATTAAATGATGAAAAGCAAATTAGAAAAGGTAAACTTTTAGAATTAAATTCTTATTTAGCAACCTTTAAAGAAGCAGGGGAAATACTAACAGATTGGGAAGATAATCTTTGGATGACCGTTCTTGATAAAGCAATTGTTAATAGAGATGGAACTATAACCTTTAAATTCATTGTAGGTATAGATATTACGATATAAATAATAGAGATTTGCATTGATTTTGATTAAGTTAACTAATATTATGCTTAGTGAGCTTTTTTGCTTTAGCGTCTATTTTATGGACTTGAAATAAGGTATAATTTTATTGGTAGGTGATTAAGTTGCAAAGGCGAAATAAACATGAACCAATACGTCAACATTATATTCCACAATTTATACTAAGGAATTTTTGTTTTGATGATTCTAATAATCTTTTCTTTTATTCATTAAAGGATAAAACGGTATCTGTTAAGAACACGAGAGATGTGTTTATGGAAAAGCAACTTTATAATAGTAGTTTTGTTAATCAAAATAACCCATCACAAATAGAAAAAGATTTTGCAAAATATGAGCAGGAAATCGGATATTTAATTAAGACTAAGATTTTAAACAAACACGAAATATCACTAACTTTAAAAGAAGAAGCATCATTAAGATTTTTTTGTGCATTGCTCGCCTTTAGATCTAAAAATGCAGTTGATATATTTAATAATCTAAGCAATGAAAGTAAAGCTATGTATAGCGAATACCAAAATGATGGCAACTTTGTAGAACTTTGGAAGAGGAATTTAAGTGTTTTAGTTAAATGTCGTTCTTTCGATGATGTTGTAAATAATGATTTGATAGATAAGCCAATCAAAAGTTTTATGATGAGAGATTGTTTTGGAATATTTGGTAAATATTTTATTTTCTTTGAAAAAAGAGGACCTGTAGATTTCATAATAGGCGATTGTTATCCGGTTGCTATAAGTGGCTTTGCTGATTCAGGATTATCTCTTGAGTTGATTTCATTTTATCCTGTAACTCCATCCTTATGTTTTGCCCTGGTTAATGTTGGTAGTGAATGCTCTCCATGTTTGCTAAGTCTAAAAAAATATTTGAAAACTCCCTGGCAAAAAGGAGACATATTAACTTATACGACACAAAAGCTCTATGAGCATGATGTTTCAAATATAAACCACGGAACAATTATTAATTCACATTTTGGAGTTGCTTTTAAAAATAAGGAAAGAAGTGGTTTAGATGTCTAATGAAATCGGTAAAAGATATGGCCGTTTAGTAGTTATAGAGAAAACTGATAAAAGATATCACTCAACAACTATTTATAAATGTAGATGTGATTGTGGAAATATTGTAGAACTTACCATTAATAAACTGCACTTAGGTCATACTAAATCCTGTGGATGTTTAAAAAGAAGAACCGTTGACTTAACAGGTCAGAAATTTGGAAGACTAACAGTTATTGGATTTGCCTATACAAAAAGCAAAAAGAATTATTGGGAGTGCAAATGCAACTGTGGAAATACCTGTTTTGTACCGACCACGTACTTAACTACAGGAGTTACGGTTTCTTGTGGATGCAAGAATGATGAAAATAAGGCGTCCCTTCCTACTTTAGATCGCGGATTAGTCGATGGAACTATGAAGTGTGGCATTTAAAAAGATAGGAAACTAAATAAAAATAATACTTCTGGAGTACGAGGAGTTCACTTTGATAAAGATAGAGGACTATGGGTTGCTCAGATTATCTTTCAAAGAAAAGCTCATATTATTGGTAGATTCAAAACTAAAAGAGAAGCAGCAAAAGCAAGACTAGCAGGTGAAGAAGAGTACTTTGGGAAATATAGGTAGAACTATAGATATAACTTACACCTTATGTAGGGGTCGCAAAATTAGCAAAGGGGTTGCAAAAAGAAACAAGGGTCGCAAGTGCATCACAATTGGTATTTATTGCCATATTGAAAGCAATGGTTTGATACGCTAGAAATGGCTAATCAAGCCTTTTTTTGAGCCAAAATTAGCAAAATTTAGCAGTTTTTTAACATAAGTTGAGCATAAGCAACTTAACATCCTATTCCCTAACAATGAAGTTTTAGCTTGTGGTTTTGCACTAAAAACTTTTTATAGCACAATAAACTTTTTGTCGCACAAAAAACTTTTTATCATTTTTGAGAAAAAATCTTGCAAGTAAGAGGGTTTCAATCCAAATTTATCTTTTATTGATAAATTTCAATTTATCTATTTGCTCGGCTACTTTTCCAAATTCGTTTTGCTTATTTATATCAACGACAATAATTTCATAATTTAAGATGTCATCATCTCTAATTGCTGGATATGATGCGCCTGTTGTTAGTTGAACCATATCTTTTGTAAAATCATCTGTTAGCACTGAGTGTAATAAGAAATATTTATTCACATTTAGACTTCTTAAAACACAGAACCCAGACGTCCCAACATATCCAGTATTTGCTTCATCAAATAAGGCTATATTTTTTAAATTTGGTCTAACAGTAGAAACTAGAACATCTCCTTGTTTCAAACATTGTTTTGCTCTAGACGGAGCATTTTTGACAAGATATGTTGTCGAAGAAACTATCTTATTACTTTTATTATCAATTGAACCAATGTCGATATACTTGATTTCTTGATCACTATTATAGGTTTTCTTAGCGGATTTTATATTTCTATCAACAAGGTCGCCAATTTTACTTACGTGTGTTTGGTTTTTATCAAGAAGTTCATTAAATCGTGATTTAATCAGTGAATCATATTTTAAAATTGCATTTTTCTCGGATAAAATAGCTGATTCTATTGAATCTAGGGTCTTTATTAATGAGTTCATTTCATTAGAACCTTTAATCGGGACCATATAATCTTTAAGCCAAGTAGTAGACATATTTAATTGTGCCACCCCAGTAGCATTTTTTAGAGCCTCTTGAATAAAAGTTTTGGATTTGAACATATAGAAAAGATATTTTTTAATAATATCATCGTCCGTTCTAAGACATTCGACTCGTTGATTTAAACCTGCAGGTAGAAATTCATCCGTCATAAACGCTACTCTACCAACGTTACCAGTTAAAGACATTAAAAGGTCACCTTCTTTTAAAAGCGCGTCACCAATCATATCTTTATATTCAATGGGATAATAACAAGGTGCATTATCTTCTAAAATACCATCCTGTACATTCGCGATTCTGATAACTCTTAAACCACTAGGAACATATTTTTCACTCTTAAAAGAATATCCTCCAACGAATTTGACGAGACTACCTAAAGGTTTACATTCCATAGCAAACACCTCCGATAAATCGTGATTTAAACTATCCAATATATCGCCTATAAGAGTTTTTAACGTTAGTCTGATCTACTATTGCATAATGCATAGTAGTGTCTATTTTTGTGTGTCCTAGTAAAATTTGCACCTGTTCAACTGGCATACCCTTATCAATAGCTTTCGTTGCTAAAGTCCTTCTAAATCTATGAGGATGAACATTATCAATAGTCGTCTCAGAGCCTAGCTTTCTTAGCATTATTTCAACACCACTTATTTGAAGACGATTGAAAGGGTAGAAGAGGGAAACAAATAATGCTTCATTATTATCTGTTCTAGAAGCTAAATATGCTTGTAAATGAATTTTTGTTTTTGAATCAAAATAAACCTTTCTTTGTTTACCACCTTTCCCCAATACAATGCATTCTTTGTTTTCAAAATCTACACTCGACTTATTTATTGTTACTAATTCACCAACTCTCATACCAGTAGAGGATAAAAGTTCGATAATTACTTTGTTTCTTAAGTATGTACACGCATCTTTTAAGTTCTCAATATTCTCGTCACTAAAGACTTTTTTAATAGTTTTAATAGATTTAATTTTGTGAATTCGCTTAACTGGATTCTTTCGAATATAATCTTCCTCCTCAAGCCAAGCAAAAAAAGAAGAAAGAACTCTCCTGATATTATCCATAGAAACCTTAGAGCCTGTTGAATTAACTGAATGGTTATTTAAGTAACTTCGAATATCATCTGTAGTCATTTCTTTAACTGGTATTTGAGTTTTGTTTAAAAAGTCACTAATAAGATACACATAGTATTTCATAGACTTAGTAGAACACCCCTCAACTGATTTGGCAGTTTTAAAAAGTTCTAGTAGTTCTAAATTAGAAGGTGTTGATTTTATGCCATCGATTTCGTCTAAAGTTTTTGATAGCTTTTCTAAATCGTCTTTTGCTAAGAAAGAACTAGCTTTTTCTAAAATTTCACGTTTTTCAAAAATAGTCATAAGTAAAAAACCTCCGTGTATAAAAATTTACTTGTTATTATAAGTTGAGAATAGCAAAGAAAAATGATAAAATTGTGATAAATATGTGAGTAAGGAGAAATCTATGAAGTATGCAGTTGCAATTAAAAAACTAAGAAAAAAGTTACTACTCACTCAAAGTGAATTTGCAGAACTCTTAGGTGTTAAACTGGTCACTGTTAGTAGATGGGAATCAGGAAAATTTGAACCAACTATGAGAGTGAAGAGAAAACTAAGAGAACTTTTTGAGAAAAATAACATAGAAATAGAGGTTTAAGAATAATGATTACTGGGAGTTTGAAAAACAAAATTGATGCGATTTGGCAAGATTTTTATAACGAAAACATGGCTCAAGTCTCTGATATAGTTAACCAATTGACTACTTTGATGTTTATTAAGATGCTTGATGACAAACAAAGCGCTACTGAGGCTCAAGCGTCAGTTTTAGGCATTAAGCCAAGACAAGAAGAACTAGTTTTTAAAGATGGTGAATATGAAAACTATGAAGTGATAAATGGTGTTAAACAACTAAAGTTTAGAATTCCTTATGCAGATTTAAGATGGAAGAACTTTAAGAATCTTAATTCATTGGATTTGGCTAGAAGAATTAAAGAATATGTTGTCCCATTTATTAAAGACCCAGATAACAAAGCAATAGGTAAATTTGGTTTATACGCTAAGAAATATAGTTTTGGTTTTGATGATAAAGAAAGATTGCTTCAATCAGTAGTCGACAAACTTTCTGATGATGAGCTTAACTTTACCAAGACCGACCTCATGGGTGATGTCTATGAGTATATGTGTGGTAGTGGTATTTCAGGTCAGTATAGAACACCACGTCACATTATTGATATGGCAGTGGAGATGATGAAACCAAAGCTAGGTGAAAAGATTATTGACCCAGCAATGGGAACTGCTGGTTTTATTATTGAAAGTGCAAAATACATCCAAACTCATCAAAAAACCGAGATGATGAATGTTCATAATCAAAATGTATTTAATAACGATATGTTCTTTGGTTGTGATAACGACCCTAATATGGCTCGTATTGGATACATGAACTCTGTTCTTCATGGAATTAAAAATCCAAATTTCTCGATGGATTCATTATTAGAAAACGAAAACGCCAAGAATTATATAGGTAAATTTGACCTCGTTTTAGCGAATCCACCTTTTAGTGGTAGCCTTGTTGAATCAGCAACAAATGGCAAAATCTTAGCTATTACAAAAACTAAAAAGACAGAATTATTATTTGTTGCCTTAATGGATATGCTTCTAAAACCAGGTGGTAGATGCATGACTATCGTTCCTGATGGTGTTTTAACTAATGGAGCAAATGCATTTAAAACTTTAAGAAGCGAATTAGTCGATAAGCAAAGACTTATTGGTGTTGTTTCAATGCCAATGGGTATCTTCCAAGCTTCATCTAAAAAGGGCTCAGCTAGTAAAGGCGCAGGCGTTAAAACCTCGTTCTTAATTTTTGAAAAGACTGGTAATGGTGGAACTCAAGATGTTTGGTTCTATAACATGACGAATGATGGTTACAGTTTAGATGTTAAAAGAACGCCTGTAGAAGGTTCAAATATTCCTGATATCATCGAACGTTTTAATAATCTTCATTTAGAAAAGAGTAGAAGTAGAACCGACCAATCTTTCTTAGTTCCAGTCGATGAAATTAGAAAAAATGACTATGATCTTTCGTTTAATAAATATAAGCAAATCGAGAAAGTTCAAGTCAACTATAGACCTACTAGTGAAATTTTAGCTGATATTAAAAAATCCTATGAAGAAGCCGAAACTTTGCTAGCTGATTTAGAAAAGATGCTAAAGGAGTGACGGCTGTATGAAGTTAATGGACTTATTTGAATTCATGCCGAAGTCAAAACTCAGTGCCTCATATGGTTCTGATAAAGGTAACTATCCATTTTTTACTTCATCTAACACAATAGATAAATATTGTGACGATTTTATTTATGATGGAGAATTTCTTATTATAGGGGATGGTGGGACAGGTAATTGTAAACATTATAATGGCAAGTTTTCTGTATCTGACCACAACTATGTTCTTAAACCTAAAAGCCAAACCAACGCATTAGCTGTTAAATATTTTCTAGAAAAAGACAATTATCAGATTCTAAATTATGGTTTTAAAGGCATTGGAATAAAGAATGTTAGTAAATCATACATTCAAAACATCGATTATAAATATAACCAAAATTTTAGTCAGAATGAAATAGTAAAAAATCTTGTTCTAATCGAAAAAAATATAGAAAGAGAGAAACAAAGTATTAATTCTCTAGACTGTTTGATTAAATCACGATTTATTGAGATGTTTGGTAAAAAAATTACTGATAATTCTGCAATATGTAAGTTTGAAGATATATGCACGGGAATTATTGGTTTAACATATAAACCTGAAAACATCCAAAACGAGGGAACAATTGTTTTAAGATCTGGAAACATACAAAATAATCAACTCCAACTGGAAGATGATGTGGTAAGAGTTGATACCAAGAAAATCGATAAAAAGAAGATAATACACGATTTAGATATTTTGATGTGTTCAAGAAATGGCTCATCTAGATTAGTTGGTAAAACATGCCTAATACGTAACCCCAAGGAAGAAATGACATGGGGCGCATTTATGATGGTTATTAGAACTGAGTTTCCATATATTTTGCAAACTTTTATGTGTTCAGACTATTTTAAAATTCAATTAACTACAACACAGACAGCTTCTGTTAATCAGATAACAAACGGCATGTTAAGGGAATACCAGGTTTTCAAACCTACATTGGATGATGAAACAGAGTTTTCTAAATTCGTAAAATTAGTAGATAAATTGAAATTTAACTGCCAACAACGTATAAAACTCTATCAAGAACTTTTAGATAAGAAAATGGATGAGTATTTTGGCTAAGGAAGGAGGAATAGATTATGCCAATGAGTGAGAAAGAAACTAGATTAAAACTCATAGACCCTAAACTAAGAAGAGCAGGATGGGATGTTTTAACTGATAAAAATATAATCGAAAAAAGTAAGGCATGCATTGAAACTCCAGTAGTTGGAATGCCTAAGACAACTGAAAACTTAACTGGTAATGGCTTTGTTGATTATGTCCTTTTTGGTGATGATGGTAAACCACTAGCGTTAATTGAAGCTAAAAAGTCAGTAGTTAATGAAGAACAAGGCAAAGTTCAAGCATGTTTATATGCTGATTGTTTGGAAAAGAAATATGGTGTAAGACCTGTAATCTATTATACAAACGGTTACGAAATTAAAATTATAGATGGTCTATATCCTCCTAGAACTGTCTTTGCTTTTCATAAAAAGGATGAATTGGAATATATCATTCAAAAACGTAATTTTAAACTTGATGACACTTATCCTAGAGCTGAAATCTGTGATAGATACTACCAAAAAGATGCTATCGAAGAAGTAATCAAGCATTTTAAAACTCGCCACTCTAGATCTCTTATCGTTTTAGCAACAGGAACTGGAAAAACTAGAGTTTCATGTGCGATTAGCGACATTTTCTTAAGAAATAACTATGTTAAAAGAATTTTATTTTTAGCTGATAGAAAGAATTTAGTTAAGCAAGCTAAAGAAGAGACCTTTGAGAAATTCTTACCTGATACATCAATGATGGTAATAGTAGAAGGGCAAAAAGAAGGCGATGAAAGTAAAGCTAGAATAGTATTTTCAACTTACCAATCTATGCTTTCAATCATTAAAGATACTTCAACTTGTCCTTATGGAATTGGTCACTTTGATTTAATTATCGTAGATGAGGCTCATAGAAGTTTATTTAATAAATATGCTGAAATATTTGAGTACTTTGATGCTTTGATGATTGGCTTAACTGCTACACCTCGTAACGATATCCATAAATCTACTTATAAAGTCTTTAATTTAGATAGTGAAATGCCTAACTATGAATATGATCTAGTTAAGGGTGTTAAAGATGGCTATTTAACTTATTACAGAGCTTTAGATAGAACACCTGACATTTTAAAAGATGGTGTAACTTATGCAGATTTAAGTCCTGAAGAACAAGAAGAATATGAAGATAAATTTGCTGATGATGAAGGTAATATCCCTGAAAAGATAGAAGGTAAAAAGTTTTATAGCATTATTACTAATAAAGATACCATTCGTACAGTTCTTCAAGACTTAATGGAAGAAGGTCTAAAAGTTAATAATGGTGATGAATTAGGTAAAACTATCATTTTTGCTAGAGATCATAATCACGCCTTAATGATTCAAGAAGAATTTAGAAATTTATATCCAAACTTATGTAGTCCTACTGGTCAAAATGGTGTTGATTATATTGTGGTTATTGATAACAAGATCAGATATAACGAACACTTACAAAGAGAGTTTAAAGAAAAGCAAAAGATAAGAATTGTTGTATCAGTAGATATGATGGATACAGGTGTTGATATTCCTGAAGTTGTGAACCTCGTTTTCTTTAAGAAAGTCTTATCAAAGATTAAGTTCTGGCAAATGATAGGCAGAGGAACTAGACTTTGTGACAATCTAAAAGTTATATCTCCATCTAAGTCTTACTTTGAAAGAGTGACAAATGACAAAGAAAGGCAACTTTATAATAGTAAGCAGGGATTCTTAATCTTTGATATTTGTAATGTATTCCCATACTTTAAACAAAATCCTGAGGGAAGAACAGATAGAGCAGATGCTTCACTTTCTTTATACCAAAAGATATTTGTTGAAAAGGTGGCTTTATATAGAGTTATGCTAAGTAATTATGGAAAACTCGCTATTGAGGATAAGAAGTATTTTGAAGAACTTAGAGACTCTTTAATAGCTGAAGTCAAAGGTATGAACCAAAATTATATCGGAGTTCAAAAAGCCTTAAAGTACGTTCATAAATATTCTGAGTTATCTAATTGGGCTAACTTTACTCAAACTGAGTTTGCTGAGGTTAAAAAGTATATAGCGCCTAATATTAGTGGAGAGATCGATTTAGAGAGTGCTAGAACTTTCGATTATTTATGTTATCGCTTTGCATCTACTAGATTCTATTCAAGTAATGACTTTAAGAAAGTCGCTCAAACAATATATAAGATTGGTTTTTACTTGATTAATAGCAAAGGTCATATTCATGAAGTATCTCAACATAAGCCAACTCTTGAATACATAACTAGTGGTGACTTTATGAATAACTCAACCATAACTAGAGTAGATGAAGTAAGAGAAGAAATTAGAGAATTAATTAGGTTTATTGACCCTACAGAATTTGACCCTATTATTACTGATTTCAAAGACAAGATTAGTTCTTTTGATGATGTAGATGAACCCCCTATAATTATCTCAATAGATGACTTTAAAACTTTAGAAGAAAAAGTGAAGTTCTACATAGAAAATCATCCCGAAGAGCCACTTGTTAAAGAAGTAGTTATGATGGTTAAACCTACTAAAGACGCAATTAATAAGTTTAAAAATGAAGTTATTAAAATCGCTAAATCAGCTGATGAATATAATTCAGTCTTTTTAGAGGACAATTCATTAGTGGTGTTCATTAGAAAAAATGTACCATTCAATCCAGAAGCTAAAAATAAATTCTTAAATCACCTTAAGGAACTAGGATTTAATGATGAACAAGTAACATACGCCAATGAGTTATTAGTTTTCATTTCTCAAAACGGTCAATTTTCTAGACAAGACTTATTAAGAGATGAACTTAATTTTGGTGGGACATTTAATAGCATTCAAATTCAAAAATTACTTAAAGAAATTGAATCAAGACTCTAGTAATCATTATCGTTGAAGAAAATCACAAAATTGATTTAGAAAAGTGACTATTAGATACGATGTCAATGTCAACAACAAAATGTAGAAAACCAACTTCCTCATTATGGCGTTTACAATTATGATTTTTTAAATATTTTCCTCTATTAAGATTACAGTTTTAAATTTTAACACTTTTATTTTTTATTATATTATCAATACTAATTCTTGAAACTACTTATTTTTTTCTATCTTATTTAAGGAGTTTTGCTTTTATTGACAATAATGTTTTTTCATGATAGATTCAAAAAAGTATTTCAAAAAAATTTAAAGGAGAATAGATAATGAAAAATGTATGTGTAATCACAGGCGGCGGCAGTGGCATGGGGCTTGCTGCAGCAAAATTTATGCCTAAGGAAAAAATCCTTGTTATCTCGGGAAGAACGGTTGCAAAGCTTGAAAATGCAGTTAATGAACTCAAAGCATTAGGGTACGAAGCTTATTCTTATGCTTGCGACACATCTGATCGTGAAAGCGTTAAAAAGCTTGCCGAATATGCGGCTTCGCTCGGCGAAATCAAGAATGTAATCAACGCCGCAGGTATTTCACCTGCAATGGGCAGTGCAGGAGATCAGGAAAAGATTCTTCGCATTAATGCCCTCGGTACTGTGTATGTTAACCAGGAGTTTTCGAAAAAAATGAAGGCAGGTAGTGTTATCTGCGATATTTCATCAAACTCCGCTTATACGCTTCCATCATTCATTATTCCCAAAAAGGCTTACTTGCTTGCTGAAACAAATGAAGCGGCTTTCCTTGCAAAACTTATCAAAAGATCAAACATGGCTAAAACCGTTTATGAAAAGAACGGCTTTGCTTACGCTCTTTCAAAAAATTTCGTTTGCTGGTATGCCGCAAAAAGTGCATTTGACCTCGGTCCAAAGGGAATCAGAGTTGTTTCTCTTAGCCCTGGTCTTATTGCAACAGATATGGGCAAGATGGAAGAAGAACACGGTGGATATCTTATCAAATTGTCCTGTGAGGAGCGTATGGGAAAACCAGAAGAACTCGGTTATGCTATTGCAACTGTAGCTGACGAGCGTAACGGCTACCTTGCAGGTGTTGATATTCTTTGTGACGGCGGTAGCACCAGAGGTCAGAAAGAATTCAAGAAAAAGAAGTAAAATGAATTGTTGCTAAAAAAAGAATTCAACAAATTCCGCTTTATTGTCGGCTTACGTTTCCATGAGTATTTTGATTAAATTGTGTACGCCTTTTAATGGTATCACGAACTTTGTAAAGAAAGGTCGTGAGGGTGTGCATTTCTTATTAGAATAGGTCACTACATTCATATTGAAAGTATAGGTTTGATACGCTAGAAATAGCTAATCAAACCTTTTTTGGTGTGACGGGCATGTCATATATCTAATGGGTGAAAGTCCCTAGTAGGAAAGTCGT
>UQFQ01000025.1 GCA_900540395.1 uncultured Mollicutes bacterium | reverse complement strand
CGTGGAATCCTGTCGGAATGTGCGGAGACCACTCCGTAAGGCTAAATACTACCAAATTACCGATAGTGAACCAGTACTGTGAAGGAAAGGTGAAAAGAACCCCGGGAGGGGAGTGAAAAGAATCTGAAACTGTATGCTTACAAAAAGTCAAAGCCCGTTAATGGGTGATGGCGTGCCTATTGAAGAATGAACCGGCGAGTTATCTTATCGTGCAAGATTAAGTCGAAGAGACGAAGTCGCAGCGAAAGCGAGTCTGAATAGGGCTTTAGTACGATGAGATAGACCCGAAACCCGACGATCTATCCATGAGCAAGTTGAAGGTGAGGTAAAACTCACTGGAGGACTGAACCGACGTTCGTTGAAACGCCCGCGGATGACTTGTGGATAGGGGAGAAATTCCAATCGAGTTGGGAGATAGCTGGTTCTCCCCGAAATAGCTTTAGGGCTAGCGTCAGAGAGTAAATAGTGGCGGTAAAGCACTGAATAGACGCGGGTCGCACCTAGCGATACCAATTCTAATCAAACTCTAAATTCCATTATTGTAATCCTGGCAGTCAGAGTGTGGGGGATAAGCTTCATGCTCAAAAGGGAAACAGCCCAGATCGTCAATTAAGGTCCCTAAATTTATGCTAAGTGTTAAAGGAAGTGAAAACGCATAGACAACTAGGATGTTGGCCTAGAAGCCGTCATCATTTAAAGAGTGCGTAACAGCTCACTAGTCGAGTGTCTTCGCGCCGAAGATTTACCGGGGCTAAGCATAATACCGAAATTACGAATTTATAGTTTCTATAAGTGGTAGGGGAGCGTTCTATACGGGGTGAAGTCATACTGAAAAGAGTGATGGACTGTATAGAAGTGAGAATGCCGGTGTAAGTAACGATTGTATGTGAGAATCATACACACCATTAGACTAAGGTTTCCAGGGGAAGGGTCGTCCTCCCTGGGTTAGTCAGGACCTAAGACGAGGCCGACAGGCGTAGTCGATGGACAGCTGGTTGATATTCCAGCACTGATATATATGCGATGTAATGACAGAAGTGGCTAATCGTACCAATTATTGGATTTTGGACTAAGCGGAACACATGGCTGGGTAGCAAATCTCTCAGCGTAATTGAAGCCGTGATGGGGAGTGAACGAGCTTGCTCAAGTAGCGAAGTCGATGATGCCAATTCTCGAGAAAAGTTGCTAGCTTAAGTATATGTCACCTGTACCGAGAACGGACACACGTGGTCAAGGAGAGTATCCTAAGGTGAGCGAGTTAACTGTCGTTAAGGAACTCTGCAAAATTACTTCGTAAGTTCGCAAGAAGAAGTGCCTGTGAAAGCAGGTCGCAGTGAAGAGGCCCAAGTAACTGTTTATCAAAAACATAGCTCTATGCTAAGCCGTAAGGCGATGTATATGGGGTGATGCCTGCCCAGTGCAGGAAGGTTAAAAGGAGAGGTTAGCGCAAGCGAAGCTTTGAATTGAAGCCCCTGTGAACGGCGGCCGTAACTATAACGGTCCTAAGGTAGCGAAATTCCTTGTCGGGTAAGTTCCGACGCGCATGAATGGTATAATAATTTGGGCGCTGTCTCGACGGCAGACTCGGTGAAATCTTAATACCTGTGAAGATGCAGGTTACCCGCGACTAGACGGAGAGACCCCATGGAGCTTTACTGTAATTTAATATTGAATGCTTGAAATTCATATGTAGGATAGGTTGGAGACTTTGAAGCCAGTGCGCTAGCATTGGTGGAGTCAACGGTGAAATACAACTTTTGGATTTCAATCATTCTAACTGACAAATTTACTCTTTGCAGGACAGTGTTAGACGGGCAGTTTGACTGGGGCGGTCGCCTCCCAAAATGTAACGGAGGCGCCCCAAGGTACCCTCAATACGGTTGGAAATCGTATTTCGAGTGCAATGGCATAAGGGTGCTTGACTGCGAGATCGACAAATCGAGCAGGTACGAAAGTAGGGCATAGTGATCCGGCGATTCTGCGTGGAAAGATCGTCGCTCAACGGATAAAAGCTACCCTGGGGATAACAGGCTGATCGTGTCCAAGAGTTCACATCGACGACACGGTTTGGCACCTCGATGTCGGCTCATCACATCCTGGAGGGGAAGTACCTTCCAAGGGTTTGGCTGTTCGCCAATTAAAGTGGTACGCGAGCTGGGTTCAAAACGTCGTGAGACAGTTTGGTCCCTATCTGTCGTGGGCGTAGGAAATTTGAACGGACTTGTCCTTAGTACGAGAGGACCGGGATGAACATGGCAACGGTATATCAGTTGTTTCGCCAGAAGCATGGCTGAGTAGCTGCCCATGGAAAGGATAAACGCTGAAAGCATCTAAGCGCGAAGCCTACCGTAAGATGAGATTTCCCATTCGCAAGAAGTAAGATCCCTCTAATGTCAAGAGGTTGATAGGATGGAGTTGTAAGTGTTGTGAGGCATTTAGACGACCATTACTAATAGATCGAGGACTTAATTTCATAAGATTTTAAGAGATTAAATAAAATTTGGGTAATGAAAGAACATATCTAAAGAATATCTAGTTTTCAGGGAATAATTAATGTATTCTCTTGATTAGTCTGGTGACGATGACGCAGTGGACACACCTCTTCCCATCCCGAACAGAGAAGTTAAGCACTGCAGTGGTGAAGGTAGCAGAAATGCAAGAATAACACGTTGCCGGGCTTTTTTTCATCCTAAAAAGATGACTTTTTTTTATTGTTGATAAAGAAAATTTAATAAAATTGGAATGAATTATTGATGAAAATAGCACAATGACATTATCTTTACTATCAATTATTTCTAATTTAAAATCTTTTTCCTGACATCAATTATCTACTATAAATAGCAAAGAAGGCAAATAAAATAAAAAAATTTTCATTAACGATATAGGAAAATTGCTTTGAGATTTGCTGGCTTTTCGTCTAAAAAGACGATAATATTCGTCTTTTTTGAGAAACTAATTGAAAAAATAGTGTTTGTTTTTAACTGTTTTACGTGTTAGATTGTTAGTGCATTTTAACAAGGGAGGCTCCTATATAAATAATTATAATTGCTTGTTAAAATCCGATTAGAGGAGGGAGTATGGTTTTTAATGAGTTACTTTTTTCGTCACTAGGTTTACTTAACGAAATAGCCGATGAACCACTAACATTTCAACAAATGTATTTGGAGCTAAATTCGATTTTAGTTCTTACTGATCGACCCAAAGTAGACAGGGATTCATTTCTAATTTATCTTTCAATTCATGGATATATTAGCTTAAGAGGTATTGGTGAACAAAAACTTACGCTGGGTAATCTTTCTATAAAAAATCATTTAAGTGTTCATGAAGCTTATATTAAAAGTTCTTATGGGGTTAGTTATTACACTTTATTATTCGCTAAAGAAGTGCGTTTAGAAATATATCGTAAGGTTGGGTTCTATTTTGACTTTGTTAACCATTTTCCTTTACGAAGTACAAAATTATCTTCTAAAGAAACCACTTTACTTTCAGAAATGATTTCAGAAAATCTGCGTCTAGATGTAATATGCATAAATTTATTAAGGAAGCCAATGCGTATTTATCAAGCAATTAGCACCAAAAAAATAATTTTTCCTGATGATCCAAAAGCTTAGATTAGAGTGTCAAAAAGACGATTTTTAAGGCAATTTTTTGAATTTTATTTTATAATCAAGGCATGAGAAAATCCATGCTTAATAAAGAAACTTTCGTAAACTTTTTAAAGGAAAGA
The DNA here is from genome assembly GCA_900540395.1 of uncultured Mollicutes bacterium. Classification (GTDB taxonomy): domain Bacteria; phylum Bacillota_I; class Bacilli_A; order RFN20; family CAG-826; genus Onthovivens. Next base: position 13,011 of record UQFQ01000025.1, on the reverse strand, counting down.
AAATTAGCTGATGAAGTAGATTTTGATAATCTTTACGAACTTTATGATTTAGTAACTGAAACGATAAGCGAGATATTGGCTCAAACGAATAATCCTTTTAATGTTTATGTTAATCATTATGTTGTCATTCTTTACATTATAAATGAATATAAATTCTATCTATTCTCGCATAATATTAAAGACCATTCTTTAATTACGAAAGATAGTGAAGAAATTCAAGTAATTGGTAGTTTATGTGCTGATAAATTCTTAACGAATGAAAAATTAAACTTTAAATCAGAAGCTTTTTTAAATAAATTTAATCCGCCAATTTCTACTTTAGATTTATACTTAAATTTCTCTTTGAGAACCTTAGAAAGTATTAAAGCAAAGGATAGAAACGCTTCTTTAATTCGCGACATGTTGACTAAAGCCATGAAAATGGGCAAGTGCATTGTTAATCTGTTAACTGATGGTTTTGAAACTGAAGCTTTTTCTACTTGGCGAACTTTGCATGAAAACGAATGCATTATGATTTGCCTTGTTAAGAATGGAGCTGAAATGTTTGATGCTTATTTTAAACACATTCGTTATGCTCTTGCTTACCGTAATCAAATTAAAAATAAAGAAGAAGTAGATAAGATTTTTGAGCAAATTAAATCGGAAATGAAAGAGCATGGTTTAAAAAGCAAAGACATGAAAAAATATATTGAATATGGTTATTTATATACAGCGAAAAATCAAAATCCCGATGATCCATTGAAACTTAATTTCCGTGATGGTGTTGAAAAACTTGCAGGTTTAAATAACTATTCAAAAGTATATGAGATGGCAAGTGAAATTGCTCATTCTTCCCCATTATTACTTTTTTCAAAAAGATCTTATTATTTTGAAATAACTTTATTAAATCTTTATGAATCATTCTTCCGTTTAGAAGTTATTTTTGAAGCCTATTATCGTTCAGTTAATAACGAGGAAGTAGTAAAGCAATATGAAAATATGAAAGCTGTGTATTTAAAGGAATTACATTTGATATACACAGTTATGCAAAAGAGTTTTTTAAGAAACAATATTAAACTTAAAAAAGAATAATAATTATTTTGCGTCTCGATAACAACTTCCGCCAATAAATTCTTTTAATAAAGAACTACATGGAATCCATTTTTCATCAATATCTTTAAAATACTTCAGTAAATTGATAAGTCTTTCAGCATCTGGACCATATTCGCCTTCTTTGTCAATGGATTGAAGTAATGGTAGTGCATGCTTTTTAAGAACACAAAGTTCATAGTTTAAGAAGCTATCGAAAACGTAATTTGCGTCCTCTTGTGTATGGTAAATCCATTTGAATTCGCCTTTCCTAACTATTGGCCACATGGAAATTGTTTCTTCTGCGTCGCTTCCACGATATTGGTTGTCGCGTACTATTCTTCTTAAGAGTCTAATATCAGTTAAGGAAAGTGGATTATCGTTATCTAGATTAATTTGTGCTTGAGGCGAAATGTAAATTTTAAACTTTAAATATTTAGGAATTGATGAGGTAACTTGTTCGTTTAAAGCATGAATTCCTTCGATAATTATCGGATCATTTGGCCCAATTTTTAATTTACGGTTAAAAACACGATCATTTGTTTTAAAGTCAAATGATGGCAAGTTAACTTCTAAACCATTTAATAAAGCAACAAGATTTTGATTAAAAAGTTTAATATCTAAAGCTTCAGTACATTCAAAATCATAGTTTCCGTCTTCATCTTTAGGGACATCTTCTCTTCTTTTATAGTAGTCGTCCATTGATATACGAACAGGATTAATGCCGCGAGATTTAAGTTCTACGGTTAATCTATCAGCAAAAGTGGTTTTACCGCTACTTGAAGGACCAGCAATACATATTAAACGAATTTTTTTGATATTGTTTTCGATTTGTTGGCCTAATTCACAAAGCATTCTATTGTGGCGATCTTCACAAAGATTAATTAATTCAACTACACTCAATTCATTGTCTTTGATGCGATTATTGATGTGGGAAACGGTGGACAAATCAACAAGATCGCTCCATTCTTGAGCACGAATTAATGAATCAGAAAATACTGGCTCATCTTTAAATTCAGGAATATTTCCACCAACTTCACTTCTAGGATATTGAATAAGTAAACCAGGAGTGTAGAAGAGCAATTTAAAGTTTTTAAGGTATCCCGTACTTGGTACCATTTTTCCATACATATAGTTGTAATAACCATTACAATCATAAAAATGAACAGTTTTTTCTTTACGGAATGGAAGAATTTCTAATTTGTCATATAGGCCGAATTTTTTATAAATTTCTTGAGCTTCCTCGTTGGACTTGATAAGTCTTTTGAAAGGATAATCTTCATCAACTATACGATGCATTTCAGCTTCAATTTTGTTAACTATGTCTTCGGTTAAAAATTTAGTTACAGAATCTCCAGCATCAATTTGAGCATAGATTGTTCTAGAAACGCTATATGTTAATCTAAATCTTAAACCAGGATATAAATTATGGGTAGCCATTGCAAAAAGGAAACGTATTCCTCTTTCGTAAATTCCCATAGCATCATGATCGTTTACTTTTAAAAATTTAATGTCTGCATCGTAATAAACATCATAATTTAACTCTCTAACACGGCCGTTAACAGTTGCACATATTATATCTTTGTCGCCGTTAGTTAAACTTAGTAATTCGACTTTTTTGTCAAAGACATGGGTAGTCCCATCTATAGTTAATTTAAAACTCATTATTTGTACCTCAATTTTTCGTGTAGTTAAAATATATCATAAAACCACTTCTAATAAAAGGAATTAAATTTGGCTTATTTTATGGTATATATTTAAAAGAATTAATGTAAAACTGGACTAAAAAACATAATAAAAATAATTTTAAAAATATTAGCAGTTGCCTATTGACAGTGCTAATTTGTGAACTATAATATAGTTAGCACTTAGGAATGAAGAGTGCTAGGAGGTACTTATTATGAGTAGAAAAAATTATGAATTAGGTTTTTTAGGAGATCCATTCTTTGATGATTTTGATGACTTCTTTACAGTTCCAAAAGCATATCATAGATTTGAGAATAATGTTATGAAAACAGATATCCAAGAAATTGATAATAATTATGTTCTCAAAGTTGATATCCCTGGCGCTAAAAAAGAAGATATTAGTTTAAAGCTTAATGACGGTTATCTTGAAATCGGTTACGTTGTAAAAAACGAAGATGAAGAAAAGAACAAACATGGTAAATTTTTAAGAAAAGAAAGATATTATGGTTCAATGTCTAGATCATTTTATGTTGGAGATGCTTATAAGCAAAAAGATATTAATGCAACATATAGTGATGGAGTCCTTACAATCACTCTTCCAATAATTGATGCAACCAAACACAGCGAAGAACCAACAAAGATTGAAATTAAATAAATAAGTGATTTGACTGAGTTGGTGAGCTTCTAAAACTCATCAACTCTTTTTCATTATTAAAAAGGAGATATTTATGGCTGAAACAAGAGAATTCCAAGCTGAGAGCAAAGAATTATTACAATTAATGATTAATTCTATTTATTCAAACAAAGAAATTTTTCTTAGAGAATTAATTTCAAATGCGAGTGATGCAATTGATAAATATAAATATTTAGAATTAACAAGTGAAGGCAAGGTTCCTGGAAAGAATTATGAAATTTGGATTGAACCAAATAAAACTGATCGTACACTAACAATTACTGATAATGGTATTGGTATGAGCAAAGATGAATTAATTCAAAACTTAGGAACTATTGCTCATAGTGGAAGTAAGGAATTTTTAAACAAGATAAAAGAAGCAAAAGAAAAGAATGATTTAGATATTATTGGTCAATTTGGCGTTGGCTTTTATAGCGCTTTTATGATTGCTGATAATATTGAAGTCCATACAAAATCAGTTAATGAAAATTCTGGCTATGTTTTCACGAGTAATGGAGAATCAACTTATTCAATAGATGAAGAAGATATTAAAGATAGTGGTACAAGAATTGTCCTTCATTTAAGAAAGAATGAAGAAGATGAAAATTATGATAAATATCTTGAGAATTATGAGATTGAATCATTAGTAAAGAGATATAGCGATTTTGTTCGTTACCCAATTAAAATGAAAGTAATTGAAAAGGTCGCAAAGGATAATAAAGATGAAAAAGATTTTACTGATGGTGAAGAGCAGACTGTTATTAAAACTTTAAACTCTATGATTCCTTTATGGAAAAAGAACAAAAGTGAAGTTACAGATGAAGATTTAAATTCTTTCTATAAAGCGAACTTTAATGATTTTGATGATCCATTACTTTCTATCAATTTAAATGTTGAAGGTATGGTAAGTTTCAATTCTTTAATTTTTGTCCCTTCCCATATTCCATATGACTTATATTCTCAAAATTATGAAAAGGGATTAAAGCTATACATTAAAGGTATCTTTATTAAAGAAAAAGCTAAAGAATTAGTTCCTGATTATTTGAAGTTTATAAAAGGACTTGTTGACACTAATGACTTAACATTGAACATTTCTCGTGAGATGCTTCAAGAAGATCCAAGACTTAAGAAGATTAGTGAAACTATTGAAAATAAAGTTATCTCTAATTTAAAAGATTTAAAAAATAGTGATTATGACAAGTATCTTAAATTCTATAAATTGTATGGTGATCACTTAATGTATGGAATTTATTCTAGTTATGGCTTCAAAAAGAATCTTTTAGCTGATTTACTTGTTTTTAAATCATTAAATAACGAAAAAGAAATTGATCTTAAAAGTTATAAAGAGAATATGAAAGAAGGGCAAAAGTATATATATTTTGCTAGCGGAAAGAGCATTGAATCTATTCAACTTTTACCTGAAATAGAAAAATTTAAGAAAGACGGTATCGATGTCTTATTCTTAACCAAAGATATCGATGAGTTTGCTTTTACTATGATGAATGAGTATGAAAAAGTTGAATTTAGAAATATTAGTGCGCATGACAAAGAATCTCTTAGTGATGATGAAAAAAGCAAACTTGAAGTATTAGAAGCAGAAAATAAAGAACTTTTAGATAACATCAAAGACTCACTTGGAGCAAAGGTTGATAAAGTTAGTTTATCAACAAAACTTGTGGATTCACCAGTTTGTATTTCAACACAAAACGGGTTATCTCTTTCAATGGAGCAAACAATTAATCAGGTTCCTGGAGATGAAAAAGCTAAAGCTAGTAAAGTTTTAGAAGTCAATCCAAATCATGAACTCTTTAAGGCTATTAGTGAATTTAAAGGTGATAAAGAACTTATTAAAAAGTATTCAGATGTTCTTTATGACGAAGCCATGCTTTTGGAAGGCTTTGAGATCGAAGATAAAGCCACTTTCATTAAAAATTTAAATGAATTAATGCTTAAATCACTTAAAAAGTAAGATGAAGTTGAGTAAAATTCAAAAATTCAAATAGGACTTAGTTAATATTTTTATAAAAATCTTGTTTGAATTATGAATTAACTCAACTTTTTATTTGCCTTGATATTTGAGTGACACTTCAATCATTCTTTCATAAAGTGACTTTTGTTTTAGTAATCGTGACATTATGATATATCCAAAAAATATTGCTAAAGTAAACAACGGAATTATTGATAAGGCAAGCGTTATGTCTTCTGTAAAAGTAAATATTGTTGAAAAGAGAAGTGAGATGGCAGTAAATGGTGTTTGAATAGTAATAGCAAACATCATTAAAGCCGACATTAAGCATATTAATTGGCTATTATCTAAATTAAATCCGAATATGTTTGAAGATATTATTGAAACTATCTCTCCATTAATTGCTCCAATAGCCATTATTGGAATAACAAGACCGCCAGTAATATCTCCACTTCCTGATATAATAGTAAGCAAAAAACGAAAAGCAAGAATTAGAATAACAATATAAAGAGTATGGTTTGTTGCGATTGAAGAAATTAGTTTTCCACCAGATTGCATTAAGTCTAATAAGAAAATATTTAATATGAATGTGATAATATAAAGCGGTATTGAACGGAATTTAATAAACTTATTTTTATTATATTTTGTGAAAAAAGCTCGTAAAACAAGCATTATTTTGATGAATATAAATGAAACTACTATGTTTATAATAAGAATAAAAATATAGATATAAGAGTCATTTAATGGTAGTTTTTCAAAAGAAGTAATTGATAAAAGATGATTTTTATTAATTAAAGAAGTAATTATAAATGCACTCAGCATCATGATTATTGCGCTTATAATTTTCTTAAAAGTAACCTTGCTTTCTAGCGATTCTTCCATACTATAACAAAAACCAGCTAATGGAGATAAAAAAGCAGAGCCGAAACCTACGCCTTCAGCCAGCTCATCAAGTGTTTTGTTCTCGTTTCTAAACAATTTATTGACCCCATAACTTATTTTGCTAGCTAAAACTACTGATGGACCTTCGCTTCCTAATGGGAAGCCAGTAAATGTTGAAGCATAAGAATTTAGTATCTGAAAAGGTATATCTTTAGCAAAAGAAATAGGTTTATTTTGTCTTCGCGAAAGCTTCAGTGATGGGATACCAGAACCGTCAATAGCAGCATCTTTTAATATAAGAATATTATTAAAAACCATGCAGAATGACACTAAAAATATCAAAATGAATAAAATAAAGGCGTCTTTTGAAGAATACATAAAAGTTGAAGCTTTTACGATATTTTGGATTCCAAGTTGATATAATCCAACTATTAACCCTGAGAGAGCCCCAATAACTAAGAGGATAAATAGTTGCTTTATGTAGTTTAAAAGTGCAGGTTTCATACCTGATTTATTATAGTACCTTATTTTTGTAAGAGTTAATTTTAATTTTCTATTTCGTTTTCAATTACAGGAAGATCTTCTTGTTTGTCTTTTTTGAACTTACCAATAATAGATGAGACTATAGATTTCTTATTCTTTATTGGTTCTACCTTTTTTATTTCTTCTTCATATTTGTCTTTCTTAAATATAGAGAAAATAAGACGTTTTGTTTCATCACTTTTTGTTTTTAATATTTTATTAAAGCGTAGCATGAAACTGAAAATAGAATCTGAAAATTGAATGACATCGTCATCTGTCATTTCTTTAATAATACTAAAAAGTGATTCGACGAATTCTATCTTTTCTTCGTATGTCATGCTTTCAAGATTTCTTTTAATTACATCGTTAATTTTGTTTGAGATATATGTAAATTTAGAAAGTTTCGAAAACGTCACATCATTAATGTTCCAGTTGTAAATGTTATGTTGATTAAGAAGCGATTTATTTGAATCGACGATTTCACTCTCATTATCACTATAAAGCAAGCGACCAATAATTGATGTTTGAGGTAAGTAACTTTTTATTAATGGTTTAATGGCTAGATATTTTTCGTCAGCAAGAAAAGACTTATTAAATCCTGGGGAATCGAAAACATATATTGCTTCAATTCTTTTTGGTTTTAAGAATACCGAAGAATAGATTGCTAAATTTCCACCTTTTGAGTGCCCAACCAAGATAATTTTCTTTCTGAAAGCAAAACGTGTCGTTTTTATTGCATATTTTTTCGCTTGATCTTGAGAAGGAATAGAAGGTTTATAGCACATTTCAAAATCTTCTTTCCATCCAGTATATGTTCCATCAGTACCTCTAAAAGAAATTAAGATAAAATTGTTTCTTTTGCTTTTATTAATAAATGTAACTGCAGAAAATTGTTTAACTTTCTTTTGGTCGGTTTGTTTGACGTAAGTTCTTATATAAATGTCTTTGTAACGTGCTGATGTAGAAACAGTTTGTAAAAGAACATTGTCTTCATTTAATCTAAAGCGAGTAGAGTCGTTTAATTTAATAATCTCTTCAGACAATTTTAATAGATTCTTTTTTGAGTAATATTTTCTAGAATTTATTAATGAAGCATAGTCTATATAACTTAAACGAGCAAAGATTGCTGCATCTAATTCGTTAAAACTTTCTTCTTCAAACGACGAACTTCCATATTTTTTAAGATAATCAATAATGTTTGCCATAACTTTTACTATATATTTTCTTATATATGATAAAATATTTTTCGTGAAGGTGGAAACTATGGATTTAAAAGAGAAAAAACTATCTTCCGAAGTTATCTATAAAGGGAAGATTATTGATGTTTATAAAGATAAAGTTTTGTGCCCAAACGGACACGAATCATATCGTGAATATGTAAATCATTGTAAAGCAAGCTGCGTTATGGCTTTACTTCCAAATGGTAAATTTATTTTAGAAAAGCAATATCGTTATCCTTATGATGAAGTAATTTATGAATTTCCAGCAGGAAAATGTGATGAAGGCGAAGATCCATTAAAAACTGCAACTCGTGAACTTCAAGAAGAAACTGGGTATTTAGCAAACAAGGTTGTCTATCTTGGCGAAATTTATCCTAGCTGCGCATATACAAATGAAATTATTTATTGTTATTTTGCTTGCGAACTTCAAAAAGGAGACCAGCACCTTGATGAGAATGAAGCTCTTGAAGTTGAAGAATACACACTTGACGAACTTAATGAGTTAGTTAAACAAGGCGCAATTAAAGATGCAAAAACTCTTGCTTGTTTAGCATTTTTAAATGCAAAGAAGATTGAATATTAGTTTATGTGTGCTTTAATAACAGTTGATAACATAGTTAAAAAATATAAGAACTTTACTTTAGACAAAGTGAGTTTTGAACTTGAAAGCGGACATATATATGGCTTTGTTGGAGAAAATGGAAGTGGTAAATCTACAACAATGAAAGCTATAAGTAGCCTTATTAATCTCGATGAGGGTCATGTATTTATTAATGGTAAAGAATCGAAAGACTTAGAACCTGAAGAAAGAGAAAAACTTGGGTTTACGCTTGATGAAATTTGCTTGCCTGATAATCTAAAAATTCGACTCATTAACAACATCTTAAAAAGTGCATTTGAAAATTGGGATGAGAATTTATTTTTCAAATATTTGACTACATTTAATATTGACGTCAATAAAAAGATTAAAGAATTATCCAAAGGTATGAAGGCAAAGTTTAATATTATTATTTCTTTGTGTCATGGCGCTAGCATCTTGATATTGGATGAACCAATGAACGGACTAGACCCAGTTGCAAGGGATGAATTTTGCACTTTATTAAATGATTATATAGAAGAAGGCGAAAATCGCACAATTTTAATCTCTTCTCATATTATTTCTGATTTGGAAAAAATATGTACTGATTTTATTTTCATACACAATGGAAAAATTATTTTAAATGAGAGTAAGAAGGTAATTGACTCAGGCTTCTTAAAACTCACTTTAAATGAAGATGAGTTTGACGCTTTTGATAAATTTAAAATAGTAAGATTTAAGAAAATGGGTGGGAATTACGACGTTTTAATTTCAAATAGTGAGGAAAATAAAAATATTCCTAATGTTGAAAAAGCTAGTGCAGAAGATATTTTAATCTTCTTGATTAAAGGGAAAACACTATGAAAAAAATTAAAGGATTGTTGCTAAAAGACATTTTACAAACAAAGACCTATTTCATTACATCTATTTTGCTTGTTTTACTATTTACTGTATTGGCCTTTTTCCAAATCGTTTCAATTTATGATCTTGATTCAGGTTATGGAAACGAGCCAGGAGAAACCATTGATCAACTTTCTCTATTGCAAAATGCATTAAATAGTTCGTTTTTCTATTTTTGCATTTTTCCAGTTTATTCTTGCAGTGCAATTGCTTTAAGTTTTCAACAAGATGAAAAGTGTAATTTTGATAAGTTTGCTATCTCAAGTGGAATAAGTAGAAAAGTCATAGTTAATGAAAAGGTTATTTTTGCAGGAGTTGCTTCAATTCCTGGTTGGCTTTCTGCATTAATTATTAGTATTTTAATATCTACTCTTCAAAATCCATATGTCAATTTTTTAGTTGGCTTTTATATTCTTTTGATTAGTATTAGTGGTTCATTACTTGCTAATGGAGTTTCTTTAACACTTTGCACATTTCTTGGCAGTGTTAAAGGGAGACTTTGGTCAGCAATTACCACAATGTTAGTTTTTATTGCTCAAACCGCAGCCTTTGTTCTCTACATTTTATTTGGCTTAATTAATGTATTAATTGGAAGTTTGGTTGCATTAATATTTTTCGGACTTTCAATTGCTTTCTTTACTGGAGCTTATTTTCTATCTCAAAAAGCTTATTCTAATAAAGAATTTTAATTACCAACGATTTTTAAAGTGCTCGATAAAACCTAATTCATTAGTAAATGTGAGCACTTTTTCTTTTGTCTTAATTTGACCATTAAAATGACCAAAAACTTGATTTTGAGTGGTGGATAAAAGACCAAGGTTTAAAGAATCATGGCGATTAACAAGTGGAGTAAAAGTAAGATTAATATCGCCATTTTTGCTTTTTAATTCCCAATTTTCTAAATATGAAATTTTGCCTTTTTCTGTTTTTGGAATATTGATGATCAAATCATCTAGTTTAAATTTCTCGTTATTAAAATAAACAATGTTCTCACTATCTTTGCCGATACCAAAACCATTACCTAAGTTAAATCCAAGTGAAGAATTTTCTTTAGTTTTGCTAGTTGAAATCCAATACCATTCTGTTGAATAAGGCCAAACGCCTCTTCCCCAATCATAAACACCATCACCTTTAAAAAAAGTCTTTTTGTCACCGAGTTTAATATAGCCGTTTGCAATCAATAAATTTTCTTTGAAGTTATAGTAGAAGTGATGTTTGTTTTTAAATGGATGAAGGATAAAAAGTGAGTTGCCAAGGTTTTTGTTAGTAACATCAAAATTCAAGACTAAATCCATCTTTTTAACAAAATGATTAAGTTTTGCAAGGATTTTAGTTGAGTTTTCTTCCTTTTTAATGCTTATATAAAATCGTTTATCACTAATATTAATATTACCTTTTAAAGGGGAGTGAGGAAGATTTATATGGTTTGACCCCACATATAAGTATGTTTTTGTTACATATTCTTTATTAACAAAGTCAACAAAAGAACAACTTATATAGGACATATAAGTGTTGTTAGCAACAGTCAATAAAAATCCCATTTCATCGTTTAAAAAAGAATAATAATCCCACTCTTTTAAACGCGTACTATAAAGAGAAGGTATATTTTCCTTGTTATATCTTTTTACTTCTTCAAAGGAGTAACCTTCTTCAGTTAAAGTGCCTTTTTGAGTTAAAACATTGCCTTTATTTAACATAGTCTTTTTTCTCCTTTGCTGATGTAATATAAATATTCAAAGTAATTGCTAAATATTTTGGTGATATTAGATATTTAGCTCTATATGTTTTATTGTTTGTTAAAAAATATAAACTGCCTAAGTTGATAACATTCAAAAACATTTTTTTATCTAAAACCCTTACTTCATTGATTTCATCTAACTTTAATATTATTGGTTTGCCAATTCTTTTATTAATAGTGATTGTTTCCTTTTCATAATCTAAAGTTAAGACTTCTTTTGGAATAACTAAATAATTTATTAATAGATAAGAACAGAAGATTAAAATTAAAACAAATACACATATAAAAGCCATTGAAGTGTAATCAGTTGGATTTAAGACTACTACTGTAATATTTAGTGCTAAAACCGCTAAACATAAGAAGAACATTATCAAATAAAAAATAAGATAGATTTTATCTTTTTTAGTGTATTTATCAAATTCTTTAAAGTCGTATTTTTTCACTTTCTCTTTCCTCTCTAACATTATAATTTGTCTTTAAATTATTAAAAAGAAATAAATAAAGAGTTAAATAGATTCGTTTTCATCAAACTTTCAGAAAATTTTAATTGCTTATACTATTTAGTTAATATGTTATAATTATTCACGGATATGGATAAGGAAAAAGTAATTTTAATCGTTGAACCTGATAGAGTTTGGCAAACCCGTATTAGAAATGATTTAAAGGAAAACGGCTACAAAGTCGCTTCCGTCGATAGCGCACAAGAAGCAATAGATTTCTGCATTAAAAATGTAGTTGATATGGCTATTCTTGAACTCAATTTGCCAGATAGAGATGGAATATATTTTATTCAAACTATCCGTACTTTTAATAACACCTTACCAATCATTGTTGTTTCTTCAAGAAACTTAATTGAAACAAAAATTTTGGCTTTAGACGCAGGTGCTAACGATTATATGGTTAAACCAATTAATTTAGCCGAACTTGAAGCTAGAATTAGAAAAGAATTTCGTTATTTAATTAACGAAGAAAAGCATTTATTTATAAATGGCAATTTAACTATCGATTATGATGCTAAAACTATTTATATCAACGGGGTAGAAGTTCACTTTACCAACTTTGAATATAAGATAATTGTTTTACTTGCTTATAACTTAGGAAAAACTTTAACTTACGATTATATTATCGACCATGTTTGGGGAAAAGATGGTCAAGATCAAAATGGCTTACGTGTTTTTATGGCTGGTATTAGAAAAAAGACTAGCCGCGATAACAAATCATCTAAATTGATTAGAACTGATATTGGCGTTGGCTATAGGATGAACAAAATTAAATAATTTTTTATTTTAAATATATTTTTTATGCGAAACTTTTTAGGAAGATTACTTATTTTAATTGCTTCATCAATTAATATTGTACTTTTTGTCATATTAATGTGCTCTTTAGTGTTTGATTTAGTTACAAGAGGAGAAGAATTCGAAGTGGCATATAATGGAGCCAACAATGTTTTTAACATTTTTGATGCTTCTTTATTTTTCCTTTATATAATAGCTTTTGTTTGGGTAACTATTTGGTGCATTAAAAACATTGTTGCAGCACGTTCAATGAGGCACACTTTAATTGGCACAATCATTTTATTAATTATTGAAATAATTTATTTTTTCTACCATATATTTACACCAGGTGTTTTAGTAACAAATTTAGGTTTATTTATTGGAGTAAATGCAACGGCAATGTTAACAACACTTTGTTTGATAGCTGGATGTACAGCAAACTTCTTTAAAGATTGTGTAAATTAATTCATAAATAAATAAATTTATCTGATAACAACCATGAATG
>UQFQ01000024.1 GCA_900540395.1 uncultured Mollicutes bacterium | reverse complement strand
TAGTTTTTTTCTTTTGTACAATATTTACTTCTATGCCTAGAGAAGTGAACTCACTCTTTATAATATTAAAGTATGACGAGAAATCAAAATTATCATTTGGTTTTATAAAAGTAAAATCTAAGTCTTCGCTAAATCTATCAAGACCATAAAAAAGTCTTAAACATGTATCACCCATAAATGATGAAAATTATAACTTTTTTGTTGAACTTAGCAGTCTAGAATATTCGCATCAAGAATTGCTTTCTAGTGGATATATTGGTTATTTATTATTTTTGTATTTGCTCTTGTTCTGCTATTATAAAAATGGTAGTGGAAGCGATATTTTTAAAGAAAGGCTTAGAAATGAACTTATTAAAGTAGAAAAAATGCATATAATAAATAAAATTATTGACGGACTTGATTTTAAAAGTTTGCACCTCTATTTAATGAAGTCAATTGATAAAAATGAAGATAATTTTTTTAAATGTATTATGAATTTTTTTGATGTATCGGGATTAGGAGTCAGAGATATTGGAAAAGTTTTTGAGGTTGTTCAGAACTTAGATTCATCCAATAATGAATATTTTTCCAACAACTTTGTGATTAGAAATTTTTTGCTCATAGTATGCGATTTAGGTATAAATATATCTATGTTATTTAACGACTCTAGAGTAAAATCGCTATCAAAATATCCGAAATGCTTAGAAACAGTTGACATTACTTATGAACAGAAAACTAACGATTCAAAGGACGATAAACAATATAGTTTAGATATAGATTTATTTGATTTTTTGGTATCGAAAAAACTCATGGATTTGAACAACAAATGATAAAAACAATAAATGATTGGAGCAAAATTATTAAGAAAATATTTTAAATTCTACTATATAAAATCTTTAGGGAGGAAATATGAATATTATTAGAGGTACTAGCAATATTAAGGGTAATAAGTTATTTACATTTGAGAGTTTAGATGACTTTTTTAATTTTCTATTAAGCCTTAATAAAAATGATTACATCTTCCGTGGAACATCTAAAGATGAACAATTAAAACCTCTAATTATTAGAAAGGGATTACTTAAGCATGAGTTTGATATCTTGGAAGATTTTAAAAAATACGCATTTGCCCTTTCTTATATTAAGAGCGCATCTGACTTTTATGCACTTGCACAACATTATGGTTTAGCTACTAGATTATTGGATTTTACAATCAATCCATTTGTCGCTTTATTTTTTGCTGTTAATCAGATTTCTTTTCCAGAAAATGATAACTATAAACTAGTTATGCTTAGTAAGAGAGAGCTAAAGCCAATATCATTAAATCCTTATTCTGCTATAGGTGATGTTTTGACACTTTATGAAATGGATGATTTCAAAGGGATTATTAAACAATGCTTTGATTCTTTGAGTGAGAAAAGCAAAGATGGGATTTATCTTTTTGAACCGAATTATACGAATAGTAGAATTATGTCCCAAGAAGGATTGTTTATCATAGATACAAAATTAAAATATTTTGAAGATTTAAATTCTATTACTAATGAATGTATTATTTTTGAGATTAACAAAATCTTGAGAGATGAGATATTAAAACGACTTGACCTGATGGGAATTAATAGGATTAAAATGATGAACGATTTAGCAACTGTTTGCAATTTTATTAACAAAAAATATGAATAATTTCTAGAGCTATCTATATTATTTCACTTTCTAAAAAAATGTTCATACTCTAACCATAATTATGTTATAATCCTATTAGAGGAATATTTAAATATGGATATTAAATTTGGAACAGGTGGATTTCGCGGAATAATAGGCGATGATTTTACAAAAGATACTGTATGCAAAATAGCTCAAAGTTTATGTAACATATGTCTTAAGAATAATTTTAAAAAAGAAGTAGTTATAGGATATGATCATAGGTTTTTATCTCCTGAAACTGCTAAACGGATGAGTGAAGTTTTTGCTGCTAATAATTTCAAAGTAAAAATATTGAATTCATCTTCACCAACACCAACTGTTATGTATTTAGTCGAGAAATATGAATTAGATATTGGTGTAATGATTACAGCAAGTCATAATCCTTCTTTGTTTAATGGTGTTAAAGTTTTTGAAAAAGGTGGATATGATGCGGATGTCAATTTCACAAATACTGTTGAAAAAGAATTAAATTCAGTTAATAACTATGCAAAACTTGACTATTCTGATGGAATTAAACAAAAGTTAATAGAAGAAATAGATGGCATTACTCCATATAACGAAAACATCTTAAGATTTGTTAAAAACATCAATTCCTCTTTAAAAATTGGATTTGATAACTTAAATGGTGTTGCTTATATTGCATTAAAAGACTTATTTAAAAAGTTTGGACTAAATGATGTCTATGTTTTAAACGGAGAAAGAGATCCTCTTTTTAATGGCAAGATGCCTAACCCAATTGAAGCAAATTTAGATGATCTTAAAAATTTAGTAAAAGAAAAACATTTAGATTTAGGCTTTGCTACAGATAGTGACGGAGATCGACTTGGAATAGTTGATGAAAAAGGAAATTATATTTCGAGTAATGAAATATTAGCTGCAATTTATTATTTCTTAGTGAAATATCATCATGAAACAGGCGATATTGTTAAAAACTGTGCAACTAGTAATTTGATTGATGGAATCGCAAACTATCTTGGTTTTAAATGTCATGAAGTTGATGTTGGATTTAAAAATATCACACATACTATGACGAAATATGATTGTCTAATTGGCGGAGAAAGTAGTGGAGGATTAACAATAAGAGGCTACATTCATGGGAAAGATAGTGTCTTTGCAATCATGATGTTTCTTATGATGGTCAGTGAAATTAATAAGCCAGTTAGTGAAATTATTTTAGAAGTTAAAAAAATGAGTGGTTACAAGCAATTTGTTATTGAAGATTTCATCTCTTACAAAAAAGAAAATGAAGAAAAAATTATCGAATATTTGAAAGAAAATACTCCTCCATTTGTCTTACCACTTAAAAGAAAAGAACATTACAATCGTAATTTTAAATATTACTTTGAAGATAATCAATGGATACTTATTAGATTAAGTGGAACAGAGCCAGTCTTTAGAATATTTAGTGAAATGAACAATCCAAAGATGGCTCATGAAGATATCAAAAGACTTGATGAATACGTTAAAGGAATATAAAAATGAATTTCAAAGAAGAAGTATTACGTGAACTAGATTTAATTAATAATGCTAAATTTGATGAATCAAACACCCTTACTAATAATGCTTATTTTTTAGATAATGATATCTTATTAAAAGAAAATAAATGTGGAGATGCTAGAATTCCTTTTACAAAAGATGGATTAGCTCTTTGGGTTCATCAAAATGGAAACATATCATTAAATGAATCTAATTTCTTTTTAATTAGTGAAGCGCTTGAATGTGATAATAATTTCTTCGCATTCTTTTTAGGTGAAAAAGAAGGAGATGAATATCTGCCTACATCACTTTTTGAAGTTAACAAAAACATATTTGAAAAAGATGTCACTAGATATACAATTTTCAAAAATTCATATGCGATTTTTATATTAATTCAACAAAATATCATTTATGCTTTAAGACTTGGATTAACTGATGAAAAAGATCTCATCTATGAAGTTGAAGTAATTAATAATTCTAAAGAAAAAAAAGATTTATATTCTTCAATGTATTTAAATTTCAATTTAATGCATTCAAGTAAAGACAGTGTTGAAACAAAATGGTTTAGAGAAGCTAAGTATGATAACGACTTATTTACTTTAAATACTGTTGAAGATGTTTCACCATATGAACATATCTACTCAACATATTACTTAAAAAGAAATGTTTTTGGTAAAATGGTTAAAGAAAATACAACTTCAAGAGGAGTATATTCAAATGGTAAAACAAGTCGCTTTGATAACAGTGAGTGTCTCCTTCTAGGCAAGTTTTTAAAAGAAAAACATACGACAAGATTTAATGATTTTGCTATCTGTGGTGATATTTTAAAGTTCCATTTAAAAGCAAATGAATCTCTGAATATATCCTATATTCTTAGTAAAGATTTAAATAGAGCAAAAGAAGCAAATATCTCTGGATTATTCACAACAAGTCTTCAAAACTCAATTAATTACTATGAAAATGAACACTATCTTAAAATGAAATTTAGTGATAGTGATGTAATTAATTCAAATGTATTTACTAAGTTTATTGATAGAGTTATCTATCAAGTTGATTATTGTGCAAGAACTAAAAATAGTACTTTGACAATGCTTGGAATAAGAGATATTTTTCAAGCAATTGAAGCGGGACTTATTTGGAATAGAGAAGAAGCCAGAAGAAAAATACTTGAAGCACTTAATTTTACTAATGTTAACGGAAGACATCCTCGTCAATATAGTCTACCAGCAGAAGGTCAAAACTACGCTAAAATTGATGCAAGAGAATTCATCGATAGTGGCTTACGGGTAATTGATACTATATATCAATATCTTGCATATACAAAAGATGAAAGTCTTCTAAATGAAGAATGTGGTTATATTAATATTGTTGATTCAATTGGCTATATCCAAGAAAAGAAGGATACTGTTTTAAAACATCTGTATTTAATCATTGAATATTTAATCAATAATATTGATCCAAAAACTAATTGTTTAAAGATTTTATATGGCGATCGGAATGATGCTGTTGATGGGCTTGGTAAAAGCTTAAGCCAAAAAGGATTTACAAATGGCGTTAGCGTGATGGCAACATTCCAGTTATATTCTTCATTAACTAAAATCATTGATATCATCGATCACTATGATAAAGATAACGAAGTGTTGAAATCATATTTTGTTAAAAAGAAAGAAGAAGTAGCAAAAGGCTTAAAAGACAATGCGTTTGTTAAGAAAGAAGAAAGAAGCAAAATCTTACATGGATGGGGTGAAAATAAAAGTTTCTTTGTTGGAAGTTTTGATGATGTCGACAAGAAAGAAAGAGACTCATTAACCTCGAATGCTTTTTATATAAATAGCGACTTCTATAAATTTGATTCAAGTTATGTAAATGGAGTAATTGATGCTTATCATAATCTTGATTCTAAATATGGTCTTTTAACATTTAAACCTGGCTTTGGAAAGGATGCAGCAAAGGTTGGAAGAATTGTTAATCTTCCTTTAGGAACAGCCGAAAATGGAGCCGTTTATATTCATGGTGCATGCTTTGCAATTGATTCCTTGTTTACATTAGGACAAGATAAGTTTGGATGGGATGAAATATTTAAGATTATTCCAATAACTCATAAGTTTGTTTCAACAACTCCATTTATTATGCCTAATTCATATGGCTACAATGAATCTATTGAAGTAGATGGAGAAAGTATGAACGACTGGTTTACAGGAAGCAGTTCAACTTTAATTAAATTACTTATTAGAAATGTCTTTGGCATCAAAGTAACATTAGATACTTTAATTATTCAACCAGCTAGTTATTTTCCATTTAAACAAGCAGAGATTGATATCCAAATATTAAATACTCATGTTCATTTAAAACACATATCTGATTCTTCTAATAGAAGAGTTATCAAAATTAATGGTGAAACGATTAAAGATTTAACTAGTGAATATTTCAAGAAAGATATTTGTGTTTTACCTATACAAAAACTTAATTGTTATGAATCTTTAGAAATAGAAGTTTTGAACTAAAAACAAAGGTTTTGCAAGGATTTTGATTTATATTAGCAGGTTTTGATATAAATTGGATATACCACTAAACAGCAAAATAGTCAAAGAAAATGGTCTGGGCGTAAAAAAACTGGACCATTTTTTCATATAAAAAAAGACCAAAACTTTTATCGTTTTGGTCCTATGTAAATAACTAATTTTGTATTAATATTCAGCAAATGCGCTCTGAGCTTGTTTGTAGATAGTATCAAATGCATCATCGATTGTGACTGATCCTTGAAGTAAACCAAGGAAAGGACGTGAAGCACTTGTTACCCAAATATTTTGAATATCTTGGTTCAAATAAATCATCGCATCACTTTCATCACTGATTCTTGTTGTTGTTTCATTGCGAACATCAAGATAACTCTTGATATAGGAATTTGATGTATCAATTGTTGATATATCGCCATTATCATAAGCTAAGAATCCGTGTGCTTTGTTGGTGAAGTTTGACAATTGTGCATTTGAAATCATTTCTTTGATGAATGATTTGGCTAAATCTTTTTCAGTTGATGATTCTGGAATTGCTATGTATTGGTCACTGCCAATAGCGTAAGTGATACCACTTTCTTTGGCTCCTGTAATAGTTGGAGTGCCCATAAAGCCAAGTTCAAAATTAGAATTTGTTCCATATTTTAAAACTTCGTTATAGACCCAATCACCTGTAAAGACCATAGCGGCGCGTCCATTGAATACAGCTCTTTGAGCATCGTGGTTAGAATAGTCAATGCTGCCACTTAAATAGTTTGAAGGATCACTAAATAGTGAATACCAATATGTAACAGCTGTTTTTAATTCATCATATATTCCGCTTGCATTATTTGAGTTAAAGTTATCAGCAGAAGAATAGTTAAAGAATTCTTTTACAGCATCTTCTCCAGCAAGTTGCATCCACCAAGTTAAAACAGCATAGTCAAAGTAGTCTGTGTTTTGTCCAGAATATGCAAAAGGAACAACTGTAGCAGTATCATCTCCAGCAACTGGAATTCTATCTTCTTTGATTTGATTAACAAGAGCAGTTAATTCTTCAGTTGTTTTAGGAATTTCCCAGCCATTTTCTTCAAACATTTTGGCATTATAATAAATTCCGCCCATACCACTTGTCCAAGGTAAACGATAGCAGTGTTCGCTACCATCAGAATTTTTGAAATATAAATGATCGTCAAAAGCATCATCAACTTTTTCTTCAACAGTGACGCCATCAACTGTTTCTTTTAATAAGTCATCAAGTGGAGCAAATAAACCTTGAGCGGCATAGTTACGCCATCCATTATATGTAGTTATATATAAGTCATCAGAGTTATCGCTCGATACAAGTCGACGTCCAATGAGAGTATTAACTTCATAAAGTGATGTTAAGTTTACTGTTTTGCCTGGATTCTTTTCTTCCCATGAATCGATTGTATCATTCAACCATTCATCTCCCCAACCAGCATTATAAAGAACAATTCTTAATTCATCTGGGTTATTTGTTTTACTTGAACCACAACTAATTAAAGCAGTAGAAGCACAAGCAATTAAAGCTCCAGCAACTATAGGTAATAATATCTTACGTTTCATAAATCCTCCTATAAACACAAATTTTCTTAACTATTTTTCAATTACTGAAATAATCAGTTTAAATTTCGCACATTTATTAAGAATATTTGCGATTCGTTTCTCTTTTATATTTATATTATACACGGAATGAACAATTAACAACATTTTTTTATTTTCTAAAATAATGTTGAATTGAAAGCGCTTACACTATAAAATAGAAATAACAAGAGGTATTTTATGGAAGTGAAAAAATTCTTATCTATGTTTTTACTTGCTGCAACTAGTGCAGGTATAACATCATGTGGAGGGACTGAAGTGGAAGACGAGCCAAAAGATCCAACTGAAGTTGACCCAATGACTTATTTTGTAGTTGGTGAAGATTACAAAACTTTACCTACAGTAACATCTGATTATACAAATGGTTTTTATGATAGCTTTGAATCTTTTAATAAAGATAATTGGTATGTTGGAAAAGGTTATTGGGGTTCAAATAATGGTGGTGTTTCTCCTCGCAACGTTCATTTAACAGATAATGGCGAACTTGCAATTAGAGGAACAGGTCTCCATTATGCACGTGGTGACTTACAAGGTTATGGTAATTTCACTGATGGAAGAAATGTTGGCGGAACAATTGTTAGTAAATTTTTAACTGGCCCAGGACATTATGAAGTTAAAATGAAAGTTTTGCCAAGAACTGGAGCATGTACAGCTTTTTGGACATATACTTATAGAACAAATGAAAGTGGCGCTGCTGACAATCATGAAATTGACGTTGAATTACCAGGCGGAATCAAAAGTGGCAAAGTCACATTTAAGAAAGCTTTAAATACAAACTGGATTACAGAAGCAGATAGTAACTCGGTTGAATATGCTATTGAAGATGTGAATCAAGATGCTGATTATGTTGCATATAATGATGGTGAATATCATACTTTTGGTTTTGATTGGTATACAGATCCAGGAGTTGTTGTTTATTTTTGCGATGGAAAAATCACAAATGTTAGTAATGTTTTTGTTCCATCATTACAAACTCGTATCACATTAGGATGTTGGTTCCCACCATCACTTGTTGGTAGTGCTAATTTTGAAAGTGATTATATGTTTGTAGACTACGTTGAATACACACCATTTAAAGATCAACCATTTGAAGAATTTAATGCTGATCCAGGCCAAGTAAGTGAAGTCGAAAGTGACTATAATATCACCCCAATTACAATTGAAGCAGCTAATAAAGTTAGTAATGGTGATTTTGAGTATGCTAAAAATTACACAAGTACTGGTGAAGATTTAATCAAAGAATTATCAACAAAAGGATGGACTTTTACAAGAGTTGTTAGTGAAGAAAAGCCAGTTAGTGAAGTTTGTAGAGTAGTAAAAGGAGCTGGTACAGGAAGTGATGATTTATATGCTGCTGTTATTAGCGATGGTGGTGTTTTAAGACAAGATATTGATAGTGTATATGATAACTACAAATTCAAATTATCTTTTGATGCTAAATCACTAATTGATACTGAAGATGCTCAATTTAGACTTAATTTCTTGGGTAGTTCTACAGGAGATGTCTTAGCTCAAAATGTAATCAACATAAAAGGTAGTGATTTTTCAAATTATACAAAAGAATTTACTGCACCAGTTGGCACTGAATCGATTAGAATCGAAGTAAGAAGCGGAACAGGAAATACTGTTACAGTTGACAATATTAACCTTGAATTTTTAGGAGCTTAATGTGGAAAAATTAGATAGTTTAAATAAAGAAAAAACTAGAATTCTTCCTTTAAGAGAAACTAAACAATTTAAGACTCATCGTCTTAGTAAAAGAGCAAGAGACTATATTTTCATCATTCTCATGCTTCTTTATCCAGTTGGTCAATTTCTCTTTACTTGGGCTTTTGTAAATATTGACTCAATATTGTTAGCATTTAAATCTGGTTCAATTTATGGATATGAATGGGCTGGTTTTGATACGATTGTTCAAGTTTGGAATGAAAGTTGGAACAATGTATCAAATACAACAGGAGTAAGTTGGTTAAATGATAGTAGTGTAATCATTCTTAATTCATTTGGTTTTGCTTTAATTACGATTTTTATTTCATTACCTCTTTCACTTTTATTTTCTTACTTTTTATCAAAGAAAATGCCTTTAGCAAATGTTTTTAGAGTTATTTTCTTTTTGCCAAATATTATTCCAGTTGTCGCTTTAACTTTTGCTTTCTCAATGGGATATAAAGCTGATGTTGGTTATTTATATCCGCTTATCAAAGCTTTAGGAATTGATCCAGTATCTTTAAATACATATCCGCTCTCTCAATTACTAGTCTATTTATACTGTATTTGGGCAGGGCTTGGATATAACATCATTTTAATTAGTGGTGCGATTGGAAGAATTCCAAAAGAACTTTTTGAAAGCGCAAAAATCGATAATTGCGGTTATTTTAAAGAATTCTGTCATGTTGTTATACCAATGATTTGGCCAACAATTGTAACTTTAGTAATTCTTGGTATGACTAATGTCTTAACTCTTTATTTACAACCATTATTTTTAACAAATGGTGAAGGTAATACACGGACTATTTCTTTACAAATTTGGGATAACGTTTCTACAAATTCTCCAAAACAACTTTGTGAAGCAGCCGCTAAAGGTCTTATCTTTAGTGCTATTTGGTCACCAGTTATCTTGCTTGTTAGAAAATTAATGTCGATGAAATATAGGGAGGTTGATTATTAATGGAAAAAATAGAAAACATCTCTAAAATTGAAAGAAACGATCAAAGTAAAAGAAAAAGAGTGAACTATGCATATCACTCCATTAAATGGGTTGTATTTGTAGTTTTTATCATTTACGCCATTAGTTTACTTATTCCTTTTCTTTGGATGCTTCTTAATACATTTAAAACAAATGAAGAATTCAATATGGGCGATATTTGGGGTTTTCCAAAACAATTCTATGGCCTCAATTTTATTGAAATTTTAAATTATGAAATTGTTACAGTTGGTGGAACAACTCAAACAGTTTTCAATATGTTTTGTTGGAGTGTTCTTGTAACAGTTACTGGAACAATAGTTAGTGTTGGCTTAAGTGCCGTTGCAGCTTATGTTCTTTCAAAATATAAATTTGTGGGTAGAGGTTTAATTTATGGTGCAGCTATTTTTACAATGGTGGTTCCTATCGTTGGAACTTTGCCTTCACAAGTCAGAATGATGGAAACATTAGGTCTTGATGATAGTTTCTTCGGAGTCCTTTTCTTATATTCAGGTTGTTTCGGTTTTAACTTTATTATGCTTTATAGTGCATTTAGTTCTATTTCATGGAGTTATGCAGAAGCGGCAAATTTAGATGGTGCAGGAAGATTTAAGATTTTCTTTAAAGTCATGCTTCCAATGTGCAAAGGACCAATTATTGCTTGCTGTATTTTACAAGCCATAACTTTATGGAACGATTATTCAACACCTTATTTATTTATGCAATCTCATTACACTTTAGCGGTCGGTTTAAATGAGTTGCAGTCGGAATTCATGGGTAATGGTAACTATCCAATGATGTTTGCTTCAGTTATTATTGCACTTATTCCAGTTTTGATTTTATATGCTTGTTTTCAGAAGAAAATCATTGAAAACACAAACGCAGGAGGTTTAAAAGGATGAAAAGAAAGCATATTGGTGTCCTTGTTCTAAGTGCAAGTATTTGCCTAGGCGGACTTACAATGGTTAGTTGTAGTAGCGAGAATAACGGACCAACAGAAACAGAAAAACTTGAATTTGAGAAAACTCTTTACGAAGTTTCTTCAGGAGATGCTGTTACTGTAAAAGGAAATTTAAGTGATGTAACTTATTCTTTCCAAGGCGGAACTCCAGAAGGAGTAACACTTGATTCAAAAACTGGTGTTATTACTTTTGATGAAAGTTTAGATACTTTACCAGAAAAGAGATATATTGCTACAAAAGGTGACGAACAAGCTATTACTACAGTTCGTTTTAAAACTGTAGAAGCTAAACCAGTTGTTACATTCACAAATGTAAGTGACTACGTTTTAAATGGAGATTCAATTAGTGCAAAGGCTGTAACTGATAGTGGAAGAGAATATTCAGTTTCTTATTCATTAAAAGAAAACGTTGAAGGAATCACAATTGATTCAGCAAGTGGTACAGTTAGATTTGGTGCAAGTGTTAGTGATGGAACAAAATTCGTAGTTGTTGCTACAAGTAATGGAGTTAGCGAAGAACACGAATTCATCGCCATGACTGAACACATCATCTATTCAGAAACAGAAAGTCAAATTGTTGAAGCATTAAGCGATCAAGATGCAACTTTTGTACTTAATTTCAATGGAAACACTGAAGGTGATACAGCTACAACAAGTGAAAATTTAGAAATTGCAGTTAATGGCACTGTTTTAACTGATAGAAGTGGATTTACTTATGATGTAGCAACTAAAACAATTACTTTAAAGAGTGCGTTATTAAGTACTTTAGGAACTGGTGAAATTGATGTAAAAGCACTAACTCAAAGAAATGCTGTTACATTAAATTTAACAATTGCTGATAAATTTATTTATTCAGCAAATGATTTCCATACAATTTTTGCTCCTGATTATAGTGGCGAAGCCCCAACATTTAAAGAAGGAAGTCTTGCTGGATATTATGTTTTAGCAAATGATATTGATCTTACAAGCTATTTAAGTGAAGGCGGTCTTGGATATAACGAAGGCAAAGGTTGGCTTCCAATTGGTGCTTATAGTGATACAGTTTATGATATTCCATTTACCGGAACTTTTGATGGAAATGGTCACACAATTTCTGGTTTCTATATCAACAACAATCAATTATTTGTTGGTGGATTCTTCGGAAGAAATAGTGGAACTATTAAAAACATGAAACTTGTTGGAACAATTGATGCTATAGGTTCATGGTCAGCAGCTCTTGTTGGAAACAATAGTGACATGGGCGTTATTGAAAATTTAATTGTTGATGTCAATATGCCAAATGAAGGTCAAAGTGCAACAGGAACAATTGCTTCAACAAACTGGGGTAAAATTTCAAACGCATTCTCAATCAATGAAAAAGTAACTGGATTTAATGAAACAGCACAAGCTTGGGCTAAAGCTGGTATTGCTGTTGGATTAAATGAAACAACTGGTGTTTTAGAAAATATCTATGCAGTTAGCACAGATTTTGATGAAGAAACAGGTGCTTATAAATATGGTTTATTTGGTCATTCAAATAATGCTGAAGTAACTCAAGAAAGTGCTGGTAAGTTATCTAAATCACAAGAAGAAATGAAAGCTTTTGATTTTAGTTCAGTCATTAGTGATCCAATCTTTAATTTTGTAGAAGGTGAATTACCTGCATTAAATGTTCCATTTACTCCATCAACAGCTGGCTATATTGCTTTTGAAAATCTCCCATCATATTTATTTGTTGGTGATACTTATGAAGCATCAGTTAGCATTTATCCAGAAATCTATCAAGAAGAGTTAAAAGACGATGTTGAGTATACAATTAGTGGAGTTGATGGTGCAACTGTTACTGGAAATGCAATTGATTTAACAAATGCTGTTGTTGAAGACACTGCAACCTTAACAATTAATGCTAGTTTAACAGTTGGTAGTAAAATATTGACAGCAACTGGAACAATTCCAGTTTATAAAGAAGTAACAAGTGTTGAAATTACTAACCAAGAAACAGCTATTGATGAAGGTGGAAGTTTAGTTTTAACTACAACATTAACACCTAATATTGAAGATGCAGAAGTTACCTATGAAGTTAGTGCATCAACTGCTTGGATGACTGCTCCTTATATTACAGTTACTGGAAATGTTGTTACTTTAGATGAAAATATTCCAGCAGGTCTTGAATCAATTACTGTAACTGCAGAAGCTTATGGTGTAAGAAGTGGATCAGTAACATTTGGAGTTAGACATCTTGGAACAATTGCTGAAAATAACGTAGTTCATTATGGAGAAGATGCTTCAACTTATGATTACACACTTCCAGAAGCTGAAAGAGAAATTAGAAGTGTTAAAGTTGATGGTGTAGCTCTTGAAGCAAGTGAATATACATTTGAAGATCATGTCTTAAAGATTAATGGAAGTGTAATTAATGGTGCAAAAGATACAATGAGAAAGATCTTAATCGAAACTTCATATGGAATCTTTAATGCTTACGCATCTTCATTAACAAGAGAAGAATATGATGAAGAATGGATTAAAGCAAATGAAACTGAAGTCATTGAAATTGCTTCTGTTGAAGACTTTAAAAAGTACTTCCCAACTGATGGAAAGATGACTGAAGAATTTAAAGCTAATATGGCTAAAACATATATGCTTACTGCTGATATTGATTTTGCAGGAGAAGCAATTATTCCAGTAGGTACAGCTCTTGATGAAAATGGAAATTTAACAGAAAGTGCTGATAACACCAATTTCACAGGTAAGATTTATGGATTAGGTCACACCATTTCAAATTATGAATGTAATGGTAACGCATTTGGTGGATTATTTAGACAAGTTGAAGGTGGAATATTTGATTTAACAATTGATGGAGCAAATATCCATAACAATAATAGTTTGTTCGCTGGTACTCTTGCTGGTATATTAGGTGGTGGTGCAACTATTGAAAATGTAAATGTTGTTAATTCATCTGTTACAAATACATCTGAAGCAATCCCAGGAAATACAAGTGGAACAAATATTGGTGGTCTTGCTGGAAAATCTTGGATTGATGCAAAATATTCTACATATAATGGATTTAACGTTGACTTGTATGTTAAATAATGAAATTTGTAGTAAGATTAAGTAAATAATTAATAGGAAAAAAAGAAGATGGTTAAGAAGGAACTAGGAAAAAAGCAATCATTTGCTAGAGAAGTAAATAATGAAATTGTTTTAAAAGAAGTGAAAAAAAAGCCAAGTAGCGGTACTGAACTTGCTAGTAGGTTAAAACTTTCAAATGCAACAGTTTCGTCTATTCTTAGTTCCCTTCTCCATCAAGGTTTAATTAAAATATATTCAACCGATTCATTAAATGGACTTGGCAGAAAAAGAGTTGTTTATTCAATAAATGATAAGTACTGTTTAATTTGTGTTGTTTCAATTACTAGTTATTCAATTAGTATTACAATTTCAGATTTAGCTGGAAATACTTTAAAAGAACAAATTAAAGAAATTGAAAAATATGATCTTAAAACAATTTATGAAAGCATCATTCAAATTAAAGATATGCTTACAAGTGTTGAATTAAGGGACATTCCTCTAAAGAATATAATTATCTCTTTGCCAGGTTTAATCAACAAAAATACTGGAGATTTGCAGGTTTCTCCACAATTTGATAAGACTTTATTTAGTAATGAACATACAATTTCTAAACTTTTTAAAGACAATTTTAAATCAGATGTTTACCTTGAAAATGACTCAAAATTAATGATGCTTGGTGAATTAAGTAATGGTACGTTCCCATTAAATTCAAAAGGCATGTTAATTTATTTAGATTATGGTATTGGTGGTGGGCTTGAATTTGATAATAAGATGTTTTTAGGAAGTAGAGGCTATGCTGGAGAAGTTGGCTTATTAAAAGTCGAACAGAACAATGAAATAAAAGCGCTTGATGAATTTGTATCTTTAAGAGCCATTCAAGAAATTTATTTAAAAAAATACAATGAAGAAATTTCTCTTCATAAACTTTTTGAGCTTTATAAAAATTGTGATCGAAAAGTTAAAGAAGAAGTTTTAACTACAGCTGAAATTTTAGGAAAAGCAATTAATCAGGTAATTAGTGTGTTTGATTTAGACTACTTTGTTATTGACGGTCGAGTAACTAATTTTGGTGAAGAATACTTAAACAAAATTAGAGAAGTTGTAAATAAAGAACAACCAGATGTTGAGATTGTTTTTGGACATGATGTGAGACAAGCAATAGTTGATGGTGCTAAAAATATTGGTATTGAATATATTTTAAAAACAAACTTAAAAACTTTAAAAAAAGCTGAGAATTAAAGGCTTTTTCTTTTAAAAACATAATTTGAGGTATAAATATGGAAACACTAAGGTTAGACAATGTAACCAAAATTTATAAAGGAAAAAATCGTAAAGAAGGCGATGTTATTGCTGTTAAAGATTTTAATTTGGTTGTTGAAGATAATGAATTTATTGTTTTTGTTGGCCCATCTGGATGTGGGAAATCAACAACGTTAAGAATGATTGCTGGTCTTGAGGACATTAGTTCTGGCAATCTTTATATTGATGGCGAACTTGTGAACAAGATTGAACCAAATTATCGAAATGTTGCAATGGTGTTTCAAAATTATGCTCTCTATCCTCATATGAGCGCTTATAAAAATATGGCTTTTGGATTAAAGAATAGACATGTTCCAAAAGAAGAAATTGATGAGAGAATTCATGAAGCAGCTAAGGTTTTAGATATCGAGGATTTATTAAATCGCAAACCTAAAGCAATGAGTGGAGGTCAAAGACAAAGAGTTGCTCTTGGAAGAGCGATTGTTAGAACTCCAAAAATCTTCCTTCTTGATGAACCTTTATCAAATCTTGATGCTAAATTAAGAGCTCAAATGAGAGTAGAGATTAATAAACTTTACGAAAAATTAAAAACAACTTTTATTTATGTTACTCATGATCAGGTTGAAGCTATGACTATGGGAACAAGAATTGTTGTTATGAGAAAAGGTATTGTTCAACAAATTGATACTCCAACAACTTTATACGATTTTCCAAGAAATAGATTTGTTGCTGGATTTTTGGGAACGCCTCAAATGAATTTTTATGAAGTAGACTTGAAAGTTAGCGAAAATAAAGTATACATCAACCTTTTTAATAAAGAGTTAATTTATCCATTAGAAAAATTTAGAGAATTTAATAAAGATTTTTGTGATGGCAATGAGCATAAAGTTATTTTAGGTATTAGACCAGACAATGTTTCAATTTCAGAAAATGGCGAACTTGAATGTAAAGTTAATATTATTGAAACTTTAGGTAACGAATGTCTTGTTTATAGTGATTTTGATTTAAATAATGAAACAAGTATTAACGAATCTCTATCTTCTCTTGTTATTTCTTTGAAAGATAGAACAACATTTAAGATGGGTGATATCATCAAAGTCTCATTCGACCCAACTAAAATTCATTTCTTTAAAGATGAAGAAAGTAATGAAATATCAATTTTGTTAACTCCACGTACCAAATTAAACGAAATAAGTGGATATATTTATATAAAAGATAACAAAGCTTTTGTTAATATTGATGAAGGTTTAGGATTTGAACTTGTGAATTTGGATGTTTCAAAAATTAACGGAGCTTATAAAGAAAAGATGCACAGAGTTAAGATTTTAATTAATGATGGTGTTTCTTTAGATTCTAATGGCACTATTTCTCTTCGATACGAAGGAAAAGGATTAATTGGTAAAGAAACTTTATATCGTTATGAACTTAATCCAAATAAAGATTATGAAACTTCTTTTTATGAAAACAGCACCCATATCTATCTAAAGAAGGATTTAGGTATTAAAGAAAATGAATCGGCTAAAGTAAGTTTTGATTTTAATAAAGTTGAAGTTATTGGTGATGATAAATTATCAATCTTTGATTTAAGCAAAAAAGAAAAAGAACTTGATAAATATGATTTTGTTGAAGTAAAGGAAGAAGTTGAATCAACTAATAAAATCTTAAAACTATTTAAAAAAGAGAAGAGCAAAGAAGAAGTTATTGAAAGTTTAAATGATAAGGACGAAGTCATTCACGATTCATTTATAAGAAGATTAAAAAATTCTGTGAAAGTGCTTTAGTAAAGTTTAAAAACATTTTCCACAAAAACTAGAAAGAAGGTATTCATTATGTCTGAATCAATTATGCATAAAGAAATTTTAATGATTCCTGAATCAATAAAATTAACAGAAGTTGCAAATAAAGAAAAAATAGTTGAGTTTTGTAAGCTTTTACATGAAAAAGATATTAAAAATATATGTGTAGTTGCTAGAGGAAGTAGTGATCATGTAGGAGTATATCTTAAATATCTGTTTGAGATATATGCTCATATTCCTGTTTCTTTTGCTGCATGTAGTGTAATCACTAAATATGATTCATATCTTGATTTTGATAAAACATTAGTAATTGGGATATCTCAATCTGGAAGTGGAGAAGATGTCTATGAATATTTAAAGATGAGTAAAGAGCATGGTGCTCTTACTGCTTCAATTACTAATAACAAAGATTCAATATGCGCAAGAGTTGCTGATTATCATTTTGATTTAAACTTAACTAAAGAAGAAGGCCTAGCTGCTACTAAAACATTCATCTCTCAAATATATGTAGCACTTATGTTAGTTAGTGAATACACTAATAACATTTATTTAAAGGAAGAAACGGAAAAGCTTCCTAAACTTATTGAAGAAGTAATAGAAAGTGAAGCTCATATAGAAGAAATAGCTAAAACTTGTATCAACTTTACTGATGCATTTCTTTTAAGTAGAGGTATTAACTATGTTTCTTCTTTAGAAGGAGCATTAAAGATGCAAGAAACAACATACATCAAAGCAAAAGGATATGCTAGTAGTGATTTCTATCATGGACCAATGGCTATTGTTGATGAAAAACAAAATTTACTTCTATTAAATTCACTTGGTAAAGTTGAAGATGATAACCATAAATTCTTTGACCGAGTCAAAGAATTGAATCCTAACATCATCGTTATTACAAATGATCCATATTTTGATAAGTGTGAAAAGCTTATAAAAATACCAAAATGTGAAGAAGTTATTTCACCATTTTTAATCATAGTAGCTATTCAATTATTAGTTTGTAATATTTCAATCTTAAGAGGAATTGATGTTGATCATCCAAGAAATCTTAAAAAAGTTACAATTACTAGATGATTATGAAAAGACTAGAAAAGGCAAAAGTATTGCTTGAAGATGGATATAAGATAGTAAATCTAGAAATAGAAGATGGCAGGTTTACTAAAATTGAAGAATGTAAAGATGTTAAAAATGAAAAGCAAGACAAACTCATTCTTCCAGGATTTTTTGATATCCATACACATGGAGCTAATGGAAAAGATTTTACAACAGTAAATTGTATTGAAGAGATTGAAACCATATTGAGTTTTTATGAAGCACATGGCGTAACTAGTGTTTTTCCAACTCTTCTTACAGAACATGACGAACTAATATTTAAACAACTTGAACTCATCTATCTTGCTAGTTTAAAACATAAAATCATTAAAGGAATACATCTAGAAGGTCCTTTTCTTTCAAAAAAATATAGAGGTGCTCAACTAGAAGAGTGCTTACAGTTACCTACAATTAAAAAATGTGATGAATTTATAAAACATTCTCATGGCTTATTTTCCTATATGACTCTTGCTCCTGAACTTGAAGGCACGGAAGAAGTAATTGAATATTTAACATCAAAAGGAATTAAAGTAACGTTAGGTCATAGTGATGCTAGTTTTGATGATGTAAGAAAAGCAAGAGAAAAAGGGTCAAAGTGTTTTACTCATTTATTTAATGCGATGAAACCACTTAATCATCATGATCCGTCAATAGTAATGGCGGCACTTTACTATAAAGACATGTATGCTGAACTTATTTTAGATGGAGCACATCTTCATAAAGAAGTAGTTAAATTTACTCGTAGTATTAAAGGAAACGATAAAATAATTGGTATAACTGATTCTTTAATGTGTGCTGGACTTCCTGATGGGGAATATAAAATAGGGAACACACCAATTATAGTTAAAGGAAAAGATGCTTTAATTAAAGGAACATCTACTAGAGCTGGATCAACTTTAAATATGCTTGAGGCTTTTAAAAATATCAAAGAGTTTTCGCATCTTGATGATTTAGAAGCTAGTAAGATTTGCTCTTTAAATGCAGCAAGAATGCTTAATATGGATAGTAAGATTGGTTCAATTAAAGAAGGGAAAAACGCTGATTTTATTGTGCTAGATAATGACTATAACCTAAAAGAAACATATATTAATGGAGAGAAAGTTTATTAATACTAGTCAAATAGATATACTTTTAAGACTAGAGAAAAAACTAAGTTTTAACAAAATAACTCAATGAATTGGTATGAACAAAAAATTTCAATTTTTTAAAATTGAAGCATTAAAAATAAACTATTAATGGAAACATTATCTAGAAAACACAAATAATGTTTCTGAAGATAACTCTTTATTAAATGAGTAATTATCTAAATTAAAGTTTTTAATATCTTCTATGCTAGTAATGTTGTTTTTTACTAAGTAATTAACCATTAAACCTCTAGCTATCTTAGAATATGTGTTTTTACTTA
>UQFQ01000023.1 GCA_900540395.1 uncultured Mollicutes bacterium | reverse complement strand
TGCTAATAAAATTATCTTAGAAGAGCTCAAAAAATAAATAATTTAAGTGTATAATGTCTTTGTGAGTTTACAAGATATTATTGGTCAAGAAGAAATAATCTTTGTAGGTCCAAGCGAACTCAAAGATTATTTTTTTGAGTCTAAAAAAGAAAATCCTTTTCTTAATTTTAAGTATTTTACTTTAGATAATTTAATTAAAAATTTAGTTGGTAATTATCTTGATAAAGAAGTTATAAAATTAGGCTTAAAGACCTTTAATGAATATACTTATTCTTTAGTTAAAGAGGTGAGTAAATTTTGTTTCTATTCTTTAGATATTAATAAGTCCAAAAATAAAAAAATAATTGATTTTTGCAAGGAAATTGAAGAGAAAGGGTTAAAAAAACTCAACAAAGATTTCCTAAATTTAATCCAAAATAGAAAGATTTGTTTTATTAATTTTAAAGAATCAAGTTATGTAAATAACTTTATTAAGCATTACAATATAACTAATTTTAAACATTTAGAAATAAGTGATATTATAGAAGAAAAATTAGATTTAAAATATCATGAATTCTTCAATATTGGTGATGAACTTAAATACGCCTTAAACAAAGCTTTTGATACGATAAATTGGAACGATGAAGTTTTAAAAGTAAAAGAATTAAAAAATCTTTCTTTTATATTTGATATTGATCGCTATGATTATTACTTAAAGCTTTTCTTAACGAATTTAAATATTCCATATAACATTAAAAAAACTAAGACTTATCAAGACAGTGAAATTTTTAAAGATTTATATCAAAAGATTGATGATTCTTTTAAGATATTGTCTTATTTAGAAGAAAATAAAGATAAGTATAATGATGAAGAATTTCAATTTATTTTTGATTTATTTTCTTTTTATGAAATTGATAATTTAACTAACAAGAAAATTAATTTTAAAGAAATACTATCTTCGCAAAGTTTAAATTGTGAAGTTTATAAAAACGCAGTTGAGTTTAAAAAAAGTATTTTCTTTAGTAAAACTAAGAATATTTATTTACTAGGTTTAGATAATACTTTTTTACCAAAGACTATTAAAGATAGCGGTTTATTTTCTTACGATTATCTTCACGAAAATGGTTTTGATTCACTTGATGAAACAAACATCATGAAAAATAAATTAGAAACTGCCTTTTTAAAACAGGAGAATATTGTTTTTGTTTCTTATCACTTTAAAGATAATAGTGGTAAATATTCAGCTAGCTATTATTTAGATGCTTTAAACTTTAAAAAAGTTAATAATGAAAATCTTGAAAAAGAATATATTGAAGACGTATCAAAACTATATTATCGAAATTCACTTGATGCTTTTGCAAGAAGTGGAATTGTAAGTGGCGAGTTAGAAGAATATAAGAAATCATTTGATGGAAAACTTCTTGAAACTTTTTCTCCAGAGTTTAAAAGAATGGAATCTTACTTGCTTAACAAAAACATTAATTATTCTTATTCAAACTTAAAAACATTATATGAATGTCCGTTTGCATACTATGTAAGTAATATTTTAAATGGCGAAATAAATGAGAAAAACATCTATCAAAAATATGGAACAATTACTCATGCCATTTTGGAAGACGTTTATAACGAAAACTTTGATTTTAATAAATCTTATCAAAAAGCTTTAGATAGATATGAAAAATATTATGGTCAAATAAACGAAAAAGAGAAAAAGTTATTTGAACGTTTTATTTTTGAATTAATGCAAGCAATTAATACTATAATTTTACCTCATAAAAACGATATGTCTTTTTTTAGGAATTATTCAGAAAAAAGTCTTTCTATAAATAAAGTAGTAAAAGCACTTTCTTTTAGTGAAGGTAATTTTCCAAAAATCTCTGAAAGTAGCTTAGATGTAATTTTTAAAGGTAAAATTGATAGCATTTTAGAAACAAGTGATGGTCATTTGTTTATTGTTGATTATAAAACTGGACAAGATACTTTTAAGAAGAATGATATCGAAAAGCATCAACTAAATTTACAATTACCTACTTATATTTATTTAATTCAAGAAAGTAATGATCAAAACTTAAAAGATAAACCAATTGATGGCGTATTTTTAGAAAAGATTATTGGCAGTAATGGAAGATTTTATAACTATCTTGATCCAGAAGAAGATGATTTAACCTGTTTAAAATATGATGGTGCTTTCTTAAATGATTATGATAGTATGCTTAAATTTGATCACACTCTTAATGAACCAGGAGCAAAAAGTAAATATGTCTATGGACTTATGCTTTCTAAAAAAATGGCAATAAGTAGATTAGGGGCTGGTCAATACCATGCTTTATCTCGTCAGGAATTAGATAATTTTGCTTTAATAGTTGATAAAAATTTTAATGAATGTGTTGAAAAAATTGCTTTTGGTAGCTTCCATATTCAACCATATAAAAAGGGTAAAGAATATGTTGCCTGTACTTTTTGTAATCATTCAGATATATGTTTTAAACGAAATAAAATTGCGGAGGAAGAGTAATGGCTGGAAATGGAACTCGTTTTACTGAAGAACAACTTTCCGCAATTAATAGCGTTGGTAATATTATTGTTAGCGCTGGAGCCGGAAGTGGAAAAACAACAGTTTTAACCGAAAGAGTTAGACGCAATATTTTAGGTCAAACAAAAGTTGGAAAAGTTAACCTAGACGAGCTTTTAATTTTAACTTTTACAAATGATGCGGCAACTAGCATGAAAAATAAAATTAAAACCGCTTTAGGAAAAGATCCTAGTTTAGCTGGCCTTGTTCCTTTTGTAGATAGTGCTCATATTGAAACTTTTGATGCTTATGCTCAGTTTATAGTAAAGAAATATGGCCATCTAATTGGTGTTAATAAAAATATAAAAGTTTTAGATGAAGATATTCTTTACGTCAAAATTGCTAATACAATTTCTGACTATTTAGATAAACAATACTTAAAAAATAATCCAATTTTTGAAGAGATTATTTTTAAATACTGCATTAAAAATGATAATAAACTATTTGGATTTTTACTTGATGTATATAATCAAATACTTGCTAAAAAAGATTATCCGATTGATTTTTTAAATGAGTATAAAAAGAAAGTTTTAACTCATGAGTATTTTGATGATTTAATTAAAAAAGCAAATGATGTAGTGGTTTCTTCAATTAAAGATTACAAGGAAGCAATTAAACATATCTGCTTTAATAAAATTTCAGAGTATATAACTGAAAAAACAGCCGCTATTTTTAATTGTGAGACAATTTATGATTTAAAAGCTATTAAGGAAGGAATTCCTGATGTTGATAGTTTTAATAAAAAATTAAAAGATTTGTTAAAAGAAGCTGATGAAGATATTAATCTTGAATTAGAAAAACATCAAGTTGAAAGAATCATAAAAAACTATAAAAGAATATATTCTCTCTATCTTTTAAATATTTCTTTTTATGAAGAAGATGTTAAATATCAAATTACTTATTTAACTTATTTAATTGATAATATTTTAATGCCAGCTTTAGAAGAAGTTGATCGTTTTAAACATGACTCCGGTTATTATACTTTTGGTGATATCGCTAAGCTTTCTATTAAAATTTTAGAAGAAGAGAAAGAAGTACGAGAAGAATTAAAGTATAAATATAAACTTATCATGATTGATGAAACTCAAGATACATCAGAATCTCAAGAAAGATTTATTAATTTAATAGCTAATAATAATGTATTTTCGGTTGGAGATATTAAACAATCAATTTATCGATTTAGAAATGCTCGTCCAGAATTATTTAAAGCGAAATATGATGCTTATTCTAAACATGAAAACGGCGAAGCAATCAACATGAACAAAAACTTCCGTAGTAGAAAAGAAGTTTTAAACACTATAAATGATATTTTCTCGATTTTAATGACTGATGATTTTGGTGGAGCAAATTATGCTAAAGATCATATGATAATTCCTTCTAACACTGAATATGATGAAGAAGGTAAAGGAAGAAGTGATCTTGAACACGGTATTTTCCAAATTCCATATAGTGCAATTTATTTTGACGAAGAAGGCGAACTATCTGATAACAAAGAAAGCATGATTAAAGGAGAAGCTAGTACAATTTGTGGTAACATCATTTCTAGAATTGAAAATGGATATTTAGTCTATGATTCAAACTTAAAGAAATTAAGACCATGTACATATAAAGATTTCACTATTCTTACTTATAAAGGCGTTAACTTTAAATACTTTGAAGAAGTATTTAAAGAGAAAAATATACCTCTTAATTCAATATATTCAGATGATTTAAAAGCTGATAACTCAATTGTTATATTAATTAATATCTTTACTTTGATTAGCTTATTAAATAAAGATGAATCAAATGAAGAAGATGAAAGCAAGGTACGTCATTTATTTATTTCTTTATTAAGGTCTTTTGTTTTTGACTACTCAGATGAAGAATTATATAGATTATTTAAAAATAAAGATGATTCATATAAGCAAGATGAAAACTTTAAAAAACTTGAGAATTTAACGAAAAACTATGCAAAATCCTCGTTAAATACTCTTTTTGACCAAGTTTTAAAAGAGTTTAATTATGTTGAAGCTTTCTCTAAAATTGGTGATGCAATTAATACTATTGATAAAAACAACATCTTCTATAACAAAACCAAGACGATGGATGAACTTGGATATTCTATAGTTGATTTTGTTTTATATTTAAAATCAATCAGTAAGTTTGACATAAAAATGGAACAAGTGATTTACACTGAATCTAAAAATGCTGTAACAATTACAACCATTCATAAATCGAAAGGCTTAGAATATCCAGTTGTTTATTTACCTAATCTTTTTGATTTTTCTGAACCTAAATTTAAAAATAATGGAGATTATTATGTTTTAAATGGTGAACTTTTCTTTTTACCATTCTTTTCTGATGCTCATAAGAAAACAAATTTAGTTGGGTTATTATTAGAAAGTGATAAATCTACTTTAAAGGAAGACAAAGAAGAAAGACTTAGATTATTTTATGTTGCCTTAACTAGAGCCAAAGAAGAAGTAATTTTAATTGTAAGTGGAGAAAAATTTACCGAAAAAGAAAAAGTCCATGCTAGATATGAAAAGCGAGTAAGAAATAAGTTTTCTAAAAACAAAGTAGAAGTAACTGATGAAGAGATTTATAACTTTGCTAGTAAAGAACTTAATGAGTATATAGATGAAAGAGATGGAAAAAACTTCAATGATTTCTTATTTAAAGCTTTCATTGAATATCCTTTAGATCCTTATATTGATAAAACAATTGAATGTCTTGATGAAATAATTACCCAAATTAGAGATTTGAGTGACTTGAAGTTATCAAAATCTGAAATAAAGAAAGAAATTTTTAGATACTATTATTCAAATAAGCATTCTTTAAAAGGTCTAAATTATGATGAAATAATTAAAAAGTTAAGTGAAGATTCTTCTAAAACAAAAGGAGAAGGAAAGAAAGAAATTATTTTTGATGGCGCTATTCGAGTCTTTGGCGAAATTATAAGAAAGATATATGTAAATAAATTTTCTGAAGATATTAATGATTTAGTATTTGAGTTTTATGCTTACAAAAATATCGCACTTAAAAATATAAATACCAGCACAATCGATAAATTAATAAAATCTTTAAATAATAAAGATATTTCTTTATTAACGAATTTATTAGAAAAATATTTTGTTCCTAATTATAGAGAAATAAAAGATTTTGAGAAAGTTAAGCAAAGTGGTAATAAAGAATTTGTTGAAGTAGAAGCACAAAAGCTGCTTTTAACTAAAACTAAAAAAGCTAGTAAAGATATTGATGATGAAAGTGATGAATCATCACTTAATTTTGGTACTCATATTCACTCTTTATTAGAAACGCTTTCATTTAAAAATCCAGATTTTGACTTTATTGAAAGCGAAAAAGAAAAGGACTTAATTAAGGGAGCATTGTCTTTGCTTAGTCAATTTGATTTCGATAAAGCTAAGATATATAAAGAGTATCAATTTATTGATGAAGTTAATGAAACAAGAGGCGTAATAGATTTACTTTTAATCTATGAAGATAAAGCAATAGTGGTTGACTACAAATTAAAGAATATCACTGATGTAGCCTATATTGATCAACTTACTGTATATAGAAATTACGTTAT
This sequence comes from uncultured Mollicutes bacterium, assembly GCA_900540395.1. Classification (GTDB taxonomy): domain Bacteria; phylum Bacillota_I; class Bacilli_A; order RFN20; family CAG-826; genus Onthovivens. The sequence continues at coordinate 14,815 of UQFQ01000023.1, read as the reverse complement.
TCAAGCATTTAATCTTGATACAAGTTGTTACTTACTTTCTGTTATTGATAAAACGATATCTAAAGTCTTGTAATCTAATTTATGTTTAGGCTTTGCAGGCTTTTTAATTAAAGAAGTGAGAATAATAGACAAACTAAAAGGAACAATTTAATAAATAAAACAAGCAACCGAGTGTTGCTTGTTTTGAAAACTTTTTATCTTTTACCTTTTTCAGCTCGTCTTTTATCATTAATGTCTTTCATTACTTTTTCATCAATCACTTTAATGTTATGCTCTTTAGCATAGTTAACACAACCATTAAGGACGGTTTTTAAAAAGACTCTAGGAACTTTAACGATCATCTTACAAGCTTCTTCAGTAAATTTAATGTCTGGATCAATTCTATTAGCGGCATATTTAACCGATTCTAAGTTATTTGTTTGAACGTTAGGAATTGGACATTTGATTGGTTTTCTAAATTTTGTATACCAGAAATAAGTTGAATCCCTATATCCATAATCAACTGGAACTCTAGGAAAAGATGAAGCTTTAACTCCATTTACAATTGCGTTATAGAATTTCTCTTTCATTAAGATTTTGTCTATTTTAAGAATAAAGTGGCATCCAAATTTTGATGTAACACCATTGAAGTTTCTATATGGTCCTTCAATTTCATCGAGTTGACCAACTTTTGCTTTGTCTTGATAGGCGTCTTCTAGAGTATCATCCCAGGTACATTCAAATACTTGATAGGCTTTTTTCAGAACTAATGGTCTATTTTCACCTTCAGCAAGTCCTTTTTCAAATTCAAAATTAACATTTTTCATTTTTTCCTTTGAGGTTTGACCTGGGAAACCTAATTTTACTGTTTGTTTGAAATCAGCATGTGAATCTTCTAAAAAGTTTAAAGCACATTTTCCTCTTTTGAGTAAGTTTTGAGCTGTATTAGAAGAGTTTCTACATTCTAATATCATTGCATAATAGTCTTTGCCTGCAATGTAATAAGGAAAGCAGAGAGAATAAGCACCTAATGTTGTGTTCCCATCATCATCTACAGTTGAAACAAGAATTGTTGGCATTGGGAAAAATGCACTTGTTTGATAAAAATTATCAACAATACGTAAATCTTTAAAACTTGACATAAATTTTACCTCTTAGTAATTATTTTGTGTCTTTATTTTTAGTAATTCAACAGGCTATGCATATTTTTACCTAAAATAAATAGTTTATAGGTTCAATCCTTTTATTTATAATAATTAAGTCGTGGGTCTGTAGCTCAGTTGGGAGAGCGCTTCGTTCGCAACGAAGAGGTCACCAGTTCGATCCTGGCCAGATCCACCATAAAGAAAGCATAGGTTTGATACGCTAGAAATGGCTAATCAAGCCTTTTTTTGAACCAAAATTAGAAAAATTTAGCAGCTATTTAATATAAATTGAGCATAAGCGACTTACCATCCTATTCTCTAACAATGAAGTTTTAGCTCGTGATTTTGAACTAAAAACTTTTTATAGCACAATAAACTTTTTGTCGCACAAAAAACTTTTTTCTTTTTTGAGAAAAAATCTTGCAATTAAGAGGGTTTCAATCAAAAATTATTTTTTATTGATAAATTTAAATTTATTCATCAACCTTCATTGTTTTATATTATGTAATATAATTTAATGTAACATATCACTTGTTTTATTGTAACAAAAATGTTATGATAAAGTTACAAAAAAAGAGATATATTATGGTTGAAAAACGTGAAAATGAAAAACTCGAATTTAAGAAATCCACTAGTGAATTAAAACAAGCTATTATATCATTATCTTCAATGTTAAATAAAAATAATTACGGTTTATTATACTTTGGAGTAAATAATGAAGGCGAAATTGTAGGACAACAAATCGGAAAAGATACGACCAAAGATATTTCTGTACAAATAAAAAATAACATTAGACCTGTTATAAATCCTTCTATTAATATTATCGAAGTTGGAAGTAAACAAATTATAAAAGTAGAAGTATATGGAGATGATACTCCTTATTCAGCATATGGACGATATTATATAAGATCTGACGATGAAGATTTATTAATGACTAATTCTCAATTAGAAAACTTCTTTATAAACAAAAATATTGATTATTCAAAATGGGAAAATGAATTAACTCCTTATGGTATAGAAGTCATTGATGAAGATTTATTGATTAATTACATAAATAAAGGTAATGAAGTAGGAAGAATTTCTTTTATCTATAAGGATACAAAAGATACCCTAATAAAATTAGGATTATTAAAAAATGATAAACTTAATAATGCTGGATTATATTTGTTTTCTAATTTGAAACCTTGGACGTTAAAGTTAGCGATCTATCCAACCGATGAGAGAATATCATTTATTGATAATCAAATATTTAAAGGTAATATTTTAGAATGTATTGAAAAAGCATACAGATATATAATCGAAAATACACGATGGCAGGCAGAAATTAGAGGTATGGAAAGAGTTGAAAAACCAGAAATACCTTTAGAAGCTATAAGAGAAATTATAGTTAATAGCTTTGCACATATGAGAGTTAATAACAGTTCTTTTAGCGAAATTTATATTACACCTACTAAGATTCATGTGTACAATCCTGGATTTTTAGTAAAAGGAAAAACTCCAGAAGATTTTGCAGATGGTTCAAATGGGCCAATCGCAAGAAATCCACTAATAAATACTGTTTTGTATCTTAATAAGACTATTGATTCTTTTGGAACTGGCTTTGGTAGAGTATTTAGCATTTGTAAAAAAGAAAATATCAATTATAAATATGGAAATAATGAATTTGGATTCTATTTCGACTTTATTAGAACATCGATTGATAACATTAATGTTACAAGAAATGTTACAATAAAATTATCGAGCGTTGAAAGAGATGTTTTATCTTTGATTGATTCGAAAAAAGGTATTAAAAGAAGTGAACTTGCACAAGAATTAGATAAAACAGAAATGACTATTCATAGAGCTATAAAAAAGTTGATTGAATTCAATATGATAAGAAGAGTTGGGTCAAATAAAACAGGCTACTGGGAAGTTATTAAGTAAATTGGAATTTGTAGATGAAATATGAAAAAAGCAGATTTTAAGGATAAATGACTTAATACATTTGGAAAAGAATTATTACAAGAATATAAAGATTATAATTATTTATGGGAAGTTTTCTTTTTAAAACCAAAAAATTAATTCTTGTGTGGCATTGAAGCTACAAAAGAATTTAATAAAGTTGATAGGAAAAATGCTATAAGCATAGAAATGTGGTTTGAAGAAGAAACTAATGAACATGATGAAAAAAATATGATGATGTAATATTTAGTCGAGATGAAGACGAAGGTCCAATACCTGAATCATTCATAGTTAGCAAAGATTGGAGTTGGACATATGTCTGCTCTTATGAAGATGATAATGATGAAAATGGACCATCCTTCATGTTCGATGAAAACAGATAATTCCAATTTTGCTTGCTACATTTTATAGCAAAACAGGGTGTTTTCAAAAAATGATAGGTGTTTGTATATATGTATTAAAATGGTTCATCTTTGCCATATTAAAGAAATGAGGTAGTCAATTAGTGGTCACTTTAGTGGTGACCATTTTACTAAAGCTTTATTTCTTTTGTTATATGTTTTTTGAATTCTTCACTAAAGATATGAGATGTGATAATGATGCAAGAATCATTAATATTAGTTAAGGCATTCTCAATTATTAAACGATTTTCTTCATCTAAAGAAGCAAAAGGCTCATCTAATAAAATAAAAGCTGGCTTATCGTACAATAGTTTAGCTAAACATATTCTTCTTGCTTCTCCTAGACTATAGTTTTTGCTTTCAGTATCTATCTTTATATTTATATCTTTAAATGTATTATCAAGGTTTAGTAGCTTAAAAATCTTATTAAATTTTTCTTCTTCAAATGGCTTATCAAGGACAATGTTATTTTTAATTGTATCATCAAGAAGTGTTGGCTCTTGATTTAATAATTTAACATCTAAGTAATAAGACTCATCATTTACATCATTTAGGTTAATACTATCATTAAGTAATATGCTTCCTGAGTAATCTGTAATAAATTTTGATAAAATCGAAAGCAGTGTGGTTTTTCCACTTCCTGATTCACCAATAATTGCAACAATATCATCTTTTCTAAAATCAAATGATAAGTTTTTAATTATATAGTCCTTATCTTTATAAGCGTAAGTAATGTTTGTGCCTTTTATTTCCTTTAGATCTATTTTTGTTAGGTTTGTAGATGTAGTAGGCACTTTAAGGATATTATCAATTTTATCTCTAGTAGATTTAGTATTTGCAATCGCTTTAATTACGTAGGAAATTGAGAAGAAAGGATTAACAACCGAGCCACATACTTGAATAATTGAAGTAATCTCGCCAGCGTTCATTTGATCTTTAATAGCTAAATATACACAAATAGTGTAAATCGAGAAAAACATTAATAGTGATAGAATGCCATTAATTTTTTCTAAGATAACGTCAAATAATCTAGCTTTCTTCTTAGCGGAGTTAAACTTATCATATTCGCTTTCGATACGCTTATTTATGTTTTCTTTGAAGTCGAACATCTTCGAAACTGTAAAAAAACTAAATACGTTATTTATTAACTTAATAACATACCTATTAGCATAGAAAACTTTTTCATAATTTTTGTTTATCTTATTAGTACTTAAGAAACTTATTAATAAGATAAGAACAATAAAGATAAGAATCGGAATAATAATGAAAACGTTTAATAGTCCTAGATAAATTAAACCTAATATAAAAGAAAAAGTTATACTAAAAATGTTCAAAATATATGAATAGTATGAATTAATTAAATTTTCAACTTCAGTGGTGATGGTACTTGAAATTGAAGATGCGGTTTCGTTCTTTAAAAAAGTAGATACTGGATAATTAGAAAATGAAGTAAAGATATCATTAACTAGTTCGCCACGAATTTTCTTTAATAGATTGGTAATTAAATAAGAGGCAATTAAAGAAACAAGGTAATAACCAATAACAAAACCAAAGGCACCGAGTACTAATATCCATAGTGGTATGTCATTGACACCAGTAGCACGGTTCATAAATAACATGAACACAATGCCTTGCATAATGTCCAAAATGGAAAGAACTAAAATGCCTAATATCGTGCAGATAAATAAGAAAAGATAATTTTTTCTTTTACTTCTAAATAAATACTTAAATAACATAGTTTAACAATGAATAATGGAACGGGCTAAAAAAAGTCGTGCCATTTTGTCTATTAGGAAGTCGATATTGCAACAAGTGCCCGGTACGAAAAAGAAAATCCGATGGTTTACTAGAAGCGATGTCTTTATTAACTCTTTCTGGAATTATAATTCCGCTTTTGATTAAAGAAGAAATATTGTCATCAAATGATGTGAAATTGCTATTTTGCAAAAATAGTTTAATTCTTTTTGAGATACGTTTATCCATTTTAACGATTGCAGAGGTTCTTGCATCATAAATAACTTTAAAACCGTTAAAAGCTTTTACTATGTTGCAAAGACTTGTTTTGTATTTCATGTTTACTTCCTTTTCTTTAATATAAAACATGGTTTGAAAAAATCAACAATTAATGGCCGAACAATTAATAAGTGGTGTTTTATAGAAAAAAGATTTATTACGAAGGTAAACTTCACAGATAAGTTCACAGAAAACTTCACAGATAACGAAAGAAAAATATTAAAGCTAATTAAAAAATAACAAGATAAATATAAAAGATTGTGTTTTGAAATTTAATATTTTGAAATGTTACAAAACTAGATATTAGCTTTTAAAAAGCGTAATTATGCTTAAAAATTAACTTTCCAATATCCGTTTTTCTTGGAACCAACTCTAGTAATTGCATTAAGAGTTGTTAATGTTTTTAAATGATGATTTATTGTAGAAGAAGACATATTTAATGCTTTGGTTAACTCATCAATGGTTATATATTTATTCATCCTAATTTTATCTAAAATTTGCTTATTTAAATTACTAAAATCCTGATTTGTTCTATCATTTAAACTATCATTTAATCTATCATTATTCTATCATTTATTCTTTCATCTGATAGATCATTAAGGTCGATTGTGTGTTGATTAATAATGCATTAAAATTAGGATTAGTTCATACAAAAATAACCAATAATTAGAAAAGCAACTAACAATAGAAGATGATTCTCATCATCAAAATAAAGATGAATATGTTAAATAATGCTGATTTTGTAGTAACTTATGTCATCTAAGCTTCCATTCTTCGTCAAGGTTTAACTTGTGCTTTGGGACCTGGTGAATATATCAGTACTTAAATTATCGAGAAAACTAAAGTGATGCTTTAGAAATCTCAAAACTAAACTCTTAAGTTTTCTTAGTTCGCTATTTTATGATAAATGATATAAAATAATTTCGAGAAAAATAAAGTGGCACTTTAGAAATCTCGGAGATTTAATATGAAATACATAAGTAGAATAATGCAAAAAGAGATCTCAGAAGCCTCTAAAAATTATCCAGTAATAATGGATTGTGGCCAAAGACAGGTTGGCAAATTGACAATGCTAAATCACATAAAAGAGGCGAATAGAAGATTTGTTAGTTTTGATGAATTAAACGCAAGAAGACTTGCTTTAAATGATCCTGACTTATTTTTTGATACATATAAGTATCCAATCATTATTGATGAATTCCAAAAAGTCCCTTCAATATTAGAAAAAATTAAGGAGATTGTTGATAGGCTAGCTATAGAAGGTAGGAATAATAATGGTTTATTTTGGCTCACTTCGTCTCAAAAATTCAAAATGATGGAAAATGTTTCAGAATCTTTAGCTGGAAGAGTTTCTTTATATGAATTGTCTAGTTTGTCTTTTAAAGAAATTTATGAGGTTGATGATAGTGGACCTTTTACGCCAAATCTAGAAGTGCTTAAAGCAAAAAAACCAATTCCTTTAGATGTAAATGAAGTTTTTAATAATATTTTTAAAGGCGGCATGCCTCGTATAATACGAAATGGTATAAATAGAGAAAAATATTATAGTGATTACATTGCAACCTATATAGAAAGAGATATTCGAGAAATGCAAGCCGTTGACAAACTAAATGAGTTTTATGATTTTTTAGTCTTCATGGCTAGTAGGACAGCACAAGAATTACATTATGACGAAATCGCTAAGAAAATTGGAATAAGTGCACCTACCGCAAAAGAATGGACCTCTATACTTGAAAGATCAGGATTAATATTTATTCTCAGACCATATTACAAGGATATTACTAGCAGATTAGTTAAAACTCCTAAAATTTATTTTATGGATACTGGATTAGTAAGTTATTTATGTAGATGGTTAACACCAGAAACTCTAGCTAATGGTAATATGGATGGAGCAATCTTTGAAACTTTTGTTGTGAGTGAAATAGTTAAAAGCTATTATAACCACGGTAAACCAATTAACAATTTATATTACTACAGAGATTTTGATAAAAAAGAAATTGATTTATTAGTGGTAGAAGACAATAGCATTTATCCAATTGAGATAAAGAAAAGTAAATCTCCTAATCATCCTGATAAGAACTTTTCTGTTCTTAAGAAATTTAATATGAATATTAAACCAGGATTAGTGATTTGCTTAACCGATGAATTAATTCCAATTAATAAAGATTGTTGGCTTTGCCCAATATCACTTATATAAATTCATATTTTTAAATTTTTCTAATTCAAATTCTTAAAGTCTTTGCTATATTTCTTATTGAAATATAGATATTAGGCATATTTTTGCCTTGGTAATTTCTCATAATCTACAAAAATGTGATTTTTACTTAATTTTTAGTATACAGAAATGTGAAAAATAGGTCCTAATTAATATACAAAAACGTGATTTTATTTTAATAAAAAGCATACAAAAATGTGATTGGAGTAAAAAAGATGTTAAAAAGAAAGATAGATAAATACCTTCCGGAATGGAAAACAGAGTTGATAAGAAGCCTTTAATAATAAGCGAAACTAGACAAATTGACAAAGCAACTTCAATGAGGGAATTCGGAAAAACGTATAAGTCTTTTATAGAGATAAATTTTGCTACTGAGCTATATTTAAAGGATAAAAATTAGCTAAAATAATGATTTTGGTGCGTTTTAAGCCTTATTTTTTAATTTTTAGAGGTTCAAATGAGATAAAAAGTAAGAAGAAATGATACTCCTGTTTTTCACTCATTAGCACGATTAAACGAAAGGTGGCACAATTACACGATTTAGAGATTAGTGAAAATTTTTCAGTACATGATTAATTAAAAAACAGCAAATTCTAGTTAGTCATATTTTTTGATTTTTTAGAAAATTGTGATATACTCATTTCGTAAAAAGTCGGTAAACCGAAAAAAAACTAAATGAGGTGAAACTATGCTTGAAATCAAAAGAGACTCATATCTTAATAAGTTAATTGAAAAACAAGGTAACGGAATGGTTAAAATTGTTACAGGTATTAGAAGATGTGGAAAAAGTTATTTGCTTTTTGAATTATTTCGTAAGCACTTGTTGGCAAGTGGAGTAAGTAAAGAACAAATCATTGCACTTTCATTGGATGATGATGAAAATGAGGAGTATTTGGATCCTTCTAACCTTTCTAAATATCTAAAGTCTAAAATAACAAATGATGAGGATGAGTTTTATATTCTTTTAGATGAGGCACAACTTGCTATAACCGAGGAAGAATATAAAGGCAAAGGGATGATTAAATTATATGGTATTCTTAACAGCCTTTTAAGGCACAGAAATGTGGATATCTATATAACGGGTAGTAATTCTAAATTCTTATCTTCTGATATATTGACTGAATTTAGAGGTCGTGGTGATGAGATTAGGGTATATCCATTGTCTTTTGCTGAATTTATGTCCGTGTATTCTGGAGATTCATACGCAGGGTATCGTGATTATTCATTATATGGTGGACTTCCTTATGTAACGACAATGAAAAGTTCAGAGGAGAAAGTAAAGTATCTAAGCAATCTTTTTAAGAATACCTATTTAAAAGATATTATAGATAGGCATCATTTAAAAGGCGATATAGTTATGGATACATTGGTTGATATATTGTCTTCTGATACAGCAACACTTACAAATCCAACCAAGCTTGCAAATAGTTTTGTATCTCATTCAATAAAAACAAACGCAAATACAATTTCTGCTTATATAGATTATCTTATTGATGCATTTATAATTTCAAAGGCTCAAAGATATGATATAAAAGGTAAAAAATATATTGGCTCTCCGTTCAAGTATTATTTTGAAGACATAGGACTACGCAATGCTAGATTAAATTTTAGGCAGATAGAACCTACTCATGCAATGGAAAATATTTTGTATAATGAGTTAATTATTCGTGGTTTTAATGTCGATATTGGAGTTGTTGAAAAATATTCAAAAAATAGCAAGGGACAAAATACAGTAACACTTTTAGAAGTTGACTTTGTTTGCAATAAGGGAAGTCAGCGTTATTATGTTCAATCAGCATATTCTATTCCTGATGCAAACAAGATGGAACAAGAACAAGCATCTTTGGATAGAATAGATGATTCCTTCAAGAAAGTTATTGTTGTACAAGATAATGTTGCACCATGGCATAATGAAAAAGGGTATTTGATTATAAATATTTTAGATTTCTTACTTAATCCAAGTAGTCTAGAACTATAACTGCAAATTAATTATAATGTTTTAATGGCATCTATCAAAAATGGTAGGTGTTTTTCTTATACTCAAAATTGAATAATTTCGTAAAAAGCCAGTTAACCGAAAAAATACTAAACAGGAATAGAAGGTGAGTTATATGGCAGAGAATTTTGGGTTAAAAATATGCAGCTTTTAAAAAGCGTAATGATGCTTAAAAATTCACTTTCCAATAGCCGTTTTTCTTAGAACCAACTCTAGTAATTGCGTTAAGAGTTGTTAATGTTTTTAAATGACGATTTATTGTTGAAGAAGACACCTTTAATGCTTTGGCTAGCTCATCAATAGTTATATATTTATTCAACCTAATTTTTTCTAAAATTTGCTTGCCTAAATTACTAAAATCCTAATTTATTCTATCATTTAAACTACCATTTATTCTGTAATTTATTCTATCATTATTCTATCATTTATTCTTTCATCTGATAGATTATTAAGGTCGACCGTGTTGATTAGAAATGCATTTATCACTGCATATTCTACAAAAATGTGATTTTCTTGTTATTTTTAGTATACAAAAATGTGAAAAATAGTTCATAATTAATATACAAAAATGTGATTTTGTCTTAATAAACAGTATACAAAAATGTGATTGGAGTAAAAAAGATGTTAAAAAGAAAGATTGATAAGTACCTTCTTGATTGGAAAAATAGAGTTGATAAGAAACCTTTAATAATAAGTGGAGCAAGACAAATAGGTAAAACGACTTCAATAAGAGAATTCGGAAAAATGTATAAGTCTTTTATAGAGATAAATTTTGTTACTGAGCCACATTTAAAAAGGATTTTTGAAAACGGATACGATACAGAATCTATCATAAGATCTTTAAGTTTATTTAAGCCAGATGTAAAGTTTATTAATAAAGGCACCTTAATCTTCTTTGATGAAATACAAGAATATCCTGACGCTATAACTTCGTTTAAATTCTTTTCACTTGATGGACGTTTTGATGTAATTGCATCAGGTTCGATGCTAGGAATCAACTATAAGAGAATAAGCTCAATCCCAGTTGGATTTAAAGAAGAATATCGTATGTATTCATTGGATTTTGAAGAATACCTTTGGGGTTGCGGTTATAATGAATCTTTTATTGATGACATATTTTTAAGTATGAAAGAATTAAAACCACTTAAAGATATTTTTATTGAGCGTCTTAATTACTTATTTAACGAATATATTTTTATTGGTGGAATGCCAAAATGTGTAGATAATTACCTTAGAACAAAGCTTTTTAATGAAGTATTTTCAATGCAATTAAGTATTTATAAAGATTATGAAGACGATATAACCAAATATGTTGAAGGGCTAGATATGGCAAAGCTTAAAAACATTTATCGTCATATATCATCACAACTTTCAAAAGATAATCATAAGTTTCAAGTAACTCAATTAAAACATGGTGCACGTTCTCGCGAATATTCCGGTCTTGAAGAACGGCTTTACGATGCTGGAATCATAAACATTGCATATAATTTAGAAAATTTGAAATTACCTTTTGCTTCATATGAATCTAAAGATAACTTTAGGATTTATTATGCTGATCACTCATTGATTATTGCTACTCTTGATGAAGAAGCCAAAAAAGATTTAATAATAAATGGCAATTTTAATATTTATAATGGCGCTTTATATGAGAGCCTTGTATCTGAAGGATTGGTAAAGTCAGGCTATAAAACTTATTTTTATAAATCAAAGGACGCTCAACTTGAACTAGATTTTGTGATTCGTGTAAAAAATGAAATTGTGCCTATTGAAGTTAAAAGAAGTAGAGGCAGAAGCGTATCTTTAAACACTGCTTTAAGCAAGTATCCAGAAATAAACTATGGCATTAAATTAACTAATGGCAATATTGGTTTTAAAGACAACATTTTTACTTTCCCTTATTATTTGACTTTTTTGCTAAAAAGGTTTTTTGAAGAAAGCGATATAATTGAGTGGAAATAGCGAATTTGGATAAAAAGTCTACAAAAACGAACTATTTTCTGTGTTTATTAACTTTTGAAAATACGATTTTAAAGTTAAAGTTGCGGGGGTAAGATGAAACATTAATTCAATGCTGATATCCACCATATAACAATACTTCTTACTTTATTTAACTGTTTAAGGTAATATTTAAGCACGATTTATCGATTTAAATGAAAGTGTATTTGAGAGAATTAACTATGAAGTTTAAAAAAATACTTACTTTATCTGCCTCATTGTTGATTGCTGGCTTTAGCATTGCTTCGTGCGGAAACGAAAATGTTTCCTTAGAACAAACATTAAATATCCTTGAGGAATCTAAAACACTATATGTAGGTGGCACTTTTAATATTGAATTAGAAACGAAAAATCTTAGTGATGCGATAACTTACATATCAAGTGATGAAACTATAGCTACTGTTGATTCTGATGGAAAAGTTACTGCAATTAATGTTGGAGAAGTAACAATTACAGCTAAGTCAGGAGAATTATCTGACTCAATTAAAATTACAGTTAAAGAGAGAATACACGTCGATAAATTTACTCTTTCGTTAACAGAAGAGTATGTTCAAGTTGGCGAATCTTTATTGCTTGAATATGAAATCGAGCCAAATGAATATTCAAGTGATGTGTATTTTGAAGCAATTAAAGGTGAAGATTTAGTTGAAATAAGCGGAAATAGAGTAAAAGCACTTTCTTCTGGTGAAGTTACAATTGTTGCAAGATGCGCTAATGCAACTTCAAATATGGTGAATTTCAGTATCTATGATTTTACTGCGGTCGTTGCTGATCATGAGATTTATGTAGGTGATTATTTTGCGGTTGGAACAAGTCTCGAGGATAGTGAAGTCACAGAAGATAATTTAACAATTGAATACGAACATGAATCCTATTTAAGATTTGAAGAAGCGAAATATGGAATGCTTTATTTTACTGCATTATCGATGGGCGACACCTCTTTTGTTATTAAACTTAACGATGGCAGAGTTTCCTGTCCTGTTGAAGTAACAATACTTGGATATAACGATTACATTGGTGTTGATAAAGACGAATTTTATGAAAATTATACCAGGGCGACTGATCCATTTGATGCTAGATGTCGCACTGAATGTAACTTAATGAGCGGTGATATAAGCCCTCAAGATCAAGAACCAACAATTGCCATTGACCAGCCTCGTAACGGTGACAAATTATATAAAAATGTCTTTCATAATTTTGATTATGGCGTACAAGCTTATAATGTAATGAAAAGCGATGGCTCTTTTGCTTTTACTATTTATGAAGATGGAGCATATGTAACTTTAGAAGAGGTTGCAGCTTATGTTTTTGCTTATGGCGATGTTCCACCAAACTATTACGAAGATCGAAAGAACTATCCGGAACCATATGAGTCCCCATGGGGCGAATATTTGAGACTAAACAATTCTAAATTTTCTGGAGATGTAGATAAATATCCTTATGAACCAGCATTACCTAGAATTTCTGGCAATGGTGGAGACTTGGTTTATTATGAAATTGATATTGGAACTACAGGAACGGATTGTGACCCAAGCTATGAGATTGGAGATTATAATGATGGCAATTCAATCAATAGGGGTGCTGCAAGAATTGTTTATTCTGCAAGATATACTAACGGTGAACCAATCACTGACTTTGACGATAGATATGTATTTTATACATATAATCATTACAATGATTTTCAAGAATATTTAAACTATGAAAATGGTTGGGGTAAGATGTTTGGAAATATAACTGGCGGAAGTAGTTTAAATAAATATGATAAGAACAATCCGCCAAGCAAATATCCAGAAGTAGATTTGAAATTTTTCTAAAGTTTTATTTGCAAGTACAATTGACCGTGCTGTTATTAGAATGATGTAGCAAGCCGCTTTGCTACATCAACTGTTTTTCCTAGGAAACAAGTCTCTGAATTTTAAGCTTGTTGAAGAACTGTAAATCAACTCCACTAAAAATAAAACCATTTGATTGTGGTAATATTTGTGCTTAATAAGCGTTTGTTTCAAACTTGCTAAGTTCAAATAATCTTGCAAATTTTCTTTTGTGATACCGTGATGCTTTTGCTCAACAAATCTTTTTATAGACGAAGAAAGAGAATTAATCGGCTGAAGTTCGTGCATAATCATTGGATCTGTTTTATTAAATTTAACTCTATTATCTGACAGGTTAAGCTCATTGATTAATTTAGATAATCCGGCATGAGAGTCTCCAATTACTGTTGAATTCTTTTCTATATGCGATTTATAAGACTGATAATATTTCTCTACAGTATCTAGCGTTTCTCCAAAGTCGTTGCAAATAACTGTTCCAAACTCATCGCAAGCTACAGCAACAATAGCTTTCCCTGTTAATGCAGTTGTCTCGTTTTTCTTAAAATTTGATCGTTTGTTTATATCTAAACTGCCAATTTTTACGTAAATTTCATCGAAATATATCGTTCTTTTGAGCATTAGGAATTTCATATAATCTCTAATTGCGGTGAAAACTTTATATCTCCAAAAAACTGCTGTTCTATAATTAATTTTCAAATCTTTTTGAATAGTTCTTAATGTTACATCTGATATAACTAAATTGCAGAAATCATAAATGAAAGAAAAATTAACTTTGGCAAAATCTGTTAATTGCAAAATTGGAACATTATTGTTTTTTAGCGTAATCGACTCTGGGGCCGGAAGTTGATACTTGAGGTTGAAATTGTTATCAATATTCTTTAGGTCGTGTGAGGCAAATTCTTCACTTTTAGAATCAAAGTCAATTAATCTTTTTTTTAAAAAATTCTGTTAAAATTGAAAGTTCAAAAAAAGTAAGCTCTTTAAAGTTTCCTAAAATATACAAAAAAATTGTTTTATGGTTATTTCTCATAGTGGCACAACTAGTTTTAATAGTCTAACTGAGTTGTGCCAGACTATGAATATCAGTTAGACTATTAAAGCTATATTCGATTATATTTATGTCTGGCAATTTATTATACCATATTTTTGATGTAGCAAAGCGGCTTGCTACATCATTCTAGCTGTTATTAATTTCGTATTAATTTTAGTGTAAATTTTTATTTACATTTAACTTTTCTTATTGACGAGTGAATTTAATATTTTTATAGTAGTCGTGTCAGCAAGATAATTGACACCCC
>UQFQ01000022.1 GCA_900540395.1 uncultured Mollicutes bacterium | reverse complement strand
GGGTGCAACTAGCAAACGTGTTTTTATATTTAATTTGAGTAAGCATAGTTGTATAGGTTCTTTTAGGAGCATAAAATTCGACAAAATAGCCTATAAAGATATTTCCTAAAGGAACAAAGACGTTATTTGTAACATCTAGATCAAAAGTTATCTGATGGTCATTCGAGCTTTTAATTAGCTTTTCTTTAGCTTTGCTCTCTAGTTTTTCAAAGTCACTATCGCTATAAAACTCACTTTCAACATTCACATAAGGAAAGCGCCTTTCATCATCTTTATTAGTAGTGATATTTCCATCAGTTAAAAGATAATATTCGACTTCTTTTTTATGCTCTTCGTTTTCCTCTTTAGGATAAAAGATACATTTATTGACGACGTTTTCTTCGCTTTCTTTAATCTTTAAATTGCTGATAGCTTTTAAATCATGACGAAGCTTTACGATATGTGTTTCTTCTTCAATAATGATCTCGATATTAGAAAACCTTCCCCTAATGAAATTAACTTGATATTTAATGACCACTCCATAAGTTTTAGTGATTGTTTCCATCAAATCTTCAATATTCATTAAAGTATCAGCGCCATAATTAAAACTTCCATCAATATCTGAATTATAGGTAACAGTTAAATATCTAAGGTTTTGTTTTGTATCACTATTACTTACAAATGCTTTTTTAATAGTGTCTGCCAAAAACTTACAAACATTACCAGTAAAAGAACTTACAGGAACTTTGATATTGAATATCTCTTTAAAGTCGTTAAGCTGAACTTTGCTCGTCTTATCATCATTTAAAGTGATAGCCTGAACAATACCAATATAAGAAAGTTTCCCTTCTTTTAAAACGACGATATCGCCTACACTAGCCTTGATTTCTTCTTTGTTGACAGTGAAGTTAGATTTTTGTTTAACCACGCTATCAAGAACAATTTCAAATTCACTAGAAACATAGGCGTTATCTTTATATTTAAGTGTGATTCTATCTAAAAATATCAGTTTCATATTAATTACCTAAATACCCTTCTATCATTGTTATGGAGCAGCTTGGACTTCCTTGCGTATTAGGAACAAATGTTAGTTCATAGGTTCCACGCTCTAAAAAGATGAAATTATCACAAGAAAAATCCTGATACTCATATGCATTAATTTTTTCATTATTTTCTTCAATTGTTATCTCTTGCCTACTTGGAAAGGCATCAACAACAATCGTGCAATTATTAGATTCATAATAAATTTTGAGCTTACTTACTTCTATTCCGTCTTTTGTAACAATTACTTCAGGATTAGAAACCTCTCCTTTTATGGTGATTTTTAAAGGAGCTTTAGCATAACCATTATTAGTAAGCGCCATCTTGCCTTTACTTGAAACGCTATACTTGTATGGATAAGCAAAAGGATAGATCTTACCTTCCTTTGAAACACTTATCGTCACTTCACTTATAACGTCCTTATACCAATATGAGAGCCTTTTAAGTTTTAATTCGCTTGTTAAAGTTCCACCACTAATTTCTGTCTTTGATAAACTTTCAACTTCTACATAAGAATACTTAGTATCGTCGCTTGTGTAATAAAGTTTTAACTCATGAGAAGTTTCTAAAAACGACAAAAACCTTTTAAAACCTTGATATTTTCTTAAAAAAGTTAGATTAAAGACAATATCTTGAGTAGGTATTGTTTCATCGATTTTCTTATAGATATTATCAAAATCAAAGTAAGTGTTAGTCTTTTGAAAACCTAGACCTGTAATAGATGAAATAAGCGTCATAGAAGAATAATCAAATCTATACTCTTCACCCAAATCATTAATAAGCCAAAGTTTCCTCATAGATAACTACCTCCAAGTGCCTCATTAATAGTGTCGACATCAAAAGTGCTAGAACTTGTATTGATAGTGACATTGTTCGTAGTTTGATTATTAACCGTGCTATTAGATGTATTTGTTTCGTTACTTGAGCTAGGAGTAAACCAGCCAACAACTGTGTCTACAATATCCATTAGCCAACCGACTGTATGATCTAATATCCACTGAACGCATTCGATAATCGCGTTAAGAATATCTAAAATTGGCTTTAATACGGCATATAACACTTCTAGCACTGGTGCAATTACTCTTTGAATAATCTCTGCTAGCATCGTAAAAAGTGGCATGAAAGCCTCGAGTATCTTCCCTACTGCATCAAGTACAGCTTTAATAGGGAGTAGTAATACATTAAGTAAAGGAACTAAAAGATTGATTAAGTTTCCTATCACTTCCATTACAAGCTCAATGATCGGCATTAAAACTTCACCTACTGCTTCGACTATCATGAAGATTGGCTCAAGTATCTGCATTAAAATACTACCAAGTTCCATCAAGATATCTTTAAAGGTCTCGGTTTGAGTTAAAGCCATAATAAGAATGGCAATCAAAGCCCCTATTCCTAAAGTTGCAGCACTTATTCCAGCACCAGCAAAAAAGCCACTAGCTCCAGTAGCAGTTAAAGCAGTCGATAAGCCTTTTACAATCGGAATGATAGTTGTAATGATTTTTATAGCAGGCCCAATAGCAGCAACGAGTCCTATAACAACTAAAATCGTCTTTTTAGTCGTGTCATTCATGTTTGCTAGTTTATTTGCCCATTCACTAATCTTTGGAATAATTGAATCTTTAAGATAAGTTAAAAACTCAGTCATGATAGGGAGCAAAATCTGCGCTAGTTCTACTCCTAATGTTTGAAGCTCTTGTTTTACTTTATCTAGTTCATCATTAAACTTAGCAGAAACCTCGACTTCTTCTTCCGTGATAACACCTAATTCCTGACATTCATTTCTAAAGTTATCAATCTCAGTACTTGAGGCGCTTAAAAGTTGTTGTAAATCAGTACCTATCTTTTCGCCAAAAATATCATTTGCGATTCCAACTCTTAAGGTTTCATCTTCTAAATTAGCTAAGGCATTACGAATAATCTCAAAAGCCTCATCGACATTTTTACCTTTTAAATCATCGTAGGTAATTCCTAGTTTTGTTAAGGCTTCCGTTGCAGATGAGGTATTGCCACTAGCTAAATCACCAAGTAATGAATTAGTTTTAGTAAAGGCTTTTTGAAGTTGTTCATTATCTACTGCAAGAAGTTTAGCTACATAGTTCCATTCTTGAAGTACCTCTACCGACATTCCTAGTTTTGAAGCTTGATCTCCTAACTCATCAGCCGTTTCAGCACTTTTAAGGGACAATGTAGTTAAAGCTGTAACTGCTCCTAAAATTGGTGCGGTCACATACTTAGTAAGATTTGAGCCAACTTTACTTAATTTGTTTAAATTAGCATTCCCTAATTCATTAATTTTCTTAGTGGTATCTTCAAGTTGATTATTTAACTTACTAATATCGGCTTCAGTATATTCAACGTTTCTTCTAAGCTGATTAAATTCCTTTACGGAAATATCACCAATCTCAAGAGCTTTCTTAGCCTTTTCTAATTGCTCATTTTGATTATGAAGTTTCTTTTTCGTCTCTTCTAAAATTGAGTTAAGTGTTTCTTGCTTTTTCTTCCATAAATCAAGATTAGTTGAATCATAGCGTAAAGAGGTATTAATAGCCTTTAAGTCTTTTTGTTGTTCTTTAAGATTTGCTTTGATATTAGTTAATTCATTTTGCAGGTCTTTTGCATCAAGTGTTAATTTGATATTTAAGCCTCTTACTGTTTCAGCCATTTAGTTACCTCCTTTCGCTATAAGAAAAAACTATCAATATCAGATTGATTCGCTCTTCTATTGGTTTCACCTTTATAGAGTTCTTTTTCAATTTCAATAAGCTCTATATAGGTTCCAATATCAAAGTGCTTGGTATCTTCAATTGATAGTCCTAGTTTTGCTATGTTAAAAATGATTGCGGAAGAAAAGGAATACTTATTATCGAAAGGTCTCTCCCTTATTTCCTCCTGATTTTTTATCTGTTTTTAATAGCTCAACAATAGTGTTAGTTAAATTAGTTAAAAGAGCTGTATCATTTAAAATAGAAAAGTCTAGTTTTTCTAAAAACCCTTTAAAAGTCTCATTTTCTTTAGGATTTGATAATACAAAGACAATTCTAAAAATGATCTCAATAACATTCGTGATGTTTTCTTCTTTGGTGTTCTCTAACTTCTTAATGTCATTAAAAAGCTCACTTCCAAAATGGGACTTATAATCGATTAAAGAATATAGACTGCTTCTTAAAATGAGTTTCTTATCTCCTAAAATTACTTCTTTTTCCATAGACTATCCCTCGATTGTAGGAAGCGTAACCTTATCAAAGAAAGACTCATAATTCGTGTCACCTTTAGACGCAATGACTCTTAAAACTTCCTTATCATTTACTTCAATAGGACGTGCAGTGATAGTTAAAGATACACTGTTAGCCTCAATTGAGTCAGCCTTTGATTTGGTGGCTTGTCCGACTGGTGTAGCTGTGCATAAGAAATACCAGACTCTTCTAGCTTTACTATCGCCTTGAATTTCATATCCCAGAGCAAAAGTCTTAACATCAGCGTTTACCACTTCAACTAGATTATTGTTACTATCTAGGGCATAACCAAAGATATCCTTTTTAAATTCATCAGAAAGTTCAGTTAGTTTAAGCGTGATGGTTGCCCCACTATTCGAAACAAGAGTATGAAAGATCTTATCATCTGCATAAACTTGTGTGGTCCCACCGACGAGTTCGCTAGAAAACTCCTGTGCGCCTATAAGGTCTTTAGGTGTATCAAATGTCCAGGTATCTTCAGCAAAAGTAGCCAAGGCATAGTGGACATTACGTAAGCCAAATGTGATTTTATTCGACATGTTTAAATTCCTCCATTTTTATTTCATAGATTGTTGAGATTGTATTGTTTTGATTTAAGTATTCGCTTGTAAGAGTAAAAGGCAGGTCGTTTGCTATAAAGATTTCTTCTAGTTTCATAGCTAAAACATCAGCTTCTTTTACATCACCTGTAATTAAATTAATCTGATAAAGCGTCGTTCTAATACTTGCTAAATCATCAGAAAACTCTTTAAAAGTCGAGTTAATTTTAGAAAACACGATAATTGGTGTCTTTATCTCTTCTACATCCTTTGGTGAAAAAGATAAGTAATAAGAAGGTGCTACTTCATCTAAAATGCTTTTAAGTTTTGTTAGCTGCATTTTTAATCGCCTCCTTTATCTTTTCTTCCATCTTAGGTGCTTCCTTTTCATAACTCGGTCTTAAAAACGGCCTAGCTGAAACAAATCTACCGCTTCGATGAACAAAGCCAAACTCGATAAGATGGACAAGCCTTCCTTTACTTTTTGAGTAAATAGTCACGCTTTTGTTTACCTTTGTCCCTTCTTTAAGAGCAGTAAAACTATCTTTTAAATGCTCATTTGAATTTCCTATCGGAGCAGTGTCTTTAATATCACTTATGATGTCGCTTGCCGTTTTATCTAGGATTTCTTCTAACTCGCTATCAAAATCAAGAGACTTTTCAATCAGCTCACTTATCTTTAAAGTGAAATCATCTAAACTAGCCACTTACCTTCCACCTTTAAATTTGTACTTTCAAGAGTGAGCTCAAGTAAATGCGAAAGCTCATAAGTCTTAATCACTTTATAGATTTTGTTATCTATTAAAATGTATCTCTCACCTTGATATAAAAAGTTATTGATTCTGATAATTCTAGAAACCTTATAGCCACTTCTACTTGCTTCATAAAACTCACTTCTAGTGATATTAGTTGGAATAGCCATCATCTCTTTACTTGAAGTTATTTCAAATCTTTGTTTCCCATATTCATCAGTAGCATCACCTACTTTTAATAGAGCTACTTTAAGTGAAAAAGCATTAATCATGTTTAGTAAGTGCTATTTGTTTAAGCAAGAAATCAAAATGCTTAGGTAGCTCTTTTAAATTTCCATCTGACTTAAAGCCAAATGATGTAGAAACATAGATAAGAATAAAAGAAGTCACCAAGGGGTCAGCTTCATCAACAAGATATTTCTCATCAACTCCACTGCCCCTAAGTAACTCCTTACTCGCTTCAATTAACGCACTTAACTCTGCGTCTAGTTCATGGCTATCTGACGGTATCCCTAGTGAGTTTTTAACTAGGTCAAGAACCATTATTCAGTAGGCTCACTGACTGGAGTTGCCTCACCTTTTTTAACTCTTACAAAACCTTTATAACCGACAACATTACCGCCAGTAAATACACTAGCCTTATAACAGATGATGCCGTCTTTGAATTTATAGTCCGTGCTCTTTCCAATCTCAACGTTAGAGAAGATAGGGACTTCATAATTAAATAAAGAACCATAAGCAATGCAGTAAGTACCCACACCAGTTGATGGATCACTTAAAGCACTACAATTGCCATTTAAGACATAAGGAATGCCATCGATTGTTTGATTGACATAATCGATATTGTGGACTTTTCTGCCTTCTTTGGTTCTAAGTTTAGCAAAGGCTCTTAAATCATTTTTATTGATGATAAGACAAGCTCCGTTTTCGACTGCTTCATCTCCACCATAGGCAAAGACGATATCATCAAGTGTGTTTTCATCAATGGTACTAATCTCTAAGTCAGGTTGGTCTTTAAGTGCATCAGCTTTATCAGAGAAAATACCAGTAAAGTTATTAGTTGTTCCATCACCTTTAATGATTTGCTGAGAGATTTTCTTTCTTAAAGAGATGTTGATGTTTTTAATAACCTCTGCTTGATAGTTAATTGCAGGAAGCTTTTCTAATTCTTCTGTAATCTCAGTGTAGGCAGTAACTTTAACCTTTGGAATAGTGACATAGCCATAGTGAGGTTCAGTTTCAGTATAACTGGTACCTTCTAGAGTAGTACCTGCTTCCCCATATGATTTAACATAGGATTTAGTATAAGTTTCACCGCCTTGAAGATTAATAGTATGAACCCTATCAACAAGTTCGCTGACTGGCTTAAATGGATAAGGAGCTAAAGTTGAATCGACGTGTTCAGGAAGTAAGACTTCATCACTAGAAACTTTAATAGTTCTATTTTCCATTAAGTCTTTACCACGTTTTTCTAGCAAATCTCTTTGTTCTGCATTGTTTTTAGTAGAAATCATAGGAATTTCCGTCATTTTAGTTAATGACATTTTCTTTTCGATCATGCTTCTTTCCTCTTGAAGTTTGTCAGTTTCCTTTTCCATCTCTTCAAGTTTTTTCATATCTTCTTCTTTTTCGACCATACCTCTAATTTCAGTAAGTCTATCTTCAATTTCTTTTTTTCTTAAAACTAAGTTCATATTTTTATTTACCTCCAATTTTTAGTTTTAAATTTATTCTTCGCCTTATAAGTTCTTTCTTTTCATTCTCTTTAGCTAAATCCATAGCCCTTAATTCCGACTCCACGAAATCAAGAGAGCGAGAATAAATCGAAGTTCCCTCATAAGCTGGAAGATCAACAATAGAAACGTCATATAAACGCTCAATCGATGTAATCTTTCTTAGTGGAACATCGCCACTTCTATCCCATTCCTGGGAAGCGACAGTAAAAGCAAAAGACATCTTATCTAAGAGTCCGTTTTGAACCATTTTGTAGATGTCTTTATTTGTTTGTGTATCAAGTAACTCGGCTCTTATCTTTAAACCTTTATCATCAACTTCTAGCTTAAGTGAGCCATTTTTAGTTCTAGCTATCACTAGGAAGTTATCCATGTGGTTATATTTAAGAGGGACGTCTTTCATTGAGGTGTTAATTAAGGCGTTAGGCATAATCATTTCTCTAAAGCCTCGCTTTGCATCCCCTATTAAAGTTTCTTCATTAAATACAATTGCATAACCTTCAAGTATCATTTTGTTTTCATCATTACTTGTTAGGTTTAAAGTCGCTGTTCTTGTTTCCTTTATCATCTAAGTTTTCCTCCTTTTCTTCTTCGCCAATTTGATATTTATTTGCTTTATCACTATCAACAAAATTAAGAGATTGAAGTCTCTTGTTTCCTCCTTCTATCGGTTCAAGTCCAAGTAATCCTCTACATTCATTTATTGACATAAGTCCAAGTGACATGAGCTTCTCTATTGCTGATACTTTTGTAGTCCAACTTGCATATTGAAGTCTTTCACTATAAAAGATTATTTCCGTTCCGTTTTTAAGTTCGTTATCGGTTAAAAGTCCTAAAGAAAAAGCCTCACTAAGTTGAATAGCGAGAGGCTCAATAGTTGTTTCATAAAACGCATTAAATTCATTCTCATTATAAGAATTGCTAAACACTGGAAGGCTTACTCCAAAGTAGTCAAGAATCTTAGATTGAATGAAATTAAGTGTATCTTTATCAACAAGTTTAGGATCTAAAGAAATAGGAACATATTCGCTTTTTAAATCCATAGGAACAATTGAAGATTTATTTTTAGATGAACCTTCAAGTGCTCTATTAAATGACTCAACCGCTTTGTTCCTATCTTCTTCTTTTAAAAGACCATTAAGTTTTAGAATGCCTTTAATTTGAAATGAACTAAAGACTGCCTTTTCTACTCCTTGAAGCAAGGCATCATTTATTCCTAATGTTTTAAGTAAGGCTTCATGACTTGATTTACTTCCACTTCCTCCAAAAATGTCGTTACCTGTATAAAATCTACGAAGATGAATCACGTTTTCTTTAGGAAGAATAAATGACTCACCGCTTTCAAAGCAAAACTTTAAATAATAGGTTTCAGACTTATCTACAATCGGTTCTACTATGATTGGATTTAGTGGATATAACGCTTTAAGCTCTAAAGTATCTTTATCATAAAGTGGATAAACAAAGGCATTATCATTAAGTAACAGTAATGAAACCACCTTATAGATAAACTGATAAGGCGTCATGTATTCATTTGGCTTTGACTTCAATAAAAAAGAGAGGTTTTTGTTCCTCTCCGTAATAATTCCATCTTCACTTCTTTTAATACATCTACCTTTAAGTTTGGCACATTGACTTGCTATTCTATCGATACATATTAGAACCACGTCTGAATTTGTTATCTTCTCTCCAAATGGTGTTAAAGGAAGAGCAATATCATTAATCAAACCTATTGCATTAAAATTCTCTAATTTTTTCTTCTTTCTTTTGAAAATCACACAAAAACTCCTCCTTTTTCATTATTTCAAGCAAAAGAAAAGGACTCGATTAGGAGCCCTCAACTTAATGCCTCTATTATTTTGAAAAGACTAAATCAATAGCTAAAATCTTTCCACTAGGTCCGATTTTAACTGGAACAAAGCCACTAAATTTGAATCCTTTGGTAGCATAGTCTTTGATAATTTCTCTATGCTTGGTTAACTCAGCATTAGCAACAGGATTATTGTCAAATTCAACTCTTACAAATTCCATATTATCTATCCTCACTTTCTAAACCACTGATAAAATCTTTTATTTCACCGCACTTGATAATCGCTAAGCCTTGGCTCTTATCACCAAAAACCATAAGCGCATCATCAGTTTTCAGTTCTAGAACATCAATTGCATTTCTAGGGAGCAAAATACTGCCATCTTCTCTTACTTTTGTTACGCCAAATATGTAGCGTTCATCCTTTGTTGATTCTTTCAAGAGCCTATCGATTGACTTATTCACTAAAGCATCAAGCGAAACGTTATATATCTTGGCTAATCTAACGCATTTATCGATCTCTGGATAAGAATCTCCGTTTTCCCATTTGGCAACCGCTTGCCTAGAAACATCAATAATATCCGCGACTTCTTCTAATGTTCTACCGCTTTTTAATCGTAAGATTCTTAGGTTCTCTGCGATTTGCATTTTTTTCACCTCCTTACGATAAAATTTTAATGTTTAGCGAATGATATTTAAACCAACTAAAACTAACCAAATATGTAAGAAATGGTTGCAAACAAGTCTTTTATTAATTTACCATCGCCTCATAGTCGATCTTGTACCTGTTCAAGGTCGCATAAGCAATAATAGTTGCAACTGTTCCATCTATTCTTTTAAGTCTAGAATCAAGTTTAGATGGTTGGATGTTACCATTGATATCAACCTTAGCCTGAGTGTTGGCAAGACACCATTTAATAATCGGATTATTATTGTAATTTAAAGCATGGTTTTTAATATCAGCTTCAAGCATTTTCATAGGTTCAGATAAGGTATAAACACCTTGTCTTATCTTTTCCATTTCAAAGCCTGTATCTTCCATCTCTTTAACCCAGTATTGAGAGTTCCAAGGATCATAGCCAACCCATAATGGACGAATATCATATTTATCAATCATGCTTCTAAACCACTGAGTTACCAAACTAAAATCATTCTGAGAACCTTCGGTCAAAGTAATATAGCCTTTCTTTACCCAGATATCATAAGGAACATTATCTTCTTCAATGCGAGCCTTAAGTACATCACTAGGCATAAAGAAATGAGAGATTAGATACTTCTTACCATTCTTTTCAATATAAAGAACTGCACAAGTTAAGTCGGTTGTTGAAGATAGGTCAACTCCACCTATTGCATAACTTCCTCTTAGCTCTTCAATATCAAATGTGTCTTTATTCTCAATATCCTTAAAGTTAAGCCATGAACCATTTTCATTTTGCTTGATATTAAAATCCTTACAAAGCATCGTAACTCTTGTCGCTAAGTCATTTTTTGATTTATTCATCAAGTCCTCAAGATAAGAAACCTGCTTTATTTCACCTAATGAAGGATTAGACTTTATCCAAGTATTAGGATCATTGAAGATCTCTTCCTGCGAATCCTGGGTATAGAGCCAAGGAAGTACACGTTCATCTTCTATCTCGCCTTTTATAATCTTCCTAGCATATTCAAGTTTACTATCAAGAAAACCACCTACTGTTACTCCTTCAGTGGTAATGATAAAAATAAGAGGTTCTTTCTTAGTTGACTGAGATTGTTTAATCGCGTCATAAACTTTTGAATCGGTCATTTCATGAACTTCATCAATACAGCCAACTTCAATGTTATAACCATCCTTATTCTTAGATTGAGCAGACATCTTTTTAATCTTAGATTTATTAAGTGAACTCCTTTTATCATTCTTCTTTCCAAACTTGATGCAAAAGATATTTTTGCTAGTTCTTTTTTCTAAAGCTGGACTAGCTTCCCTCATATTGTTTATCTCATCGAACAGGATGTTTGCTTGTTCAGATGTATTGGAAGCACATACTATATCTACACCTCGAGAAAGAAAAAACTCCGCTAAATCAATACCAGCAATGAATGTTGTCTTTCCGTTCTTTCTAGCAATAAGAAGTATAACTTCATTGAATCTTCTTAACTTAGTATCACTCATCTTAAAGCCATAACTAACTTGAAGAAAAGCTTTTTCCCATAAGGTGAGTTTAAAAGGCTGACCAGTGAATGGCGACTTTGTGTGTTTACAGAAAGTCTCTATAAAATCTATATGAATAGAACCCGGCTTCAAATCGAAGAAATATCTAGGATTAGCAAGGTCATTATATAAATTATCAAGAGTTTTCATTAACTCCTTACCAACTAAGATTTCACCACTTTTAACTTTTTCATAATACTCTATGAAGTAATTTTTCATCTTTCTTCAATCGCCTTTTTCATGAATTCATCAAATGCGTCATCTTCTTCAGTGACATCAGTATCTAAGATGGAATTAAGGGATTTAATGATACCTTGATAGACACTTAGCATCGATAGATATGATTTCAAATTTGGATTAGTTCTAGTCATTCCTTTATTAGAAACTTGAACAATCCCTTGTTTTCTTATAGTGGTTTCAAGTCCTCTAAGTTCAATAGTAAGAAATGCTACTTTTTTAAGAAGCTCATCAACCAAAGGAAGCTTATCTTCATTACCATTTAAAAAGAGGCATTTAAGCCTCTCGTACTCTTTGTAAACACATGTATTCTTTTCATTATTCATTAAATTTAACTCCTTTCAAAAGTCTAGTAGGAATGACCATCACGCTTTTAAAATTTGGCGCTTTTAAGGCTCTTTGTGCGATTATATTTAAGTCCTTGGGTTCTTCTTCCATACCCTTAACAAAAGCGAACGTGAGCCCCAATGTTGCGTTATTTTTAAGCGTGAAGTTTCTTTTAAGATAAAGTTCAATATCGCTAAGTTTGAAGGTATTGTCGCTTGCCTTAATGAGTTTTATTCTTCCATCTCTTACAAGCATGGCATTTGAATTAACTTTATAAGTAGTAAGGAAATATCGATAAGGAATGATAATCTTGTTTTTACAATCAAGACACACTTCTTCATTAATTAAAGGTGCTCCGTTATTTGGATAACGTTCAAGTAGATGCCCACATAAAGGACAATGCATCTTTTCAAAATTAAAATAGTTCATTACTTTTCTGTCTCCTTATAAGCCTTAAATAAATATGATGTATCAAAATCAAAGTCTTTATAGCCATCTAAACACACCTTTAAATAGAAAGTATCAGGAAGCATCACTCCTCTTATTTCTTCATTCATGATATAAACAAGGGCTTTGATAGGTTTGCCATCTAGTTCTACTTCTAGATATTCCTTCCTATAATGCGTAGGATAACCTTCATATCTATCTAGGTTTCTTTCGTCGTTTTCGTCTATTTCAAAGATGCCCAAAGGAACCTCGCCATTAGGGCTTTCCTTGATTGTCAGATAATACCTAAATTCAAGTTCATAACCTTTAAGAAGAAAACTCCCAACCTTCCTAGCGTTAGGAGATCTTCTTCTCATTTGGTTAAGGTTTAGGTTTGAACCATATGCTAAATAATACTTTTTCATTATCTTGTTCCTCCTACTGTTACTTCTCTACTTCCAAATCTCCAAGCTGAGCATCCGCTTAATACGTTAGTTAAATGAACTCGACAGTTTTTGAAATCCTCACCAATCATTCCAATTCGATTAAGGTAAGTACGCATTGCAAATTTCTCATTTTCGACTTGAGGCTTTTTACTTGATGCGTACTTTTGAGTTAATGCTTGATGGTTTAAGGCAAGAGCTAAACAAATGTAACTTCTAACCTTCCCTGCATGAAGTTCAGAGTTAAATCCTCTAAGTTCAACAGTGTGGTTTCCAGTAAAGAAACTATGAAGATTTAAGAAGTGATATCTAGAATCGTGATAATGTGTATTTCTACTTCCGTAGTAACCTTCATACCAGATATCTGTAAGTTGAGCTAAGGTCTTAGGATGTTTCTTATTGATGTTGGTTACCAAATGTTCATCCATTTTCTTGCAGAACCTCATTCTTTCTTGCTTGATTTCAAGAGCCTTATATAAAAGGTCATTTTTACTAGCAATAATATTAATGAAGTTCCTAATGGTCCTTACATCATGGTCCGCACCATCAAGGTGAATGTGAATACCGCAACTAGCGTTTGTGAATGCTCCATTCTTTCTTAATAGCCTTACTATTTCTTGAAGAGTGTTAATATCTTCATCATAAGTAAGAATAGGACTAACAAGCTCACAAGAATATTCTCTTGAAGCACTGACCTTACTTCCATTTCTTATCGTTTCACATCTTAAGGAACCATCATACATCACTTTCCACTTTCTACTATCAGGAGCAGTTATAAGCATGGTGTCATAATAATCGTGAGCTTCACCAATCGTTCCGTTTAAGTAATTAGCAATCACCTTACTAGCTTTCTTTCTAGTGATTCCTGTAAACTCAATCTCAACACCAAATTTCTCTTTAAACATACTTTTTTACCTCTTTCTTGAAGGTGTCTTTTTACCTTCCGTATGTATATATTGCTCAATAAACACACGATATCCAGTTATATTTTGAGATAATTCAACTATTTTTAAGGCAAGAGAAAAGGAGGCTTTTAATACCTCCAATCTTCTAATTATTAAGCAAGTTTTAATAGTTCTTGTATCTTAGTTTGAATTTGCTTTTTCACCTCTAGCTAGAACACTAAAGTTAGTTATATCAACAAGCTCAATAGCACCTTTACCATTAATGGTGATGCAATACTTATCATCGAGTTTGTTATATAGATATCTTATTTCCTCGCTATGGTTATTAAGCTTTTCTCGTAACTTTTCTAATGACATATCCATGACCTCCTTTGGTCACATATATACATCACTCAAAGAGCAAGAAATAGCAAGTTAAATATATTGTTTATAATTGCTTTATTAAAAATTTATAATTGATTTTATACGCTTTACAAAATAGTTTTAAAAGCCTTATATACCTGAAAAAAGAACTTACATCAGATTTACCATCACAATCATAATTTCTTAATATAAGTTCTTCAGTCTTTTCATTATAACCAAAGTTAATTTTTCCAATTTCGTATAATCTATCATTATTTAAATCAACAATTAAATTGCGAATTCTATCAATATTATCCTCACCATCTACATTAAATTTAAATAGGTTAACTTGATATATCCAATGCTTTTTTGAAGAAATTATTTCGTTAGCCTTCTTAAATTTTTTCTTGATGAATGCATTATTATTCTTCCTTTTTAATTTACATTCATCAAGATCAATTGTTTCCATAGGAATTTCAGAAACTGTTTTTAAATGATGCCTATTTATAAAATATACACTTATATCGTCATAAGATTGCAATCGATTAATATTTTCATATGGTACCAGTAAAATGCTTATTTGTTTAATTTTTAAATCAGTTTTATATCTTCGAATAATTGTCTTGCCTATATAGTTAACAAAGACAATTGAAATGAGATTTAGTGGAATAAGGATAACAAAAAAGCATACTATTTCTAGAATCGTTGATTCTAAATAAAATGTAGGGATGATTGAAATGAATAATACACAAATAAATAAGACGAAAAATAAAACAATAGTAGCTATAATGCCCGTCAATATTTTTGCCATTCTGCTCATTTCATCACCCCACACTCACAATCTATTTTTTAGCCAAATATTCTTGCAACATTTCGTTGATTAGAGTTATCACAAAATTCTTCAACAATCTTACCTAAATAATAACTGCCTATATCAATTGCAGCTCCAATTCCTGCACTTGCCATAGCTCCCTTTATGATTTTTTTGCCATATGACTTTGTGAAAAAGCTTTTTACTTTTTTAGGTTTAAACCAACCTGAATTGGTTTTAAGACTTGGAAATTTTGCTGATATAACTTTATCGGTAATAACATTTATAGTACCGTTTATAGCTGTATCATAAGCGATATTGCCCAAAGATTTCAAAATATTTTCTCCACTTAACTCTTTCTCACCACTAGCATAATCCCATATTTCGCCTGTAAGTGATTCAGCAGCTGCAGACGCATAACCCGCGGCAGCAACAGCGGTTCCACCTGTAGCACCTATTATAAATCCAGATACGGCACCACCAACAAAACTGCTAGTTGCATCTTTCCAATCTACCTTTCCTTCAGTTGCAAGTGATGTCACTATGGAAGATACGCCATTAATAATTCCACCAACTAAAGCACCTAAACAAGCAAACAAGAGCCATTTGCCTAATTTATCAATGCCTATAATAGGATTATTTCCACAATAGCTGTAATAGTTTGCTCCATTAAATTCATCTAAAGATAAATTATAAGGACTATCAGCATTTAGCCATCTACCCCATAAAGGAACATAATAACGAGTCTTGCAATAATACATTCCAGACTCACCATCATAATAGTATCCTTTATATCTAAATGGATTTAAGCTTCCAATACTTGAGGAAGTATCTTGCACAATGCTTACAGCACCCCAAGCATCGTATTTGTATTTTACCACAATTTTGCCCGAAATGTCTGCAATTCCTAAAATATTTTGTAAAGAATCACGAATGTAGAGGTATTTATCAGTATTATCTTTTACAAACCCATATAAACTACCATTTTCATCGTACAAGAAATCTAAAGTACCATTAATTGAAGTTTCACGAATTAACTTGTCGCCATCATATGTATAGTTCCAAGTAACTCCCCTATAATCTCTTTTTTGAATTCTTAGACCTTGATCGTTATACACATAATCGTAGTAACCGCCACCATAGGTCCATCTTACTAATCTTCTTCCTTCAAATTTGTAGTTATTAGAGCCGTAAATTTTAGGATTCAATGGATTAGCAGAATCATATTCGATTTTTACACCGTTGAAGGCAACCAATCTATCTTTTATTACTAAATCATAAGTCGCTAATAAATTGCCTTTTTTAACGATATTACCATTTTCGTCATAAGCGTATGTCTCTCCATCAGCCTCAGTTAAGAAACCACGATAATCGTATTTATAGGTATGATTTCCAAATATACTATCAGTAATTTTAGTAATATTGCCTAATGCATTACTTTCATAACTTCTAGTAATCGTATTAGATCCGCATTTAATTGTTTCTTTACTTACTTGCTTAGAAATGTATTTTGAACTACCGCTTCTTTTCTTGTAATCATAAGTATTAGATAAGATTGATTTACCACATGTGTGAACATCAACTTTCTTAAGCATTCCAAAATCATCGAATTCTGAAACTTTAGTTAAGCCTTCTAGTTCACTTCTCAAGGTATTTAAAGTTGAAAGCTCACAATATGCAGGTCTAGTAGCTATCATCTCAATTTGCCCCCATAATGGATAACAAGTTTCATAAGAACCAAAATTAGAAGATGCCTCAGTTACCCTATAGGATCTACCAATTAAAAATTTAATATTTTTATAACTTGAACTTGTAGTAACAGTTGAGTTCCAAGTATTATTATCAACCATTACTCGAACATCTATATTCCTGGTTGTTCCTTGTGATGAAGATGAAATAGACTCTTTAAAAGACAAAGCAATTGTATGCCATTTGTCATTAGTAAACTTCAACCAAGTATTTTTTAAAGCGCCTGCAATTGATAGATATATATAATCGTTAGCATCTCTAAAAAGTTTAATAGATTTATTATTTTCATCAAGACCATCAAGGAAATATTGAATGTCCTCAGTTACATCCGTATAAGCTCTCATCACAATTGTTCCGGTATCAGCAATATTAAAATCATAAATTAATTCTTGACCATCAGCTACATAACAATACTTTTTATTAACTGGGTTAAAGTTAAAAGTTCTATCCTTATCTAAACTTGATAATTTTCTAATATTAAATTTAATAGGACGCTTACCATTTAACGAAACAACATTGTTTTGAAGAGGATAAATGTCAAACATGTTAAGAATATTTTGGTTAATAGTAAATAAATTAGTTTGACTAAAATCAACAGTTTTTGCAGTTCCATCAACTAATTGATTATCAATAATATAATCCTTAGTAAGTCGATAAAATTTAGTAATTGTATCATTTGATAAATATGTTCTTCTGCCTATTAAAAGTCCAGTTATTTTTCCAGAGAAATCATTTGATGAATTACGACCATCAAACTTATGACCTATATTCATTACTGGATTAGGGTCACAATCAACATAAAGTCTAGGATCTTGTTTTTTGTAAGTTTGTCTATGTGCGTTAACAACTAAGGCATACTCACAAACATCAGCATAACCTTGACCATCATATCTATTCATAAAATTAAGTGAAACAAAATTCCATTTAGATAAGTCAATTTCATAATCGGACGTAATTAAATCATAATGTTTTCCGTTCCCGTCAATTACTTCAAGATAAATACGCTTATATTTTAAATAAACACCTATAAAGTCAGGCCATAAAATATTATTACCTAAAGTGATATGATTGCCAACAAAAGAAGTATGCAAACTAAATAAGTACTTCTTAGTAGATGTTGAAGATGTTGTATCAGATTTGAACCAAAAACTGATGTGACCGCAAGGAGCATTATAATAACTCTTATTAGTTAAAGCATAGCTTAATCTATTAGATGAATTTATTTTAACGCAAGGTATAATGCCATCTTTTGTTACACTTAAATTTTCTTTTGGATGCTCATAATCATGATTAATAAAAGGAAGAATACCCTCATTACCATGTTGATATGTAAGAACACCATCTTTTTCAAACATGCCAATGTACGCATCAAGTCTATTAAATGGTTCGTAAATTGAACCTGGGTGAGAACCTTTAGATCTGCTTACAGTATCATAAGATGTATATACTCTTTGATTATCGACTTTAATAGCTTTTGTTACAACATTACCTAAGTTATCGTAAGTATTTTTAACTTCAGAGTTATCAGTTTTAATACTTTCAACTCTATTGTTTTCATCATATTTATATTCATTTAAAAGATTACCATTGGCATCTTCTACTTTAGATAATTGCTTATCTGCATTATAGAAATACTTAAATTTTAAATTCTTAGTTCCGCCTTTAGGTTGATAGTAAATAGCTGAAATTAAACCATCTTCATTATAATCGAATAAGAAAGCATCACTGTTTGCTCCGTATGTTTGTTTAACTAAATCGCCTGTAGTTAAGTCATACTCATATGCAAATACTAAAATTCCATTTAGCTTAATCTCTTTAATGTTATTAAATGAATCATAAACAAAATCATAAACTGAGCCATTTTCAAGAGTAACTTTAGATAATCTTTTCTTAGTATCATAAGCATAAGATACACTTACAGAATCCGAACCGCTTTCTAAGAAGATTTTGCTTAAAGTACTGTCGGAATTGTAAATGAACTTCGATACTGTTCCTAAAGCATTGGTTACTTTTTTGATTTTACCAAAAGCATCATATTCATCATATTTGGTAACATTGCCTAATTCATCAGCAGATGAAGCAACAAATCTACCATCACTTGTATATGTCTTTTTTGTTTCTAAGATTTTGCTGCCATCTTTACTAGTGACTTTATTTGAAACAAGATTTGATTTATAAGTCGAGTGATAAGTATTTTCAATTTTTGCTCCATAAGCAGTTTTAGCTTTAATCAAATTTCCATAGTCATCATATTCATAATCAAAATATGTTGAATCAACACCTATAGATGAGGATGGTAAATTATTACTGCCATAATTCATATTAGTGGTTTTACTTCCACCACCCATTTCAGTAGCATTACCGCTTTCATCATAGTTGTAGAATGAAGCAAATTCCTTATTAGCTACTTTGACTCCGCCAATTTCAATTTCGGCATTTCCTACAAGTTTAATAGTTAAAGTAATCTTATCGAAACTTGTCTCGGTTGAAGTTCCCAAAGTTATTAATTCAAATTGATTATCAATTACTTTTTTATCAAACTTATCTGTATCACTTCCACCAGCCGATAAAGTTGCCTCAACATAAGAATCACTAGTGGCAGGAGTTAATTGTTTTCCAAATAAAATGGCTAAAGTATTATCACTAGCTAAACCATTGAATTCGATTTCTTTAGTTAATGTACCAGTACCTGAAACTTTATATACACTATCATCTAAAATTTTGCTGAATTTTTTATCACTTTGATTTACTTTAGTGACAGTTAATCCATTGTTTACAAAAGATGATATGTCAGTCGAACCAAATAAGTTTTCTAAACTATTAAAAGAAATAGAGCCGCTATTAGATTTTAAAGTTTTGGTTTCTTTATCAAATTCGGTTTCGACGATATTGTTGTCCTCATCCATTTCAAACGAAGGCAAATTATCGCTGTCAAAGAAACAATATGACTTTTCACCTTTATAATTAGTCAAAACTGAATAGCCATCGAAATATTCAATCTTAGACTCATGGCCATTTGTAAAATCAGTATCGAAGCCATCCACAAAAGAGATAACTCTACCAGTAGATAAAGAATATTTAATCCTGTAGCCACTTAAATCATCAATAACAGTGATGTTGTCATTATCAAAAACTAACGATGTAGTAGCAACAACCGAGCTTCCATTCTTATAAGTAAGTTTAGAAATATAATTATTGGAATCATAAGCAATATCGACAGCATTAACCAAAGAATTATCATGATAGTATTCGACTTTTGTAATATTGACATTTCCATTCTTGCTAAATCTTACTTCATCGCCTTTATTGTTTTTAATGTATTTAATTGAGGCAACAAAATCTGCAGTTAATTTATCGCCATTTTTATATGTGATTGTTTTAGGATAATCTTGGTTTTTATTAAACTCTGTGACATTCTCATACTTATCTTTCATCTCATAATGATAAGCGCCGTAATTATCATCTTTGATCTTTTTAACTTCTAGGCCTGTTTCTTTGTTTTTGTAACTATGAGAACTTCTATAAGCATCAATTGAACCATCACTATTTTTAACGTCAATTGTGGTCCCGCTCATAGTAATTTTATTGAAGAAGTTTAGCTTAAAACCTTTACCAAATAACTCGATTTCATTTTTATCTTGTAAATTGAAAGTCAAACTTGTTTCAATAGGGCATAATCCCACTGTCGTAATTAATGGTAATGAGATATGTAAATTAGCATCATCCTTATTTACATTAATACTAGTTTGAGCAGCATTACCAACTGTTAAACTAACTTGTTTTGTATATTTTTTTAAACCTTTGTTCATATAAAAAATCCTCCTATTTAAAATATTTTTTTCACATAAGGTATTTTTCTAACAAATTCATCATCTAGATATTCACTAATTTCACTTATATCTATAAATCGATTGAATTTATTAAAATAACGACTTTTAATTTGACCTACTAGTTCTCTCTTTTCATTGCTTGTCAAATCTAAAGAAAAGGAAATAAGTAGATCGATATCAGAATCAATTCTATTAATCTGTTTGGCAAATGAGCCAAATACTGATAAATGCTTAATAGAGTATTTTTTCTTAATAAACTCTTCATCGTCTTTTAGAACCTTATAAATGTCTTTTAAGGTCAACACTTTCAAATTCTGATAATAAGTTTTATCTTGTACTTTCTCGTTATTAACTAGTTCTAAGAAAAATTGATATAAAGGCAACTTATCACCTTTCATATATTCTTCTTTTAGTTCAGAATAAGATTTCAAATCGCTAGATAAAAACTGAGTAGCTGGTATGTCATTTTTTACTAAAAAGTAATTAAACATAATCAAAGAAATGATTAATCTATCTTCTTCATTTGCACAATCAATTTCATTAAATACATCAATGTGAAAATCCACAGATGATTCAATTACTGGTTTATCTATATATTCAAAGAATTTAGTAACTATTCTTAAAGCAACGTTTGAATCAATTTCTTTATTAAAAAAGATATAGAAAAATGTATTTAAAATCTTGTTTGTTAAAGGATTTTTAGAGTTTGTAAGAAGGTAAATCAACCCATCATAAGCTCTTTTTATTCTTTCTTCAGTATTGCTGTTAAATGAATCTTCACCGTATAAAACTTTTTTCACTCTGTCGTGATTTAAGTTGTATCCAAGATAATTAAAAAGCTTTTCTATAAAACCAGCCAGTATCTTCCTAACCAATATCTCTTTATTTTTAAATTTACTAAGATTTAGCTCCATTAAATCACCTCCTTTCAATATAAAAACCTTGCAAAACCCATATATCATTTTGAAAAACCGAGAATTCCAAAATATTTGGCTCGTATTCATCGTGAGTCCCCCTTGCTCGGTACCCCAAGGATAATTTAAAGGCTACCTGGGGGAGGGTTAAGTCATCAATCATTTATATTTTTCACCGAGTTTATTAGCCCAGCTTTCAGTGCAGAAATAATAGTAGCTGATGTTATTTTTCTCTCTATACTTACTAAAGCATCCGCACCAGATAAGACTTGGCAAGCCAATCACTAATGACCAAATAGGTCCTAGAATTAATGACTGAACTGTGTGTCCATATTCATGTTGGATGAGTTTTAAATCATATGGTCTAGCAGTAAAGATAAACATCCCTAAACTAAGTGAACTACCTAGCTTCCAAGTAGTAATCACTGCGCCGTGAAAGACTCTATGGTTTCTTCCTGCTAAAACTAAAAAGAGAATCAATCCTAGTAAGTTTTGGATGATTCCCCAAGTCCACTGAACTAAATAAAATAAAAACTTCTTCATCTATTTTCTTCCTCCCTTACTTCGACTAAGTCACCACCTTCATTCCACTTGTATTTTGGTAACTTTCCATTAAAACGACCATGCATCTTGTTATGGCATTCTTTACAAAGCAAGAGAAGGTTATCCAAGTTTAAAGCAATCGATGGATCGTCTACGTTATCAAGCGTTAAGTGTATTTTATGATGGACCTCCGTCCCAGACTTTCCACAGACTTCACATCTTCCTTTTGCCCTTAAGATAACCTCTTCCCTCACCTTGTGCCAAACATCAGACTTATAGAAGTTATGTAGACGCTTTGGCTGTAGCCTTCTTGAGCTCACTGACTTTTCCATCTGCATTCTCCCAAGGATAAATGTCAT
This sequence comes from uncultured Mollicutes bacterium, assembly GCA_900540395.1. Classification (GTDB taxonomy): domain Bacteria; phylum Bacillota_I; class Bacilli_A; order RFN20; family CAG-826; genus Onthovivens. Next base: position 232 of record UQFQ01000022.1, on the reverse strand, counting down.
TACCAAAGTGACCATATTCTGCGAGCCTTTGATAAGAGATATCCTTTAATTTAAGTTCTTTGATGATGTTGCCTACTGAGAAATCAAAGTGTTCATTAATAAGTTTTAAAAGTTCATCATCACTAAGTTTTCCTGTGCCAAAAGTATCTATGCTAACGCTTACTGGACTTTCTACTCCAATTGAATAGGAAACAGCTACTTCACATTTATCAGCTAGTCCTGCCTCTACAAT
>UQFQ01000021.1 GCA_900540395.1 uncultured Mollicutes bacterium | reverse complement strand
AACCCTATGTAGAGGGTCCTAAATTTTGCCCATTTGTAAAATATTTACGTTTACGTTTTTTATTCCTACCTTTCGTTTTTTATTGTTGCCTTTCGTTTTTTATAGAAATGCCAAATAAATAAAAAATCCTGGACCACTGTTGCGTTTTTAACGGAAACCAGGATAAATGATACCTATTTTTGGATAAAAAAGCCCTAAAAAGCCTATAAAAGGCAATAAAAAAGGCTTGATACCTTAATTTTATTGTATCAAACCATTGCTTTCAATATGGAGCTCACGGTGAGATTTGAACTCATGACCTGCCGCTTAGGAGGCGACCGCTCTATCCAACTGAGCTACGTGAGCATTAAATTTGATTTCAATTACATGAAATCAAATAAAGATAATTGATCATTTTCACGTAAATGATCTAAAACGTGTAATTCCCTTAATTTCTTAAGATTCTTTTCAGTAATCTTAGCACGATTTCTAAGGTCTTCTTGTGATTCGAAAGGACGTTCATTACGAGCTTTAATAATTTCGTTAGCTCCATTTTCACCAAGCCCATCAAGAACTTTAAATGGTGGTATCAAAGCTTTGTTTTCCTTATCAACTACAAAGTTTACAGCATCACTCCTTTCAATATCAATGTTAGAAAATTTATAACCTCTTTCACACATCTCTAAAGCAAGTTGCAAAGTTTTCTCAATTTCTTCTTCTTTAACCGAAAGAGCAAGCTCAACATTATTTGACCTTCTTCTAGATAAAAACTCTTCTAAACGGGCATGAATTGCATCAATTCCTTGAATCATTGCATCAATATCGTATTGCTCACATCTTAAACTGAAGAAAGTGGCATAGAACTCTAAAGGATAGTAAACCTTATAATAAGCAACACGAATTGCCATCATAACATAGGCGCAAGCATGTCCTTTAGGGAAAAGATATTTAATCTTAGAGCAGCTTTCAATGTAATAATCTGGCACATTGTGCTCTTTCATTAAAGTTACTTCATCAGCAGAAAGTTTTTTACCTTTTCTGACTTTTTCCATAATGACAAAGGATTCATGTCCTTCAATTCCACAACTCATAAGATAAGACATAATATCATCACGACATCCAATAACGCCTCTTAAATCAGTAATTCCTTTATCGATTAATTCTTGAGCGTTATTGTTCCAAACATCTGTTCCATGAGATAAACCAGAAATAATAAGAAGATCACTAAAACTTTTTGGTTTTGTTTCTCTTAACATTTGACGAACAAATTGAGTACCAAATTCTGGTAGACCTAGTGCTCCATTATCTGGACTCATATATTTATGAGCAATTCCTAGCGCTTCATCACTTGAGAAAACAGAAATAACTTTTTTATCATTTAATGGCAAAGTTCTGCAATCAATATGAGTTAAATCACTCATCATTTTTAAAGCTTGAGGGTCAACATGACCTAACATATCAAGTTTTAAAATTGTGTCATGAATGGAATGGAAATCAAAATGAGTCGTTTTCCAGCTTGCATCAACATCTCCTGCTGGATATTGAACAGGAGTAAAATCATATACTTCATAATCACGAGGAATAACAACAATTCCACCTGGATGCTGACCAGTGGTTCTTTTTACACTTTCGCAACGATGAGCCAAGGCTGCAGTTACTGAACCTTTGACATTATTAGGATTAATATTTAAATTTTCATAATATTTTCTAACATAACCATAAGCTGTTTTAAATTGAACAGTCGAAATTGTACCAGCTCTAAAAACCTTGTCTTCACCAAGTAAAACTTTTGTGTATTGATGAGCGGTTGCTTGATAATCGGTTGGGAAGTTTAAGTCAATATCTGGGACCTTTTCAGCTTGGAAACCTAAGAATGTTTGGAAAGGAATGTTTTGCCCATCACTTGCCATTTTCGTTCCACAATCTGGACAAATCATCTCAGGAAGATCATAACCTGATTTAATATCATTCCCTTTATAGAAAATTACTTTTTTACAATGTGGACATCTATAATGAGGAGGCAAGGCGTTAACTTCAGTAATTTTTGCCATTGTTGCTGCAAAGCTACTACCAACTGAACCTCTACTACCAACTAAATAACCATCACCATTAGATTTTTGAACAAGCTTATGAGCAATATAGTAAATAACAGAATAACCATTATCAATGATACCTTTAAGCTCTGTATCTAATCTATTTTTAATAAATACTTTTGCTTCATCATTACTATCTTCAATATTTCCATAGAGTTCATGAGCAGTTTTATAACATAGTTCGCGTAGTAAATTCTCACAATTATCAATTGTTGGAGTAAATAATTTATCAGGAATTGGTTCAATAACCTCGCAAAAGTCAGCTATTTTATTAGTATTTACAATTACATATTCATAAGCTTTACTTTCGCCAAGCCATTTAAAACATTCAAGCATCTCTTCGGTGCTTCTATAATGTTGATCTGGATTTTCAAAGAAAATACCATGTTTTTGATCGTCAAGTCTTTCTCTTGTCATTAAAGGATGTTGAATTCCACCAACAGCTTCATTTTGAATATACACATCTCTAACGATTTTATCATTTGGATTTAAATAATGGACATCGCCAGTTGCAACAATCATTTTCTGATTCTCGTCGCTAGCTTTAATAATATCTTTTATATAAGTTTTTAAAACTTCTTCATTTTTAATTTGATGAGTGTTAATTAAAAAGCTGTAGTTTTCTAAAGGTTGAAGTTCAATATAATCGTAAAATTTTACCGCTTCACTTAGCTGTTCTTCATTTCGATATGCTGCCTTATAGAATACTTCTCCATTAAAACAAGCACTACCAACAAGTAGGTTTTTACGATATTTTTCAAGTAAGCTTCTAGGAACAAATGGATGTGCGCCCATATGTTCAGTGTGGGCAAAAGAAACAATCTTGTATAAATCTTTTAATCCATCTCTATTTTTAACTAGAACCGTAGCATGATATCCACCACGATAATGTTTTAATGTAATTTGCGGAATTGGTAATTGTTCAAGATCTTTAAGCATTACTTTATTAAAATCTTTAGCCAAAATATTTCTTAAAGCAAGCCAACAATTGGCCAAAACCTCGGCGTCATAATCAGCTCTATGGGCGCTTTCTGAATCATAATCTACTTCTAATCTTTTAGCTAATGCACCAAGTCTATGAGCTTGTTTATCTGGATAAACAAATCTAGACAAAGCTAAAGTATCAATAGCTGGTTGCTTAAATTCACCAAATCCATTAACCTTCATCGCTTCTTTAATCATGTTATAGTCAAATTCAAAGTTATGAGCAATAATTACTGAATCACCAAAAAACTCTAAAATCTCTGGTAAGACTTCTTTTATTGTTTTTTTATCTTTAACCATATCGTTAGTGATATTAGTTAATTTTTGGATTTCTTCAGGAATATCCATTTCAGGATTAATTAAAATATCAAGTCTATCTACAACTAAGCCGTTTCTAATTTTAACCGCACCAAACTCGGTTATTTTATCATATTTTATACTTAAACCAGTTGATTCAAGGTCGAAACAAACATAAGTTGCATCATTTAAATTAATATTTCCAGAATTAATTGCCCCTTTAAAATAATCATCAATTAAATATAATTCACAACCATAAAGCATTTTAATTCCAAAATCTTTGGCGGCTTTTTGAGCTTCAGGATAAGCTTGAACAACACCATGGTCAGTTAAAGCAATTGCTTTATGTCCCATATGCTTAGCGAGTTTACAATAATCACTAATACTTGTAACTCCATCCATATCACTCATTTTTGAATGTAAATGGAGCTCGACTCTTTTTTCAACTGCATTATCATCTCTTAAAGGGTCATCAGGAAGAGGGTAAAAATAATGAGCTAAAACATATAAATTTTTGCCAAAACGATCAAGCCCAACTTTACCTTTAATTCTGATATTCATCCCAACTTTGATTGAAGAAAAGCTTTCAACAGGCATACTTCTTGGGTTAGAAATTAAAGTAACATAAATTGCACCATTGCTGCTATTTTTATCAGCAACACCAATGCTTAAAATAGTATTTCCTTTTTTAGAAACACGAGGATCTTTCTTTTCAAAAACATAACCATTGAAATCGACCGCTTCACTATTAGAATCGATTTGATCAATCGGTACAAAAACATATCCGCCACGCTTAAACATATCTTTTTGAGAACGTTCATAAAGCATGTCTTGATAGTTTTTAGCAATTATCTTGGCGGTTTCTTCTTCAGCGTCTTGGTTTATTTGATTATTTTCGGCTTCAACTAATTCCTTAGTATAAACAACCTTTTCTTCTTTATTTTCGCTTGTATCATCTTCCCAAGGCATTTTATCTTCGACTTCTTTATTCATTTCAATCTTAATTTTATTAGGGTAAGAAATAAAAGATAAAAACGACTCAATATCAGGAATTAATTTTAAAAAGAGATCATTATGATCATTATTTGCATATAATGTTATTTCGTTTCCATCTAAAGAAGCTTTACTAAAATCTTCTGGTAATAATTCCTTATATTCATGATTAAAATACCATTCTTTAATTAACGAAAAAATACTGTTTGCATCTGGTTTAACATCATAAACAAAGTTAAATTCATAATTATAAGAAGTAATGTTCCTTAGACCATTTAAAAATTGATCAAGTTTTTTATACTCCCACGGAGTTTTCTTTTTAACCGAAAAAACAAAATGATTAGGATAATATTTACTTTTGGTAATGGCTTCAAAATCTAAATCATAATCATCTATATCTTCAATTCCAATTGAATGTAAAAATCTTATAGTTCTTTCTTGCATTTTTAAAACACCATGAAAATATCTTTAATTAAAACAAAAATCATGAGAAGCATTAAAAGTCCTAAACCTATTAAAGACATAATACTTTTAACTTTGGCAGGAATTTGCCATTCGACAAAGCCTTTATTTTCTTTTTGTTCTTTACCAATAGTTAAACTTACATCTTTATTAGTAGTTACGACTTCTTCTTGAAGTTTTGGTTGAGTTTCAATGGTATTTGTATCAAGTGGTTTATCATTAGTTTTAATTTCTTTAATTTTCTTTTCGGCATTATATTTTGCTCTTTTAATTCCATTAACAGATCCTTCAACAATTTCAACAAGGATTTGCCACCCATCAAGTCCAGGAAATGGAAGCAAATTAAATAAAGCTAAGTTAACGCTAAGTGTTCCCCACGTATTTAAATAAGTATAAAAAGGATTGTTTTGTAAAATATCAGTTGTTTGAGAAAAAATAGCTAAAGGTCCGCCAAGTTGATCCCAGCCTTGACCAACAAATAAATTACCTAAAGCTTGAGCAATTAAAGTTGTTGATTGAGCCCAATCTTCTCCAGCTACAGCAAAAGATTGCCAACCATACCAATAATCATATTTATAAAAACTTACATTAAGTGGCTTAAAAGCAACTCCATCACTTTCTAAAGTAATTTGACAAGGATATAAAAGTAAGGTTTTATTTGCATCATCTTCTCTAGCATATTCAATACTTTGATCAGGATTAGTAATTTCTAAAGTCGAATCAAGAGCATCAGCAAAATAGGCTTCGATTATAAATTTATTTCCGTTTGTTTCATTAGAATGAGTATAACGAATAGGCTCGCCATTTTCATTAAAAGATGGTGCAAAATATGCACTACCTTCAACAATTGAAGTTCCAGAGCTTTCATAAAGGAAAATATTTTTTGAAATATCTGTATTATTGACTCCTCCTGCTAAAGAATAAGATAAAGCAGCAATATACTTTTTACCACTTTCATCTCCTTCAATGGTAAAGTCACCCTTATTTAAAACATGAAGAGCTTCTGATTCAGAAGGATTCACTAAGCTTGAATCACCTCTTTCATAAAACTTCCCATCACGATAATAAAAATCAGCAGGTACAAGTTGATCATTGTTATTAAATGTTGCTTCAGTAGTTAAAGAAACAATTCCAGGATTATCACCAACTAAATACCATGAATTAGCCATGACTTGCGGAAAACAAGAAGCACTAATAAAGAAAATAATATAAGCTAAAACAAAGTTCATTATAATGCCAGCAGACATAATAATGATTCTCTTATATCGAGCAACTCCGATTAAAGTTCTTTCTTTTGGGACAACTATTCCTTCAGGAACGCTTTCTTCATCATCTTCTCCAAGCATTGAAACATAACCACCAAGTGGAAGAATTCCAACTGAAAAAGTTGTTTCCCGTTTTTCTCTTTTAATTTTTACAATCTTAGGTCCAAAGCCAATAGAAAAATCAGTACAATAAACTTTAAAAGATTTAGCAGCTAAAAAATGTCCGAATTCATGAATCGTGACTAAAACTCCTAATGCTATAAAAAATAGCAATAAAGATAAAACTGTATTCCAATTGAATGAAAGTAAAATATTAAATTGCATCTTTGGTTATATATTCCTTTGTTAATTTTCTAACTTCTAAATCAGTTTTCACTAAATCTTCAACAGATGGCGCCTCCATAAAAGAGTACGCTTTCATAATTTTATCAAGAATTGTTTGTATAGTGATATAGTTAATTTCATTATTTAAGAAAGCATTAACAAGCACTTCATTTGCTGCATTTAACACAGCGCCATAATTACCACCAATTTTTAAACATTCCCATGCATATTTGATAAGAGGAAACTTCTCATAATCCATTTCAAAGAATATGTATTTATCAAATGTATTAATTTCTACATCTTCAAAAATTGCGCCATTATCGCATTTTCCTTCATTTAAAGCGTAATAAATTGGAATACGCATATCACTTGGGCCAACTTGTAGATAAATATCGCCATTTTTAAATTTTACCATAGAATGAACGTGACTTTTTCTATCAACGATAGGCTCGATTTTATCTCCAGGAGCATTAAATAGATAATGGGCTTCGATAATTTCAAAACACTTATTCATCATCGTTGAACTATCAATTGTAATCTTTTTACCCATTTTCCAGGTTGGATGATTTAAAGCAAGTTCTGGTGTAATATTTTTAAATTGATCTTTTTCATAAAAGAAAAAAGGTCCTCCACTTGCTGTAATGAGAATCTTATCGAGGTCTTCAGAGCTTTTACCATATAAACATTTAGAAATTGCAACATGTTCAGAATCGATTGGATAAAGTTTCCCTTTTCCTTCTTTTAAATATTTATTAACAATTTCTCCTCCAACAACCAAACTTTCTTTATTAGACAAACAAAGAATTTTGTTCAACTTTAAACATTCAATGGTTGGCAAAAATCCAACAAAGCCAATAAGAGCATTAACAACCATATCACAAGGACACTCATTAATTATTTTAAGAAGGCCTTCATCGCCATAATAAAAGTGTTTATCTGGATATTTATTTTTAAAATACAAGTAATCTTTTTGGTTTTTTAAGCAAAAATAATTGAGATTTGCATACTTTTTAATTAATTCTTCAAGAATTTCAGTTCTATTTCCAACTGAAATACCAGTCAAATTAAATCGACTATTATATTTATTAATGACATCAATTGTTTGGGTTCCAATAGAACCACTTCCGCCAAGAAGTAAAATATTTTTCATGAAATCAATAGATTCCAGTAGACATAAAATTCCAATCCTTAGACATAACTTCAATGAATAAAGACATCATTATTGAAACGATAAGGATTGAATCTAAACGATCTAAAATTCCACCATGACTCTTTAAAGCAGTTCCAAAATCTTTGATTTTGTAATATCTTTTGATTGCTGAAAAAATTAAATCACCAAATACGGCACAGAGTGGAATTAATAAGCTAAGAATAATAATATTGTAAAAATGGCTAATATCGAGAATCCCAGCTAAAATTGGTACATTGCATAGGTCTAAGATTAAAGCGAATAGGCCACTACAAACAAAAGAAATGATAATACCACCAAATAATCCTTCATAAGTTTTCTTTGGTGATATTCGAGGACTCATTTTGTGTTTTCCAAATAATACGCCAATAAAATAAGCTCCAACATCATTCATACATGTTCCAATTAACATATACATAATAAGAAGAATTGATTGTCCATATCTAAATTCAGCAGGAGCACTATAATATGTCCAAGATAAGCCACCACTCAACTCATAAGAATATGTAAATGGACAATATCTTAAATATAATATTGATTGAAAACCAACCGAAACAATAAATAGCATTGTTACAAAATAGAAGGCATCATGTATTGAAAAGTTTTTATCAATAATTACATTTAAAAAGAAAAAGGCCATGCAAATAAAAAATGAAGTTAGTGAAATACGTGGCCCATTAAATTGTGATGACAAATCAAAAACAAAATTTTCAGGATTTTGTCCAAGTTCTACGAGGTTATTTTTCACAATAACCCAATAAATTAATATAAACATCATCAAATAAGAGAAGATGTATATTAAATTTGAGAACTTATGTTCAATCGATTGAGGGGCTTTTATAATCTCATGACAAGCAATTGAGCTAGCAAGTAAAATTAAAACAGCAAAAACATAATTACCAAGAACTATGCAAGGCACACAAATAAGTACTAAAAAGATAGATACTAAAATTCTATTCTTCATCGAATTTTTAGTATCTAAATTTAAATTATTCATGTAGTGCTGTTTTTTACTAGTTAAATTTGAATTAACAGGGTCGGCACTACTTGAGTCAAGACTTGCTTTAGTTTTGCTATTATCTTTTTCTATATCTGCCATTTTGTTTAAATAGACATAATTTCGCTGTCTTTTTCTTTTATAATTTCATCAACTTTTTTAACAAATTGATCAGTTAATTTTTGAATTGATTCTTCTTCTTTTTTAAGAGTATCTTCAGTATAGGATTCATCTTTTTTGATTTTATCCATTGCATCACGACGAATATTACGAATTGCAACCTTGCATTCTTCGCCATATCCTTTGGCTTTTTTACCAAGTTCTTTTCTTCTATCTTCAGTTAATGCAGGAACAATTAATCTAATTTGTTTTCCATCAACAATTGGATTAATTCCAATTTCACTAGCGTTAATTGCAGCAACAATACTTTTAATATCGCCAGCATCATAAGGCATAATTAAAAGTTGTCTTGGTTCAGGAACTTTAACTGCGGCAATTTGATTAACTAACATCTTTTCGCCATAATAATCACAATAAAGATTATCTAATAAAGCAGCATTTGCTCTACCAGTTCTTAAAGTATTAAGATTAGCTTTTAAAGATTCGACGGATTTTTCCATCTTTTCTTGTAATTCGTCTAAAATATCCATAAATTTACTCCTTCTTTATAGTTGTACCAAGGTCATCACCTTTAATTACCTTGATAAAATTATCCATGTTCTCCATTGAAAATACTCTTGTAGCTATATCACTATCTTGAAGTAACTCAATTGCTTCTTTATCCATGACTTTTAAATTCGATTTAATAACGTCACGATAAGAAATTTCTTTAATAAATTTTGCATTCTTGTCTTTATTTGGATCAGCAGTATATACTCCATCTACTCCATTTTTACCGGCTAGAATAACATCTGCTCCAACTTCTAAAGCTCTTTTAGCAACGGTTGTATCAGTTGTAATTTGTGGTCTACCTAAACCACCAGCAAACAAGACAACTTCATTATTCTCATAAGCTTCTCTAGCTTTATTCAAATCATATTTTGGAGCGACATCCTCTAAAGCAAGGGAACTCATTAAAACATTCTTAACACCTAGTTTATTTAAAATACTAGAAATTGCCTTTAAATTAATAATGGTCCCGGTCATTCCCATGTAATCACCATCTATTGGATTGATTCCTGCTTCTTCAGCAATTCTTCCTCTAAAAATATTTCCGGCTCCGCAAACAACTCCAACCTTAATTTTATTGTCAACCATTGTCTTAATTAAGGAGCCAATAGCATTAAGTTTTTTGGCGTCTAATATTAGTCTAGAAGTTGTATCTTCTAAAGCTTCCCCACTAATTTTGAGGATTACTCTTTTGTACTTAAAATTATTCATAACAAAATTATATCAAAAAGTATCTATTAAGAGTGCAAAATTCATTAAAATGGCATCATTTTGCTTTTTTTAAAAAGGTCCGCCTTTAGAGACGGACCTAAAATTAACAATTGAAATTAGTTTGCTTGTTTTGCAACTTCTTCAGCGAAATTTTCTTGTCTCTTTTCAATTCCTTCACCGACTTGGTAACGAATGAATTTAACAACAGAATTTCCTTTTTCTTTTAAAGCTTGAGCAACACTCTTTTCTGGATCAAGTAAATAAGATTGTTCATCTAAAACAGATTCAGAGAAGAATTTATTGACTTTGCCTTCAACAATTTTCTTTAAAGCAACTTCTGGTTTTCCAGCAAGTTTTGGATCGTTTTTACAAGCTTCAATTTGAATATTCTTTTCATTTTCAATTTGAGCAGATGGAATATCAGTGAAATGAACAAACTTTGGATTGTTTGCAGCAATATGCATAGCAAGACCTTTACCAAGTTCAGCATCATCTTTTGCTAAAACAACTAAAACGCCAATTTTACCACCCATGTGAATATAAGAATAAACTTTTTCATCAGCGCTTGGTTCAACGATTTCAAATCTTCTGAAACTTAATTTTTCACCAAGTTTAACAGTTGCATCTGTGAATAAAGGAGCGGTTTTTTCAACAGCTTCTTCAACTGTCTTGCAGTTTTCTTTTAAAACTGTTTCAGCACATGCATTAACTAAATCTCTAAATGGATCAGCTTTAGAAACGAAGTCTGTTTCACAGTTAACTTCAACGATTGAAGCTTTGCCACATTTTTCGCAAGTATGAACTAAAACCAAGCCTTCAGCTGCAATTCTATCAGCCTTTTTAGCTTGTTTAGCAATACCTTTTTCTCTTAACCAATCGCAAGCTTTATCGACATCGTTTTCACAAGCAGCAAGAGCATTTTTACAATCCATAATGCCTGCGCCTGTTCTATCACGTAAAATTTTAATTAATTCAACATTAACTGCCATATTTACCTCCAATTAAGCAGCTTTGTTTTCGGCTACTTTTTCAGTTTTTTCGACTTTTTTGTTTTCAACGCTTTGTTGTTGTTGAGCAGCTTGTTGTTTAGCAAGGAAGCTTTCTCTTCTTTGTCTTTCTTTTTCAAGCTTTTCTCTTTGCATTTCTCTTCTAGCAGCAAGTCTTAATGCATTTTCTCTATCAGCTTGTCTGATAGCATCTTTCATGGTTAAAGCTTCACCTTCGTCTTTTGTATAAGCGACTTCAGCAATACCACCTTTAGCCTCAACAATAGCATCGTTTAAAATACCAATAATAAGTTGAACTGATTTTGTTGCATCATCATTGCCTGGAATAACATAATCAATTCCATCTGGATCACAATTTGTATCACAAATTGCAAAAACAGGAATATTTAACTTGTTAGCTTCTCTAACTGCATTGTATTCAACAGTTGGATCAACAACGATTAAGGCATTAGGAATTTTTCTCATTTCCTTGATACCTTCAAGGTTTTTAGCAAGTTTTTCTTTTTCTTTATTTAAAGCGATAACTTCTTTCTTAGGAAGTTTTTCCCATGAACCATCTTCTTGAGCACTTTCTAAGTCTTTTAATCTTCTAATTCTTGTTTGAATTGTCTTAAAGTTAGTTAAAATACCGCCTAACCATCTATTTGTAATGTAGAAAGAACCGCTTCTTTCAGCTTCGCTCTTAACGATTTCTTTAACATTATCTTTTGTACCAACAATAAGAACTTTTCCACCTTCTAATACAATGCTTTCGAGTTTTTTATAAGCGTTAGTTAAAGCATCTTTAGATTTGTTTAAGTCGATAATGTAAATACCATTTCTTCCACAATAGATGTATGGTTTCATTTTTGGATTCCATCTTTTTGTTTGATGGCCATAATGAACACCAGCTTCTAATAATTTTCTTAATGTAACGACTTCAGCATTTTCATCATGAACAATAGTGTCCATAATGTTTGTTTCAGCTTTTACTTCCTCTACTTTTTCTTCGCTGAGGTTAGCGACTGTTTTTTCTTCTGCCATTTTGGCGACCTCCAATTTGTTAAAACCTCCATTATTTCGAACCTTTTCCCTGAATAATTCAGACTCGGAAGAGGAATCCATAATGTGTGTATTCTTTTGCGCTCGCAAAAGTCTATTTATTTTACACTAAATCATACTCTCATTCAATAGCGACTTAAGAGTGAAAATTTGATCAAAAATTGAGCAATAAACAAGCATTAAATGCCATTATTATCGCTTTTTTTAGTATTTTTACTATCTTTCTTTGGGAAGAATTCTTCGTATTGATTTTTTAAATTTTCTTTAGAAACATGAGTATAAATTTGCGTTGTGTTTATTGAAGAATGGCCAAGCAATTCTTGTATTATACGTAAATCAGCTCCGTTTTCTAATAAACTTGTAGCAAATGAGTGTCTTAAAGCATGAGGATGTAAATTAAATCCTAGACTCAAGCCAGTTTTATTAATAATTGAATGCATGATATATTCAAGACCGCGAGTTGTTAGTTTGTCGCCCTTAGAATTTAAAAAGAAATATTGAGATCTTTTACCAGCTTGCTTTTCTAATTCTTTCCTTAAATTTCTGCCATAATCTAAAAGACATGCTTTAGCACTTTCTGAAAAAGGAACAACTCTTTCTTTATTTCCCTTACCTTTAACTAAAATTGTTCGGTGTGGAAAATCAATTTGAGTAATATTTAAAGAAACAACTTCAGAACAACGTAATCCACTACAATACATTAACTCAAGCAAGGCTTGATCTCTTGATGCAAGCTTATCATTTCTTTGTCGATTAAGTTCTAATAACTTTTGGATTTGAGACGCATATAAAACATCAGGATTTTTGACTCTCTTTTTTGGCGAAGATATTCCAATAAATGGATTAGATTTAAGGTATTCTTTTGTATACAAAAATTTAAAATATTTTCTTAAAGCACAAACTCTTCGACTTAAACTTCTTTCACTTTCTAAATTTCCGCGATAAGTCGTGTGTTCAAGTCTTTCGCTCATAAAGTTTCGAATAACATTTTTATCAACTTCGGTAATATCTACACCTTCTTTGCCGATAAAAGTCATGAATAAATTTACATCAAAAATATATGATTTAACCGTATTAATTGATAAGTTTAGTTCCAGACGTAAATAATTATAAAATTCCTGAACGTAATCAATTGCCATTGGTATACCTTTTAAAATCATCAATCGCTTTTAAAGCTCGCTTTCTAACTAGAGGCTTAGGATCTTTATTGGCTTTGTAAACAATACCAAAATTAGCATTCATTGGTTGAAAATTGTTTGCTCCAGTATGCGTAATATAGCGAGTTAAAGCACCTAAAATTGAATAAAAGGATAATTCTTTCAATTCTTTCTTTTCTATTCTTTGACGTAAATAATAGGCCGCAAGTAAGCCGGTTGAAGCACTCTCTACATATCCTTCAACTCCGCTTAATTGCCCACAAATAAAAACGTTTTTGGCTTTTTTCATACTTAAATCAGTATTTAAAACTTTAGGAGCAAAAACATATGAATTTCGATGCATCAATCCATATCGAGCAAATTTAGCATTTTCAAGTCCTGGTATTAAAGAAAACACACGTTTTTGTTCAGGATAAGTCAAGTTAGTTTGAAAACCAACCATGTTATAAAAATCACCAATTAAGTCATCTTGTCTAAGTTGAACAACTGCATAAAATTCCTGACCATTATGTTCTAAGCCTTTTGGCTTTAAAGGCCCAAATCTTAGTGTGTCGATTCCTCTTGAAGCAATAATTTCTACAGGAAGACAGCCTTCAAAATACTGAGTATCAAAATCATGAAGAGGAGCCTTCTTGGCATTAATTAGCTCATGATAAAACTTCATGTATTCATCTTTATTCATTGGACAATTTATATAACCTTCTTCTTTTTGGTCGTATCGCCCTTTGATAAAAACTTTTTCAAAATTAATTGAGTTTTTATAAATAATTGGGGCACTTGCATCAAAAAAACCCGATGAATTTTCTCCAGAAATTCGATTAATCTCATCTAATAAAATTTTATCAGTTAAAGGTCCTGTACAAATTAATGTATAACCATCATTAACATCAAGTGATTCAATATTTTCATAATGAATTTTAATGTTTTTATTATTTTTAATCTTATCAGTAATGTAATTAGCAAAGATCGTTCTATCAACAGCTAAAGAATCGCCGCCAGGAACTTCGCTTGCTCTACTTGCTTCCATCATTAAAGAGCCTAAACTATCAATTTCTTCCTTTAATATCCCACAAGCATTATCTTCTTTTTTGCTTTTTAAAGAATTTGAGCAAACAAGTTCGCCAAAAAGATTTGTGTGATGAGCAGGCGAAGAAACTACTGGTCTTTTTTCGTACAAATCAACAAAATAACCACAATTTGCAAGGTAATTTGCAGCTTCAACACCAGCTAATCCAGCTCCAATTATTTTAATTTTTACTGACATTTTTCTTTCTATATGGCTCCATATGATTACAATTTGGATAGTTTGAACAACCCCAGAATCTTCCTCTACGAGAATATTTTACAACCATTTTAGCACCACATTCAGGACAAAATTTTTCTTCACTTGGCTCTTCAGGTTGATTAATAGATTCTACATAACGGCAGCTAGGATAGTTAGAACAGCCAATGAATTCTTGGCCTCTTTTGTTTTTACGTATAAGCAAAGGAGCTCCACAATTTGGACAAAGTCTACCAGTTTCTTTTGGTTGTTCTTTTTCTTCTTTTTTAACATACTTACAACTTGGGTAATTAGAACAGCCAATAAATTCACCATGTTTACCAGTCTTATAAACTAGGTCTCCTCCACATAAAGGACATTTTTCACCAGTTGGCTTTAGAGGCTCTTTATACATCACTTCTTTAACTTCATCAAAATGTTCAATAAATGGATAGTAAAAATCTTTAATAACTTCTAATTCACTTGCTTCGCCAATTGATATCTTATCAAGGCTTGTTTCCATTTCAGCAGTGTATTCTGTATTCATCAAATCTTTAAAATACTTATTCAAAACATTGCTTGTAAGAATGCCTTGTTCAGTAGGAACCAGGAATCCTTTTTCACTTGTTACATATTTTCTAGCAAGTAAAGTTTGAATGGTTGCTGAATAAGTTGAAGGACGTCCTATTCCCTTTTCTTCCATTAATTTAACAATTTTGGCTTCAGTATATCTTGCTGGAGGTTTTGTGAAGTTTTGTTCAGTCTTTACATCTAGTAATTCATAGCTAGTACCTTCATTAAACTTAGGCAAGACGCTTGTCTCATTATCATCGAATTTAATAATATTATAGCCATCAAAAATAACACGATTACCTTTAAGTTCAAACTCTAAATGTGAGTTTTTAAAAGTAATTGTTGTTGTTTGTAAAACTTTATTAGTCATTAAAGAAGCTAAAGTTCTTTCATAAATCATTTTATAAAGTTTATAAACATGATCTTTAACAAATGGTTTAACTTTTGCAGGAGTTAATTCAAGATTTGTTGGACGAATGGCTTCGTGAGCATCTTGTGCACCTCTTACATCTTTAACACCTTTTTGTCCTTTGTAATATTTTTCTCCATATTTACTAATAATAAAATCTTTTGCTTGTGCAACAAAAATATCACTAAGCTTAGTGCTATCGGTTCTAATATAAGTAATTAAACCAACAAGATTGCCATCAATTTCAATACCTTCATAAAGTTGTTGAGCTAAGAAAGTTGTTTCTTTAGTTTTAAAACCATAACGAGTGAAAGCATCTTGTTGCAAGGTCGAAGTTCTATAAGGTTCTTTAGAACTTATACTTCTTTGGCTTTCACTAATTGAAGAAACTACTACATTTTCTTTAGTGTAACTTAAAACTTCATCTGCCTTTTCCTTATTAGGCATTTTTGGCTCTTCGTTATTGATTTTAGTTAAATTCAATTTATATTTTTTGTTTTCATGTAAAATTGAACTTTCAAGGGTCCAATATTCTTCGCTTTTAAACTCATTAATTTCTTTTTCGTGTTCAACGATCATTTTTAAAGTAACGCTTTGAACACGTCCTGCACTTTGGCTACGAATTTTTGATTTTAAAAGAGCTGAAAGCTTAAAACCAATTATACGGTCTATAATACGTCTAGTTTCTTGAGAATGAACCAAATTTAAATCAATTACTCGTGGAGCTTCAATTGCATTTTTAATACTCTCACGAGTAATTTCATGAAATTCTAATCTTTTAGTAGATTCTATAGGTAATTTTAAAACTGTAGCTAAATGCCAAGCGATAGCTTCTCCTTCACGGTCAGGGTCGGTTGCAAGAATAACTTCGTCACTTTTCTTCTTTAAATCTTGTAATTTCTTAACAATATCTTTTTTGTCGTCGTCAATTACGTAAGTAGGTTTAAAATCGTGTTCAACATCGACGCCAAAACCACCTTTACCAGAAATAGCTAAATCGCGAATATGGCCAACGCTAGCTTCAACAACATAATCTGATCCTAAATAATGGCCAATAGTTTTACTTTTTGTAGGTGATTCGACAATAACAAGCTTCATTTACATTTTCTCCGCTTGTTAAATATAAATTCACTTTATATTTTTGTCAAAGCAAATATTTCACTCATTTTCCTCTAATATATCTTATATATTAGAAATTGTTGAATTTTTAAAATAAACCTTTCTAAATAGTTCCCAGTTATAATCACTAGCCGGAGAATGTATTACAATTTTCTTTCTCTCTTGACCTGGATTATCACGCGGTGGAATCTGAACAATGATTAAATTATCACCAGAATATTTAATCTTTCGAACATTTTGAAAATCACTTTCTTCTAAATCTTTTTTATTTACTTGATAAACAATCAAATCTTTTTACCTCCTAATCTCATTAAGTAAATCACTTGCGCTTTCAATTAAAGCAGCGCCATCTTTAATCAAACGATTACATAAACTATTTTTCCCTCTAGGATAAGGAATACAACCGACGTTTTTACCAGCCTGTAGAGCATAATTAACAGTAGTTGAACTACCGCTTCTTTCATAAGCTTCACCAATTAGTAAAAAATCAGAGATTGCTGCAACTATTCTATTTCTAAAGACAAATTGATCAGGCTTTGGCTGAGTGGAACAGGGATATTCGCTTAAAATCAGCCCTCCTTCATCTATTATCCTTTTATAAAGCCAGGCATTTTCTTTTGGAAAAATGTAGTCGATTCCACTACCTAAAACTGCAATCGTTTTTAATCCGTTATCAAGTGCCGCTTCATGAGCTTCGCGGTCAATCCCCCTAGCTAAACCACTAACAATAACGCTTTCTTTAGGTAAACCTTTTACTATTTCTCTAACGCCTTCACGTCCATAATTTGAGGCCTCACGTGAACCAACAATACCAATATAATTGTAATTTCGTCTTTCAGTTAATAAAGATAAATCACCTTTATAATAAATAACTATTGGTGGACAATGTAATTCATTAATAAATGAACGAGGATAGTCTTTAGAGGTTACAAAAATATAATCGGTAGATATTTTGTTTCTATAATTTTGAACTTCTTCGTCACTCAAGAAGATTTTGTTTTTTAGCGCATTATAGACTTTTTCCCAATCTCCATCATATTTAAATGATAAGGCTCCTAAAACTTCTTTAGTCGATACAACCATAAATAAAAAAACCCTTTCACATATATAAAGGAGTTTAGGAAGAAAAAATTAAAAGAATTTTAAATTTGTTTATTTTTTATTAAAGATTTTATTGGTTCATAACTTTCTCGATGAAAATCTTTAATAATTCCATATTGTTTAATCGCTTCAATATGCTTTTTTGTGCCATATCCTTTATGAGACTTAAAGCCATATTGAGGATATTTTTTGTCATATTCTTCTAAAATATGATCTCTTGTTACCTTAGCTATAATACTTGCTGCAGCGATACATTCACATTTAGCATCACCTTTTATCAAAGGTATAACTTCAACCTTTTCATTTTGTAGTTTCATTGCATCAGTCAAAATTAAATCATAAGAAATCTTTAATTTTGAGATAGCTATGTGCATTGCTTCTTTTGTCGCTGCATAAATATTAATTTCATCAATTCGCTTAGCATCAACTATTCCAATTCCATAATCTAAAGCATTTTCAATAATTTCCTTATAAGCTATTTCTCTTTTTTTCTCGCTAAGTTTTTTTGAATCATTTATATGTTCATTTTTATATTCTTTTGGAAGAATGCAGCAAGCAGCTACAACTGGACCACATAGTGGCCCTCGTCCTGCTTCATCAACACCAACAATAAAATTTACCTTTTCTGTATAATAATTTTCTTCAAAATTAAGCATATTGGTCCTCTTTATCAAGGCAGAGTTTAGCAATTTGCGAATTGCGAAAATCATTTAAAAACTTGAGTTTTGCTTGATCTATGTTTAAAACACCATCTTTTAATCTTGGCATAAATTTATTAGCAATTACTTTTATAACATCAGTTGATTCAATCGATTCTAAGTATTTTAAATCAACTTTTTCATCTAAATAATTCAATAATTCTTCTGGGTAATATTTCTTTAAAAAATCAACACCATATTTAATTAAAGAATCAAGAGGTAATATTTCTTGACGTATTGAACCTAATAAAGCTAATTTTATTGATTCTTCTTCATTTTCAAAACGTGGAGTTAATATGCCAGGAGTATCCATAATAAAATATTCTTTTGAAATTTTGATCCAATTTACTGAGCGAGTTACACCTGGTTTATTAGCTGTTTCAACCCTCTTCTTCCCAATTAATTGATTAATAATTGTTGATTTACCAACATTAGGAATACCAACAATCATCCCTTTATAAATAGAATTTTTAATTCCTTTTTTTAAGTTTTTCTGTCTTTTTGTTTCTGTTAAATAAACTAATTGATTCTCTAGCTCTTTCTTTAAACTTTTTTTAGAGTTAATGGCAATAGAGCGAATTTCTTCTTTATTATAATAATTTAGCCAAAATTTAGTTGATTTAGGATCACCTAAATCTTCCTTGTTAAGTAAATACAATTTAGGTTTTTGGGCAAAAACTTTAATTAAATAATCATTAGCACTAGAAAATGGAGCACGAGCATCTAAAACAATGATTACAAAATCAATCATTTTTAAATATTCTTCAATTTTCACGTAGGCTTTTTTCATATGCCCAGGGAACCAGTTTATGTTAGTTGTCTTCGTTTCTTTTTCGCTCATTTTTAATCCTTTTTATAATTAACTATTTAATTATAAAAAAACGATGGGTTTAACTCCACCGTTTTAGTCACACAATCAATATAAATGTTTTTAATTAGTAATTTATTTTTTAAGAACTTCTTTAATTCTTGCAGATTTACCGCTTCTTTCACGAAGATAGAAAATCTTACTTCTTCTTACTCTACCAATTTTTAATACTTCAACGCTAACAACGTTTGGTGAATGGACACCGAAGATTCTTTCAACGCCAATTTTATCAGACATTTTACGAACCATGAATGTTTCTCCAACGCCATGTCCACGTCTTTCAATAACAACACCTTCAAAAGCTTGAATTCTTGTTTTGCCACCTTCAACGATTCTAACGTTAACTCTGACAGTATCACCAGCTTTAAATGAAGGGAAGTCGGTTCTTAATTGAGTAGCTTGTACTTCTTTAATTAAGTTTGTATTCATCTCTCTTTCCTCCTATCAACTCGTTCTATAAAATGTTCTTATAAAGTGACTATTTACATTGGAACACTTGAAGCACTTTACGTGCTCAAAAATAATATCAATATCGCTTATAAAAATCAATGATAATTTTTTCATTGAATGTTAAGTAATTTTACTTGACACCATTTATCTATTTGAACTATTATATTCGAGCAAAGGAGAAATTTATTATGGCAGTAAAAATTAGATTAGCTAGAGAAGGTAGAACACACTTACCATTTTATAGAATCGTTGTTGCTGATAGCAGATATACAAGAGATGGTAGATACCTTGAAAATTTAGGTACCTATGATCCAAAAAAAGGTATTGCTAACGCTACTTTAAACGAAGAATTAACTTTAAAATGGTTAACTGCTGGTGCTCAATATTCTGACACAATTAAAGGCATTTTAACCGCTAAAGGTTTAATCGTTAAGGCTAAAGAAGAAAAAGCTAAAAACGCAGTCAAAAAAGCTAAGGTTGTTTCAACAAAATCAACAAAAGAGGCTAAATAACAATGGATTATAAAAACTTAATTCACACCATTGTTGATTCATTTGTCTCTAATCCAGAATCAATTCTTATTAGAGAAATCAATGATGAAACCAAAAACAGTGATTTAACTTTCTTAATCTGTGCACCAAGCGAAGATATTGCTCGCTTAATTGGCAAAAAAGGTTGTATTGCTAATTCAATTAGAGATATTGTTTCCATCGCTGGTAAACTTGAAGGTAAAAAAGTTTTTATTAAATTCGAATCATTTGAAGGCGAAAATCAAAAGGATGGAGAGTAATCTCCTTCCTTTTTTATGTTTAATTTATGGAAGAATATTTATTAGTTTGTAAAATATTAAAACCTCTTGGTTTAAACGGAGAAATGAGAGTATATTCTTATACTTCTTTTAAAGATATTAGATATAAAAAAGGAAACAAACTCTATTTAAAAGAAAATGATCAATATATTCCTTTAACAATTAAAACTCACTACTCTAAAGGTGGAAATATTGAAGTAATTTCTTTTAAAGACTATGAAGATATAAATCTAATCACTCCCTTTATTGGCAAAGAACTTTTTGCTTTAAAAGACGAAAGATTATTAAATGAAAATGAATTTTACTATTCTGATTTAATCGGATTACATGTTTTCGATGAGGAAAATAATGAGTTAGGAACTATTGCTTCTGTTGAAGAATTTCCTGCGCAAATCACCCTTAAAATTTCAAAAAAACATGCAAAAGGCCACTTTTTTGTTCCTTTTAATGATTTCTTTGTACAGAAAATCGATCTCGAAAATAAAAGAATTATTATCCATTTAATAGAAGGTTTAATAGATTAATGATTTTTAAAATTCTTACACTTTTTCCTGAAATGTTTGAAGGAGTTTTAAACTCCTCAATTTTAAAAAGAGCAATTGGCAATAAATTAATTGAAGTTAAATTAATTAATATTCGTGATCATACAAAAGATAAATATAATCGAACTGACACTCCTCCAATTGGTGGTGGAGCTGGTTTGATCATGAAATGTCAACCAATAATTGATGCTTTAAAGGCTAATTCTACACCTACAACCCATAAGATTTTACTTTCGCCTAGAGGAGAAACTTATAAACAAGAAAAGGCTAAAGAGTTAGCACAAAATTATGACGATATTTTAATTTTATGTGGTCACTACGAAGGAATTGATGAAAGAGTTTACTCATATTTTGATGAAATTATATCAATTGGTGATTATATTTTAACAGGTGGAGAAATCGCTGCTCTTGCGCTTATTGACTCTGTCTCTAGATTAAAAGATGGAGTAATCACTAAAGAAAGTACTCAAGAAGAAAGTTTTGAAAACTCACTACTTGAATATCCTCAATTTACAGAGCCATATGATTTTGAAGGACAAAAAGTTCCCGATATTTTATATTCTGGCAATCATAAAGCTATTCAAATGTGGCGTAAAAAAGAATCTTTGCGTTTAACAAAAAAGTACCGTCAGGACTTATTTGATACTTTATCACTATCTAAACAAGATAAAAAATTACTAGATGAATTAGAGTCTAGCGAAACACCTAAATGGGAAAAAGACGCTATTTTAAAAGGTCATAAATTCATAAAAAATTCTAAATAATTCTTATTATCTACTATGTCATAATTGGTGCTTTTTCTTCTTTTGCAATCGACAAAGTCCAATTTTAGTCCACTTATTTTTCTGTTTCTAGTGCTGACACAATCAAGCATATAATCTATTATGTCACACACTGAATATAGAAATTTTATATCATAATTTAACGATTTAAATAGATTTTTGCAGGGATTTTATATTAAATTCAGACCTTATTTTTGAAGAATATTTTTGTTATTTTATTACTTATTCCATTTTAAAAATAAAGATTTATTATTAAAGCGAGAGGATTATTTATGAAATTTAAATTTAAATGGGCAATTGCTTTTTTATCATGTTTAGGTTTAGTTTCTTGTGGCGCAGGAGAAAATCAGGATCCAAATATAAACACTCCTCCTATTGAAATTCCTGGTGACAATGACGACGACCATAACAATGATAATTTTAAAATCGATGAAAATGGAAACTTAATAGTTAATGGCGTTAATACGAAAATTAAATTAAGCGAGAAAAATTTAGCCATTTCTAATGTATACGAAGAGGAATTAGATGGCACAAAATATACTTGCATAGTTTTATCAGATGGCACTACTTTAAAAGTTCCAATGGGAGTTGATGGTAAAGATGGTAGCACTCCTTACATACAAGATAATTATCGGTATATAGATGGTAAAAACACTGGTGTGCCTACTACAAATGGTATTGAGCTTAGAGTAAACGGCGATAATATCGAATGGAAAACATCAGATTCTGACTCTTGGTCAATCTTAATAAGTTTAGACTTACTTAAAGGTCAAGACGGAAATGACGGAAACGATGGACAAGACGGAGAAGATGGTAAAACTCCTTATATAGGCGAAAACGGCAACTGGTGGATTGGTGACCAAGATACCGGAGTTAAAGCTAGTGGCAATGATGGAACCAATGGAAACGATGGACAAGACGGAGAAGATGGTAAAACTCCTTATATAGGTGAAAATGGTAATTGGTGGATTGGTGATCAAGATACCGGAGTTAAAGCTAGTGGCAATGATGGAACCAATGGAAACGATGGACAAGACGGAGAAGATGGTAAAACTCCTTATATAGG
>UQFQ01000020.1 GCA_900540395.1 uncultured Mollicutes bacterium | reverse complement strand
TTTTCAGCGTTTTTCTTTAAATTCCACTTTAAAAAAGATTGGAGTTTATGTAATATTATTTCGGTAAAAAAATACCGACTTACGAGAATGAGAGAAGAGAGACTTACAAAAAACCAATTACATCGTTTACCAGATTATCTCTGGGTTTTAAAAAATCTCGAAAGCAATGGTTTAAAGACTGTGAATTCACAGACTTTGGCGGATTGCTTAGATTTAAACAATGAATTAGTTAGAAAAGACATAGCTTCTATTAGTTCTGAAAGCGGCGTTCCAAACAAAGGACGTAAAATATCACAATTAATTTCTGATATTGAAACAATTTTAGGTTTCAACCGTGTTTCTAACGCTGTTTTAGTAGGTGTCGGTAGTTTAGGTACCGCTTTTTTGCACTATAAAGGATTTGAAGATTTTGGATTGCGAATTGTTGCCGCTTTTGATAACAATCCTTTAGCTAAAGGCAAAGAAGTTAATGGAAAACCAGTTTACGATGTAAGCCAGTTAAATGAAGATGTTTTGACTGAATTAAACGCTCACATCGGTATTATAACTGTACCTGGATATGCAGCCCAAGTGGTTACAGATGCATTAGTAAAAGCAAAGATTAAAGCAATTTGGAACTTTGCTCCAACTAAAATTAATGTTCCTAGAGATATTATTGTCTCAAACATTAATCTTGCAACATCTCTTGCTGTTTTATCCTACGAACTTTATTTTAAAAATGAAAAGGAGAGGTTAAAAAATGGATAAAGTTTTAAATCCTGAAGCAGTCAAAGAAGTTGATGGCTTAGTTAAGAAAGGACTTACTGCCTTAGACGAATTTGAAAAGCTTAACCAAGAACAAGTCGATTACATTGTTGCTAAAGTTTCAACAAAAGTTCTTGATCACCACGAATATCTTGCTCGTCTTGCTGTTGAAGAAACCAAAAGAGGTGTTTTCGAAGACAAATGTACTAAAAACTTATTTGCATGCGAATACATTACCAATGCAATGAGACATTTAAAAACTGTTGGTGTTATTAGTGATGACCCAGTTACTGGTATTACTGAAGTTGCTGATCCACTTGGTGTTATTGCTGGCGTTACTCCAGTTACAAACCCAACAAGTACAGTTATTTTTAAATCCTTAATTTCATTAAAAACTAGAAACCCAATTATTTTCGGTTTCCATCCAAATGCACAAAATTGCTGTGTTGAAACTGCAAAAATTATTGAAGAAGCTGCTGTTGCAGCTGGCGCTCCAAAAAACTGCATTCAATGGATTGAACATCCATCACTTGATGCTACAACCGCTTTAATGGAACATCCAGGTGTTGCATGTATTCTTGCAACTGGTGGCAACTCCATGGTTAAAGCTGCTTATAGTTGTGGAAAACCAGCTTTAGGTGTTGGTGCTGGTAACGTTCCAGCTTATGTTGAAAAAACATGTAATGTTGCTCAAGCTGCAAACGACATTTTAATGTCAAAAGCATTTGATAATGGTATGGTTTGTGCTTCTGAACAAGCTGCTATTATCGATAAAGAAATCTATAACGAATTTGTTAAAGATATTAAAAAGTATGGCGCATATCTTTGTAATAAAGAAGAAAAAGCTATGCTTGAAAAACTAATGTTCCAACCAAATAAAGATGGTGTTGTTACTGGCGTTTTCCCACAAATCGTTGGTCACCCAGCATGGGAAATTGCTGAAAGAGCTGGATTCACTGTACCAAAAGAAACTCCAATCTTAATGGTTGAATGTTCAAAAGTTGGTCCAGAAGAACCAATGTCAAGAGAAAAACTTTCACCAGTTTTAGCTTTAATTAAATCAAATTCAACAGAAGACGGCTTCAACAAAGCAGAAGCAATGGTTGAATTTAATGGTCTTGGACACTCTGCATGTATTCACACTGCTGACAAGAAACTTGTTGATGCATTCGGTGTCAGAATGAAAGCTTGCAGAATTATTTGGAACCAACCAACTTCCTTCGGTGGTATTGGCAACATTTATAACTCCTATTTACCTTCAATGACCCTTGGCTGTGGTTCATATGGTCACAACAGTGTCAGTGGTAACGTTAGTGCTATTAACTTAATTAACATCAAGAGAATTGGTAAGAGGAGAAATAATATGCAATGGTTCAAAGTTCCAAGCAAAATTTATATTGAAAGAAACAGTATTCAATATCTTAAAGATGCTAAGAACGTTAACAAAGTATTTATCGTTACTGATAAATCAATGGTTCAACTTGGCTTCTTACAAAAAGTTATTGATCAACTTAAATTAAGAAGAAACGAAGTTACAATTCAACTCTTTACAGATGTTGAACCAGATCCAGATATCACAACAGTTAAGAAAGGTTGTGAACTCATGACTTCCTTTGAACCAGATACAATTATTGCTTTAGGAGGTGGTTCAGCAATGGATGCTGCTAAAGGTATGTGGTTATTCTATGAACACCCAGAAGTCAATTTCGATGACTTAAAGCAAAAATTCATGGATATCAGAAAGAGAGCTTTCAAATATCCTGAACTTGGTAAGAAGAGCAAACTTATCTGTATCCCAACAACTTCTGGTACAGGTAGTGAAGTTACTCCATTTGCTGTTATTTCCGATAAAGCTAATGGTAAAAAATACCCATTAACAGACTATTCATTAACTCCAACAATCGCTATTGTTGATGCTGAATTTACAACTAACCTTCCAGCTTCTGTTACAGCCGATACTGGTATGGACGTTTTAACTCACGCTCTTGAAGCTTATGTCAGTATGCTTGCCACAGACTATACAGATGCTCTTGCTATTCAAGCTGCTCAAATGGTCTTCAAATACTTACCAAGATGTGTTAAAAACGGTAAGAACGATTTAGAAGCTCGTGAAAAAATGCACAATGCTTCCACAATGGCTGGTATGGCATTTGCTAATGCTTTCTTAGGTATGAACCACTCAATGGCTCATAAGATTGGTGGTTTATTCCATGTCCCACACGGAAGAACCAATGCAGTTTTATTACCATTCGTAGTTATGTATAATGGTGAAATTCCACAAAAACTTGGAACTTGGCCAAAATATAACGTTTACGATGCTAATGAAAGATATGCTAACATCGCTAGACTCTTAGGACTTAAGTTCAACACAACTGAAGAAGGTGTTAGAGCTCTTGCTGATGCTATCTATGATTTAGGTATTGAATGTGGTGAAAAGATGAACTTCAAAGCTGAAGGCATTGATGAAAAAGAATGGATGGATAGTTTAGAAGAATTATCCTATAGAGCATTTGAAGATCAATGTACACCTTGTAACCCAAGAATTCCTTTAGTTAAAGATATGCAAGAAATCATGAAACAAGCATATACTGGTTACGTTAAAGGAAAATCAAAGATTTAAGGATTAGATAAGGTTATAATAGAAGGCGCTTAATAGGATAAAATCCTTAAGCGCCTTTTAAGACATTAACAAGGAGAATTAGAAAATATGCCAAAGTTTGATACGCGAGTTCAAGAACTAAGATATAACGTTTTAAAAAGAGTCATCACGCACCTAGACCAAGGTGATTTAAAAGAATCTTTTTATGATATTCCAAAAGAAGTTATTCCTGGGCCAAAACCATCAATGCGTTGCTGCATTTATAAAGAAAGAGCAATTATTCAAGAAAGAATTAAAATTGCGACTTTTCACAACTCAAAAATGGATGAAAACGTAATCAAAGTTATTCCAATTGCTTGTGATGAATGTCCTCTTGGTGGTTATACAGTTAGTGATGCATGTAGAGGATGTATTGCTCATAGATGTTCGGAAGCATGTCCAAAGAAATGTATTTCTTTTGATGAAAACTTAAGAGCTCATATTGATAAGTCTCAATGTGTAAACTGTGGTATGTGTGCTAAGTCTTGTCCATATAGCGCTATTGAAAATAGAACTAGACCATGTGAAAGAGCCTGTAAGCAAAAAGCAATTAGCCCAAATCCAGAAACAAACGCAGCTCAAATTAATGATTCAAAATGTATTCACTGTGGTGCTTGCGTATACACTTGTCCATTTGGTGCGATTGTTGACGTAAGCTATATTAGTGAAATTATTGACATCTTAAAGAACAGTGAAAATAATACAAAATATAAGGTTTTTGCAGTAGTTGCTCCTTCAATTGGAGGAAATTTCATTGAATATAAGAATGGACAAATCATTGCTGCTTTAAAGAAACTTGGATTCTATGACGTTGCAGAAGCAGCATTAGGCGCTGATATGGTTGCGATTAGTGAAAGTAAAGAATTAATGGAAAGAGGAAAATTAACCTCTTCTTGTTGTCCAGCTTTTGCTTTATATATTAGAAAGTTCTTCCCTGAACTTGCTCAATACATTTCAACTTCACCATCCCCAATGCATGCAGTTTCTAAATACATTAAGAGTAAACATCCGGGAGCTAAAGTAATCTTTATTGAGCCATGTACAGCCAAAAAGAGCGAAATTAAGCACGAGTCAGTTAGACCATATGTTGATTCTTGTTTAACTTTTGAAGAACTTCAAGCTTTCTTTGACGCAAGAAATATTAACATAGCTGAACTCCCAGAAGATACTTATGGTGAGTATGGCGGATCTTTCTTTGGAAGAGGTTTTGCTAAATGTGGTGGCTTATCAAGCGCTGTTAATGAAGCTATTGCCGAACAAGGTGCTGAGTTTACAGTTAAGGGTCAAGCAGTTGATGGAATGGAAAATGTTAAAAAGGCATTGCTTGCATTTAAAAATCCAAAGAATGATATTAATTTCCTTGAAGGTATGGCCTGTGAAGGCGGTTGTATCGGTGGACCATGTAACTTGCAACATCAAATTAGAAACAAGATGACCCTTGATAAATATTCAGCAGTTGCTAATAAAAATATTAAGGAAAACGTAGATAAGAAGGCTAACTAAAGATGAATGAATTTAGAGATTTAATGGCCAAAGATGAGAATGAAGCTAATGTATTTCTCTGTGGTGTTCCGTTTGACAAAAACGCTAGCGTAGGAAAAGGAGCAAGTTTAGCCCCTAAAGTTATTCGTGAGTTAAGTTATGATTTACCAGCTTTAGATATGGTTGGGAATAGCTTAACAAAAGTAAAAATTCATGATTTAGGTGATTTTTGCGGGGATAATTTTGAAAATCTTCAAAAAGAAATTCATGATAAGCTTTTAACGAAAGATGGTTTTCATATTATTTTAGGCGGCGACCATTCAATTGCAATTGCAAGCGAAAGAGCTTTTTATGATGATTGTCTTAAAAGAGGAAAGACACCAGTCATTATTCATATGGATGCACACCCAGATATTTGTGATGTTTATGAAGGCAGTAAATATTCTCACGCTTGTCCAATATTTAGAGCATTAGAATATGGATATAAAGACGAAAATATCACAATGGTTGGAATAAGAGGGTTTGAAGCTCAAGAAATCGAAACATTTAAGAAACACCCAAAGTTAGATGTTTTCAAAAGTTTTGATATTAAAAAACTTGGTGTTGAAGCTTTACTTACTCTCTTAGTTGCAAAATATCGTGACCCACAATATGAAGTATACTTTAGTTATGATATCGATGCTAATGATCCAGCTTATGCTCCAGGTACAGGCACACCTGAAGCTTTTGGTTTAACCAATTTTGAAACAGTAGCAATTTTAACTGGTCTAATTGCCAACTTAAATGTTACCTGTTTAGATATAGTTGAAGTAGCTCCACCTTTAGATGTAAATAACATTACATCATGGCTAGCTCTTAAATCTTTATACGAAGTTTTTCATACTTTAATTGAATCAAATAAATTAAAAAGATAAATAAGTGGTTTTTTGCAATGTTTTTCGATGAAAATAATGATTGGAATAATGTCTTTGAAAAAATAATTAAGAAAGATTATTTTATTAAACTAACTAATTTTCTTGATGAAGAATATGCGAATAAAACAATTTATCCACCTAGAGAGTTAATTTTTAATGCTTTCAAACTTACTCCATTGGAAAAAGTTAAAGTAGTAATTTTAGGGCAAGATCCGTATCCTAATCCAAATCAGGCTATGGGTCTTGCCTTTAGTGTTAATGAAGGCATATTATTGCCGCCAAGTTTAAAAAATATCTTTAAAGAAATTTATTTAGAATATGGCATCGATAAAGATTTACCAAAATCAGGAGATTTAACATATTTAGCTAAACAAGGCGTTTTACTTTTAAACCCTTATTTAACTGTTGTTGCTCACCATCCATTAAGTCATAAGATTAAAGAGTATGATTATCTTTTTAAAGATATAATGTTTGAGCTAAACTCTTTAAATGAGCCTATAGTTTTCTTATTATGGGGCAATAATTCGAAAAAATACGATAAATTATTAAATAATCCTAAGCATTTAGTGATAAAAACTTCACATCCATCGCCTTTAAGTGCGAATCAAGGTGGGCGGTTTAATTCTAATTGTTTTAAAAACGCAAATGAGTTTTTAAAACAAAATGGTGAAAGTGAAATTCAATGGATAAAGTAGAAAAGTCTTTTTTGGAATATTTTCAAATAGAAAAGATAGACGATAACACCTTTGCAATAAAAGAAGATAAGATTGGCTATAAAGCCAATTGTTTTCTTTTATTGAACAATGGAGAAGGAATGCTGATTGATGCACTTTCAGGAGTATATCAAGGTTTTATTGACTCACTTGAACATATTTTTAATGTAAGAATAAGAAAACTTTACTTAACTCATGCTCATTATGACCATTTTGGTGGATATGATAAGAACAAAATAGAAGAAGTATATGTTTCTAAATATGAATTGAATAATCTCAAGAATTATTATTTAGCAGATGATTACGTCCAAAAAGAAATACTTTGGGATGGGACAACTATTTTTCCAAGTAATTTCGATGTTTCAAATTATAAAGTAAAAAAGATACCTGATGCTAAAATTGTTCCAAAGCAAATAATTTTTGGTAAAAGAACATTAGAAGTAATTGAAACTCCTGGCCACTCTAAAGGTTCGGTTTCTTTTTACGATATAACAAATAGATATTTATTTACTGGCGATTTTTTATATGAAGGCGATATTGATCTTTGTGAAGATCCAACTTCTTCGAAAACAGATTATTTAAATAGTTTAATGAAAATAATAAATATAGATTTCACAAAATTTTTATGTGGACATAATGAACCAATTATTAACCTACAAGATTTTTCTTTAAAAGATTTTTGTCAAAAAGTTCAAAAGATAATCTCATCAAAGGCACAAAAATATCAAGTACCAGGATTCAATGTTACGTTATTATTGAATAAAAATTGCTAAAATAATCTTCTTTTATAAAATAACGCTGCAAATCTAAAGTTTTTTTACTTAAAAATTAAAACTTTATCTTCTTTGAAATTTGTATATAATGTTTATGGGTGCTCAAGAATGGGCTGAGATAAGCATGATACTTGCTTGACCGATAACCTGATCTAGGTAATGCTAGCGTAGGAAATTTTTCTTTTTAAGATGATACTCTACGCTTGCGTAGAGTTTTTTATTAAGGAGAAAATATGGAAAAGTTTAAGGGAATTGTAAAAAAATATTTCAATGAAATTATTTTTACAATAGGCTTTATCGTTGTTATGTGTACAATGGCATTTCCTTTTGCTAATTTGACACTTAGCGATGAAACAACATTGGTTGTGCTTTTTATTACAGCTTTAGCTGGTGGTAGCATTGAAATTGGCAGTACAAGTTATTCTTTAACTGGGACTTCAATTTTATTAATTTTTGGCTTAATTTTTCTTATTTTAAGTGAAATTTTAATTGTTAGTGCTGCTTTGCTAAAAGACAAAAAGATTAAGTTTATTTTAAGAACTACTGGCTTGTGCTTTTTAATCGCTAACATTTTTATTTATATGTTAGGTGGTTATTTAATTGGCGTTTTAGATCTTGGTGAAGCAGGAGTGAGTGGTGTAGTTTCAACAGAATTTGGTATTGTTGTAACACTTTTTGATTTATTGATGGCACTTGTCTTATTCTCTTTAGTCTTTAATGCTAAAAAATATACTGTTCAAGAGATTTGTGAAACAGCAATTTTAGTTGCTTTAGCTGTTGTCTTAGATCAATTTTTAAAGATTCAAATTCAAGCCAATGGCGGCTCAATTAGTTTCAGTGCATTACCTTTGTTTATAATTGCAATTAGATATGGTGCATTCAAAGGATTTATTGCTAGTGGATTTATTTTTGGATTCTTAACTTGTTTATTAGATGGTTATGGATTCCAAACATTCCCATTTGATTATTTAGTTGCACTTAGCGGATATGGTTTAGTTGGTACTTTCTTTAATTTAGCTAAAAAGTTTTATCAAAATATCGAAGATGCTAATAAGTATAAAAAGATGCAATTTATCTATTCAGCAATCTTTATTGTTATTTCCGCAATTCCTGTTATGTTAATTAGATATGCTGGACATATGATTTCAGCCACAATTCTTTACGGATATGATCCAATTAAAGATTTCTGGGCTAACTTTATTTACCAATCTACATATGTTCCAGGTGCTGTTGGCTGCTCAATAGCAGGTATGTTAATTTTGCTTGCACCTGTTATTATGATTAATAGATTATTTCCTGTTAAAAAGGCAAATTCTATAGAAGAAACAGAGGAGCAATAAAACAATGGGTAGGTGCGTAATTATATCAGGCGGCGAAATCAGAAAAAGCGATATTTGTCTCAATAGCAATGATTTTGTAATCTGTGCTGATAGCGGTTACGCATCTGCTCGCAAGTTTAATATTAAAGTCGATTTATTAGTTGGTGATTTTGACTCTTTGCAAACACTTCCTTCAAAAATAGAAATAGTGAAGTTGAACCCTATAAAAGATGATACGGATACCCTTTCTGCCATTAAGGAAGGGATTAAAAGAGGATACAAAGAATTTCTTTTATATGGCGCTCTTGGAAAAAGAATAGAGCACTCTCTTGCTAATCTTTCTTTACTTATATTCTTAAAAAACCAAGGTTTTGCGGGGAAAATTGTTCATCAAGGGCGAAATTATGTAATTCTTAAAGATGAATCAATAACTTTAAAAAGGAAGAAAACAGGGTATTTATCTATATTTGCGATTTCTCCGATTTGTGAAGGAGTCTACGAAAAGAATTTAAAATACGAACTTGATAATTACACATTAACTAATGAATTTCCTATAGGTGTAGATAACGAATATATAAATCTTTCTCCGACAATTGAAGTTAAAAATGGTACAATCTTATTGATTTATTAAACTTATGAAGATTAGAAACATTTTATTGAGAGAACTTGAAAAAACCAATAAGAACATTGGAATCATCAAAGACGATATCGAAGACTTGCCAAAAGGTAGTTTAGTTAAAACTAGAGCTAAAGGCAACGTCTATGTTTATCTAAAATATCGAGAAGATAAACAAGTAAAAAGTGTTTATATTGGCAGGGACAACGATGTTGGAACTTTAAAGATGGATTCAGATATTCGAAAAAGAAAGAAACTAGAAGCATCTTTAGAAGAGCTAGAAGAAGAAAAAGAACTGATATTAAAAATGCTTAAAGTTAAATAAATGTGGTCTTTAAATGGACCATTTTTTTATTAAATGGGCTGGCTCTCATTAAAATAATAAATTATTTTAATATCGGAAATATGGCGTTTATAGTACAATATGTGCAACTATGTAAAGGAGTTTATTTTATGCCATTAAAGAAGTACAACGAGGAAGAAGTCTTAAAAAAAGAAGAAGAGACGAAGAAACTTGAAGAAGAAGCAACGAACAAACTTCAAGCAACAATTGAAGTTAATAGTAAAAAAGCCGAAGAACTTAATGCTATTCCTTTAAGAGAAGACCAAGAAACTATTAAAGCCAATATTGAAAAAGCAAGAGGCGAATATTTTACCGAAACAAAAAAGCAAAGACGAATCAACATTATTTTAACTATTGTAATTGTTGTAATTTTGATTGCTGCTTTTGTTTTAATGATTACTCTTAGTGCGACAATTAGTTACATTAATTACATCTCTATTGGTGTTATGGTTGTGGCTGTTGTTGGAATGTTTGTTGCTAATCGTTACTTTAGAGGAAAACTTTCTAAAAAAGCTGAAGATTATATCGCCAAACTTTATAGTGAAATTGACAATTACCTTTTCTCTGGAGAAGACTTTAAAGAATTAAGTTATAAACCACAAGGACAATTAAAAGATGAAATCTTTATGGATGCTAGATTTTATAAAGACCTTAAAAATACAAGAAGTAGAAATTTAGTAAGTGTTCAATATAAAGGTAAACTTTTAGTTGCAGTCGATATTGCTGGTAATATTTTAATTAAAAATAGACTTTCACCTATGTTTTTAGGAAAATTCTATGATTATGAAAATACCTATGACAAAGAAGGCAAAAGAATAATCATGCAAATTAAAGGTGGAGAATTATCAAGACCTATTGATGATGTTGATGATTTAAAACTAGTAGAAGGCAACGAAACTTATGCCATTTATTCTAACGATGAAGAATGGCGCAAAATATTAAAACAAGACGTAATTCGTGATATTTGTAAATTAGAAATCGATAAAACTTTAATTGATGTTATTATTTCCATTAGACCTGGAAAAACTAGCATTGGTATAGACTATGTTGATGAATTCATGAACATTCCTGTTGACCATGAATTTGACTTTAATTTAGTAAGAAAAACAGAGGCTGATTTTAAGAAAGTTTTAACAATTTTTGACGATATAAAATAACATCCGTTTGTTTTTAAGAGGTAAAAGTTATGAACTCATTTAAAAATAAATGGATTGAGATTCAAGGTTATAAACACGATGGTAGAATGCATCGTATTCGGGACAGCGTTTATGTTGTTGATCAAACTGATGAATATATAGTAGTTGCTAGCACAAAAACAAAAGTTATCGAACATGATTTTCGCATTTGGTACACAAAAGAACCGGCAATTATGATTTTTTTCAATAATCATTGGTGGAATGTAATCGCAATGTTAAAAAAGAGTGGATTAACATATTATGTAAATCTGGCTTCTCCTTTCGTGATTGATTCGAAGCGAATTAAGTATATTGATTATGACCTTGATTTAAAATTATATCCAAATAACGATATACGCTTGATAGATGTAAAAGAATACGGATATCATCGTAAGAAATATAATTATGGTGCAGACATAGATCAAATTCTTCGCTATAACATTAACCAAGTTAAGCATTATATGGAAAATGGATTATTCCCTTTTAATGACGAAAAAATTAAAAACTACTATGAAGCTTTTTTAAACGAAACGAA
Organism: uncultured Mollicutes bacterium; assembly: GCA_900540395.1. Classification (GTDB taxonomy): domain Bacteria; phylum Bacillota_I; class Bacilli_A; order RFN20; family CAG-826; genus Onthovivens. The sequence continues at coordinate 11,992 of UQFQ01000020.1, read as the reverse complement.
AAGAGGTGATAAAAGTGACAAGTGAAATCATAACAAATTCTAAAGAAGAAACAATTAAACTTGGAGAAACTATTTCTAATAAATTATTTCCTGGCTCTGTTATTACTTTAAATGGTGATTTAGGAGCTGGTAAAACTACAATAACCAAAGGCATTGGGAAAGGCTTAGGAATTGAAGAAGACATTAATTCACCAACTTTTAATATTTTGAAATGCTATTTCAATAATAAGTTAAACTTATATCACATTGATGCTTATCGATTAGAAGATGTACCACCAGAAGGTAAAAATATAGGTTTAGAAGAAGTTATTGAAGGAGATGGGGTTGCCGTTATTGAATGGCCAGAATTTATTAATGAAATGATTCCTTTTCATTCAATGAATATTGAAATTCATTCATTAGGTGGAGATAAAAGAAAATTAATAGTTTCTTCATTAAGCCCACGTTATAAAGAAATTATTGAATCTTTAGGAGGCAAAATTAATGCTTAGTTTAATTCTTGATAGTGCAAACAAAGAATTAGGTGTTGCTATAGCTAAGGATAACGAAATTATTGATGAAATCAAATATGATGCTTGGCAAAAGCAAAGCGAATTAATGATTCCTGAAATTGAAAAAATATTTAAGAGAAATAGCATCTCTCCAAAAGATATTAACGAAATCTTAGTGAGCCAAGGACCTGGAAGTTATACCGGAGTTAGAATAGCTTTAACTATCGCAAAAGTTTATGCTTACGCTCTTAATTTACCTATATATGCATTTTCTTCTTTGAATATTTTAGAAAATCCTGAAAAACCTTCTATTTGCTTGATAAATGCAAAAGGGAACAGAAGTTACTTTGCTGTTTATGATAAAGAAAAAGCAATAGTAGACGATAAAGTGTTAACAAATAACGAAGTCATAGAATACGTAAATTCACATCCAGAATATGTAATTTGTGGCGATGCTAGCTATATAGATATTGTTTCGGAAAAACATGACGTATTAAAAAACATGTTGAGATTAAAGTCTGATAAATATCTAGTTAGCAATGTTTTAAGCTTAAAAGCTGTTTACCTTAAAGATGAAAATGAATATCAGAAAAGCAAAAATTAGTGATTTAGAGGCAATCAAAGAGATTGAAGATGAATCTTTTATAAATCCTTTTACAAAAGAGGACTTGCTCTATGAAATTTCACAAAATCCTGTTTCAAATTTCTTAGTCTTAGAAAAAGAAGGCCTTGTAGTAGGATTTCTAGACTATTGGGTTACGTTTGACTCTGCAACAATTGATCAAATTGCTGTTAAAAAAAGCGAGAGAAATCAAGGATTTGCAAAGATTCTATTGGAAAAAAGCATTAATGATTTAAAAGAGTTAGGTGAAGTTTCGTTTTTTACATTAGAAGTGAGAGCATCGAATGAGCCTGCTATAAACTTGTATAAAAGTTTCGGCTTTCAAAAAGTTACTATAAAAGAAAAATACTATGATGATGGCGAGGATGCCATTTATATGATTAAAGGACTGGTATAAAGTATGGAAAAAGAATTAGTTATTCTTGGTATAGAAAGCAGCTGTGATGAGACAGCTTGTGCTGTTACTAAAGGCGGCAAACTTTTAGCTAATGCCATTTCTTCACAAATTGCGGTCCATCAAAAATACGGTGGAGTCATGCCTGAAATTGCTTCTAGACTTCATTTAGAAAATGTTGCTTGTGTTATCGATGAAGCTTTAAAGACAAGCGGAATTAAACTAGAAGAAGTTGATGCTATAGCCGTAACAAGAGGTCCAGGCTTAATCGGAGCTTTACATGTTGGCATTCAAGCCGCGAAAACTCTAGCTTTAATTTATGATAAGCCTTTAATTCCTGTTCATCACCTTGCTGGTCATATCTATGCTAATGAATTTATTAAACCATTGAAATTTCCTTTATTAGCGGTAGTTGTAAGTGGTGGAAATACTGAATTAGTCTATATGAAAGAACACCTTAGTTTTGAAATTATTGGTGAAACTAAAGACGACGCAATCGGAGAAAGCTATGATAAAGTGGCTAGAGTTCTAGGGCTTCCATATCCAGGCGGAGTTGCAATAGATAAATTAGCTAAAACGGGGAAACATTCATATAAGTTACCTACACCAATGCATGATGGTAGTTTAAATTTTTCCTATAGTGGTTTAAAAACCGCTGTAATTAATCTAAAACATAAACTTGATCAAGCCGGAGAGAAAGTTGTTGTTGAAGACATGGCTAAATCTTTTCAAGATGTAGCGATTGAGATGGTTCTAGACCGAGTTAAAAGAGCGACTGAGCAATATCCTGTAAAAGAAGTAGTCTTAGCAGGTGGAGTTAGTGCTAATAGCTATCTTAGAGAACAAATAGTGAAACTTTTTGAAGGTAGCGATATTGAAGTTAATATTCCGCCAATCTGGTGCACAACCGATAACGCTGCTATGATTTGCAAAGTTGGCGAATATTTATATAAAGAAAAAATATTTGCTCCTCTTGATGTTTCAGTTGATCCAAGTTGGAAAATAGAAGATTTTCAAAAGTTTTAATTAAGTTATAATTTTAAAGAAGGGAAGGCCTTTATATGAGTCAAGAAAGAGAATTAACCGCAAGAAAATTATTTTTTACTTATTATGATCAAAAGTTAGTTGAAGATACTTCAGTAACTTTAGAAGGGTGGGTTAAATCGCATCGAAATAATGGTTCTGTTGGTTTTATTGAATTTAATGATGGCAGTTATTTTAAAAGCATCCAATTAGTCTACGATAAAGATAACAAAGATTTTGAATCAATTTCAAAAGTCAAATATGGTTCTGCTATTCAAATCACAGGGAAAGTTAAATTAACTCCTACAATGAAACAACCATTCGAAATCCATGTAGACAGTGTAAAAGTACTTGGTGATTGTGCAGAAGATTATCCACTTCAAAAGAAGAAACATAGTTTTGAATTTTTAAGAGAAATTGCTTATTTAAGACCAAGAGCAAATACTTTTAATGCTGTTTATAGAGTTAGAAACACTTTAGCTTATGCTATTCATAAATTCTTCCAAGAAAGAGGATTCATGTATGTTCATACACCTATTATTACAGCTAATGATGCTGAAGGTGCAGGACAAGTGTTCCATGTTGTCAGTGATTTCAAAAACCCAAATGAGTTTTTTAATTCATCTGCGTGCTTAACTGTTAGTGGTCAACTACATGTTGAAAGTTTTGCTTTAGCCTTTAGAGATGTTTATACATTTGGCCCAACTTTTAGAGCAGAAAAAAGTAATACAAATCGTCATGCTAGTGAATTCTGGATGATCGAACCTGAAATTGCTTTTGCTGATCTTGAAGATGATATGAATTTAATTGAAAGCTTTATTAAGTACATCATTAAATACGTCTTGAATAACTGTAAAGATGAGATGGAATTTTTCAACAACTTCATTGATAAAGGTGTTTTAGACAAATTACATACCGTTATTAATGCACCATTTGTCAGAATGGAGTACACAAAAGCCATTGAATTACTCAAAAAGGCTGTAGAAAGCGGACATAAATTTGAAAATAACGAAATCTATTGGGGTATGGATTTAAACAGTGAACACGAAAGATATGTCACTGAACAAATTGTCAAAGGCCCTGTTTTCTTAATTAACTATCCAAAAGAAATTAAAGCCTTTTATATGAAGTTAAACCCTGATAATAAGACAGTTGCAGCTTGTGATTTACTCGTGCCAAAAGAAGGCGAAATCGTTGGTGGTTCTCAAAGAGAAGAAGATTTCACTAAACTTGAGGCAAAAATGAAAGAAATGGGTAATGAAGAAGGACTTAAATGGTATCTTAATTTAAGAAAATACGGTGGTTGCATCCATAGTGGATTTGGTCTTGGCTTTGACCGTTTATTAATGTATATCACTGGAATGCAAAATATTCGTGACGTTCAACCTTTCCCACGTTATCCAGGTAGTTTAAAATATTAGTATGCAAGAAGAAAACAACAGCAACATATATTTAACACCAGAAGATCGTAAACCTCATGAAGAAGAAGTTGTCTTAAATAGTGAGTTAGGAGAAAATGATGAGCAAACTCAAAGAAGAGTTCTTATCACTCCTAAAAAAGAACTTACTAAGGAAGATATCGAATTAAAGAAGAAGAAAAAGAATGCGATTATTTTTTCAATTGTCGCAATTATTGATCTAGCTTTATTCGCATATATTATCTATTTAGTAATATCTATTTTTGCAAATTTAGCTTAACTAAACTTATGACTGCTAAACAATTATCTTTAATTGTGAGGCAGTCTTTTCTTTTCCTTTAAATACTCTTAATTTTGATCAATATTTTGCCATTTAATTCATTAAATCAATTGTTTAGATATTAAATAGAAGTATTCATGTATTTAATAATGGATTATCAAACAATAACTTTCACCCCAAGGTTTGACTAAGCGAAGGAGCATCAATATCTTAAAAAGATATCTGCATTCTTTCCAGCCACTCTTTAAATTCAAAATATTTCCCGGCGCAATATCATTTAAAGTAGTCAAATCATTTTAAAATAAATCTAGAAACCCAAGAAAGTATTGCTTTAACTCAATTAATACCACTAAAACTATTTTTACCTAAACTTATGTTGTCAAAGAACGCTAAAGGAATTCATTTAAATTGCCTTTCACTAATATAAAGGAGTTTATTTCAAAAAATTTAAAAATATTTTTAAAATAATAAAAAATTTTTAAAGGAACATTTCATGGTTGTTTTATAAATTGATAAGCCTTATTTGAAAAGTTTAAAATCGAGAATTTTAAGAAATATTTCATAAGAAATCCTCAAAGAAAAAATCCTTAAACTACTATCGTCTTTAACTATAATTAACAAGCCAAAAATGATATACTTTTTAGGCTATGGATTATCAAAACGAATTAAACAAAAACCAATTTGAAGCTGTGAGTAGTGCAGATCAATATCTTAGAATTATTGCAGGGGCTGGAAGTGGAAAAACCCGTGTTTTAACCTACAGAATTGCTTATTTAATTGATGTATTTAAAGTTAGACCATATGAAATAGTTGCAATTACTTTTACAAATAAAGTTGCTAGAGAAATGCAAGAAAGAACCAGTGCATTGCTTCCTGATTTTAATCTTGCCGGATTAGCAATTTCAACATTTCACTCTTTTTGTGCTCGCTTTTTAAGAGTTGAAGCAGAACATTTAGGAATACCAAGAAATTATACAATATATGATGACGACGACACTTTGCGTCTTATTAAGATGATTGGTGTTGATAAAGGCTATAAGAAAACTGATGAAATTATTGCTCAAGCTGTAAATTATATTGGCGGCAAGAAGATGAGAGGATTATTACCAAGCGAAGTTAAACTTAATAATTATGGTAATCCTCGTGAGAAAATTTTATTAGATTTCTTTAAAGAATATGAATATAGAAAAAACGAAGCTGGCGCTTTAGATTTTGATGATTTATTGATTTATACAATCAAAATTTTAAGAGAATTCCCAGAAGTTAGAGCTCATTTTAATCAAAAGATTAAACATATCTTAGTTGATGAATTTCAAGATACTAACGATGTTCAATTTGAATTGCTTAAGCTTCTAACAAATAGAGAAACTTGTGTCTATGTTGTTGGTGATCCTGATCAAACCATTTATACTTGGAGAGGAGCAAATCAAAGAATTATCCTTGAGATTGACAAGGTTTTTTCTCCAATGAAGACAATTATATTAAATGAAAACTATCGTTCAACTACTAAAATTCTTGAAGCCAGTAATAAGTTAATTGCTTTTAATAAAGAAAGAGTTAAGAAAGATTTATTTACTAATAATGCCACAGGAGATGACATTACTTTAAAGGCTTTAGATAGTTCAATTGCAGAAGCTAATTTTGTTGCAAATACGATCTTAGAACTTAAAGAAAAAGATAGTAATTTTAAATTTAAAGATGTGGCTATTTTATATCGTTCTTCGTATTTATCATTAAAAATTGAAAATGCTTTTACCACTAGAGGTATTCCATATCGAGTTTATGGTGGATTAAAGTTTTATGCTCGTAAAGAAATTAAGGATGCTTTAGCTTATTTCCATATTATTTTTAATGATAAAGATGATATTTCTTTTTTAAGAATTATTAACTTTCCAAGACGTGGATTTGGCGATAAAAGTGTTGATAAGTTAAGAGCAGAAGCTTCGGCTTTAAATCTTGGCTTACTTGAATATTTTAGAGTTATTGATCGTTATCACAGCGAAATAAAACCATCTCTTGTTAAGTCTGTTCAAGAACTTATTGCTAAAATGGATTCGACAAAGAGTAAATTAAATTTAAATCTTGAAGCTTATAGCGAAGTCTTAGATCAATTTTTAAAAAATATAGGTTTTTATAAGGCTTTAGAAGATAGTGAAGAAGATGATGATAAATTAGAAAACGTTCACGCTTTAATAGATGATATTCGTAACTATTTACGTGAACATCCAGAAAGTAACTTCGAAGAATACTTACAAAATATTGCTTTAATGACTTCTCAAGATGAAATTAAAGGTGATGATAATGTCTCTTTAATGACTGTTCATACCGCTAAAGGTTTAGAGTTTAATTATGTTTTTGTAATTGGTTTAAACGATGGTGTTTTCCCAAATCAAAGAGCAATTAATGAAAGAGACAAAGAAGGGCTTGAAGAAGAAAGGCGACTTGCTTATGTTGCCTTTACTAGAGCAAAAAAGAAGCTCTATGTAACCTTAAATAGAGAATACTCTTATGTTACTTCTTCAACAAATACTCCATCTCGATTTATTAAAGAAGCTGGGCTTAAAATACCTTCCTTTTCTTATATGGGAGTTGATGTTGGTTCAGTCAGTAATAATAGAAGTGGAAACTTATATTTCATCGACCCTAAAAAAACTACGGAAGGAAATGGAATTTTCACTAAGGCAACTAAACCAGTAAGTGGTTTTACTGAAATTAATATCGGAAATGGAATCAATTGGAAAGTAGGGGATAAAGTTAATCACAAAGTCTTCGGAAATGGTTATGTTTCTAAAGTTGAAAACGATATTATTGATGTTGTTTTTGATGATTTTGGATTAAAACGTTTATTAGGAAGCCATAAAGCTTTATCAAAAATTGAGGATTAATTATGGATTTTTTGACAGCAAAGAAAAAACACGACGAACTTGTTAAGTTAATTGAACGTTATGCTCGTGAATATTATGTTTTAGATAATCCTAGTGTTGACGATGCAGTTTATGATCAAAAAATGGAAGAGTTAGAGGCTATAGAAAAAGAGTGGCCTGAATTAATTACCAGAAATTCTCCAACTCAAAGAATTATTGGAACTGTTTTAAAAGGCTTTAATAAGATTAATCACCAAGTTCAAATGCTTTCTTTAAGCGATGTTTTTAATGAAGAAGAACTCGTTGATTGGGTAAATAAAGTCAATAATGAGATTGGTAAAGAAGTTGAATTTGTTGCTGAAATGAAAATTGATGGCTTAGCAATGTCGCTTGTTTATCAAGATGGCGAACTTCAATATGCGGCGACAAGAGGAGATGGAACAACCGGAGAAGATGTTACAACAAATGTATTAACAATTCCTGATATTCCTACTCGTATTCCATTAATGGGAAGAGTTGAAGTACGTGGTGAGATTTATATGCCTAAAGAAAGTTTGAATAAATTAAACGAAGAAAGGGCTAAGAATAATGAACCACTATTTGCAAATGCTAGAAACGCAGCAGCAGGTTCTATTAGAAATTTAGATAGTCGAATTGCTAAAAGTCGTAAACTTGATGGATGGTGGTATTATTTTACAAATGCACAAGATTTTAATATCAATACTCATTATGATTCAATTTTAAAACTTAAGGAACTTGGCTTTGTAACAAATCCTGAAGCTAGAAAAGTAAAAGGTTTAAAAGAAATCCTAGATTATGTTCATGAATACACTTTAAAAAGAGATTCATTGCCTTACGATATTGATGGAATTGTATTAAAAGTTAATGACTTTGATTTATATGATACATTAGGATATACTGCAAAAACTCCTAAATGGGCTGTTGCTTATAAATTTCCACCAAAAGAAGTTAGAACAAAATTATTAGATATTATCTATACTGTTGGTCGAACTGGAAAAATCACTCCAAATGCGGTTTTAGAACCAGTTAGAGTTGCTGGATCTTTAGTTCAAAGAGCGACTTTACATAATGAAGATTTCATTAATGAAAAAGGTTTAATGGTTGGTGATACAGTTATTTTAAGAAAAGCTGGCGATATTATTCCTGAAGTTGTAAAGGTTATAAAAGAGGAAAGAACTGGAGAAGAAAAACCATTTAAAATGATTGAAAAGTGTCCAGTTTGCGGCTCAATTTTAGAAAAAGTTGATGCAATGCATTTCTGCATGAATAAAAATTGCCCTTCAAGAAACATTGAATCTTTAATCCATTTTGCTAGTAAAGATGCCATGGATATTGAAACAATGGGTGAAAAAGTGACTCAAGAATTCTTTGATTTAGGAATCATAAGAATAATCCCTGATATCTATGAAATTTATAAGCATAAAGAAAAGATTATGGAGATGGATGGATGGAGCAATAAGTCAGTAGATAAACTTCTTGATGCTATTGAAAAGAGTAAACAAAATAGTTTAGAACGATTGCTATTTGGTTTAGGCATTAAAGAAGTTGGAAGTAAAATGGCTAAAACTTTAGCTCGTCGATTTAATACTTTAGATAACTTAATGCATACTTCAAAAGAAGACTTATTAAAGATTAATGATATTGGTGAAGTTGTTGCTAACTCCATTTATGAATATTTTAAAGATGAAGATAACTTAGCACTCATTAATAAACTAAAGGAAAGTAATGTTAATACAATTTATTTAGGAAGTAATAAGTTTGATGAATCAAATGTTTTCTTTGATAAAAAAGTTGTCTTAACTGGTTCTTTAGTTGAATTTACTCGTAGTGAAGCGAGTAAAATATTAGAGGATTTAGGAGCACATGTTGTAAGCAGTGTTTCTAAAGCGACTGATTTTGTCTTATGTGGTTCTGATCCGGGTTCAAAGTTTGATAAAGCCCAAAAACTTGGTATTAGAATTATTAGCGAAGAAGAATTTAAAGTAATGATAGGAGGAAAAGATAGTGAAAGAAGTGAATAAAGAAGTCTTAAAAGATGCGGCAAACCGTCTTTTATTTGACATGAAAGATGAAGAATATGAAACACTTTTAAATGAATTTGGTGCTATTCAACGCCAATTAGAATTAATTGGCAACATTAAGGGTGTTGATGAAGTTAGCCCAATGACTTTTCCATTTGATGTAACAATTACTTATTTAAGAGAAGATGAACCAATTGCTCCTTTAGCTCAAGAAGATGTTTTAAAAAATGCACATGATGTTAAAGATGGTCAAATTAAACTTCCAAAGGTGGTAGGCTAAGATGAATTATTTAGATTTAACAATAGAAGAAATCCATAAAGCTTTATTAGAAGGTAAGACTAATCCTCTTGAACTTACTAAAGAAGCTATTAAAAGAGCGAAAGAAAATAAAGATAACGCATTTGAAATGCTTATTGAAGCAGATGCTCTTAAAAAGGCGGAAGAACTTTCAAAACTTCCGGTCCCTAAAGACAATTATTTCTTTGGCATTCCTTATGTCGCTAAAGATAACTATTCGACTAAAGGTTATGAAACAACTGCAAGTAGTAATATTTTAAATGGATATGTTCCTTTATTTGACGCTACTGTTATTAAACTTTTAAATGATGCTGGAGCTATTTTAATTGGTAAATCAACTCTTGATGAACTTGCAATGGGTGGAACTGGTACTAGTGGTCATAAAGGAGTTACTTACAACCCTTGGGACAAATCACACACTAGAATTGTTGGTGGATCAAGTGCTGGAAGTGCTGTTGCGGTAAGTGATGCAATTGTTCCTTTTGCTCTTGGAAGTGATACCGGAGACTCTGTCAGAAAACCTGCTGCTCTTGCTGGACTTGTTGGCTTTAAACCAACATGGGGCCTTATTTCTCGTTTTGGTTTATTTCCATTTGCACCAAGTTTAGACCATGTTGCTTATTTTACTCGTTCTGTTTTTGATAGTGCTCTTGCCATGGAGCTTCTTTCAAAACATGATGAAAACGATTCAACAAGCTCATATAAAGAAAGACCAAATTACTTAGATTTAAATTCTTCTATTGATGGCAAAAAGATTGCTGTTATTAATGGCATCTATAAAGGAATAACTGATAAGTATGTTCTTGAAGCTTTTGATAAAAACGTAGAGTTTTTGAGAAAAAACGGCGCAAAAGTCGACTTTATTGATGTTGATATTAATTTACTTAGAGCAATTTATCCAAGTTATATTGTTATTTCTTGTGCTGAAGCAACAAGTAATGATGCTAACTTAGATGGTATTAAATTTGGTCCAAATTATGGTGGAAAAACTTATAGTGAAGTTATGTTTAATGCTCGTACAAAAGGTTTTTCAGCTTTAATCAAAAGAAGATTTGTTATTGGAAGTTATGCCTTAATGAGAGAAAACCAAGAGGAAGTTTTCCTAAGAGCTCAAAGAGCAAGACATTTAATTGTTAATACATTCAACAAAATATTTGAAGAATATGATGCTGTTTATTGTCCAGCCGCTCCAAGTATTGCTCCATTAATTAATAAATCTAGTGAAGATATTAATGAAGATTTCATGATTGCTGATAACTGGTTAACAATTGGCAATTTTGGCGGATATCCATCAATTACTTTACCAATTGGTTTTGAAAATGATATGCCACTTGGTGCTAATTTAATGTGTAGACCTTTTGATGAAGTTAATTTATTTAATATTTCTTTAAAAATTGAAGAAGGAACTGGTTTAAAGAATTTAACTTATCCTTCTTATGCAAGTAAAAAGGAGGGCAAGTAATTATGAATTTTGAAACAATAGTTGGTATTGAAATTCACGTCGAGATGAAAACAAAATCAAAAATGTTTTCACTTGCTCCTATTAGCTTTGGATTAAAACCAAATAGTGAAGTCGTTGCTTTTGATATGGCTTTTCCAGGTACAATGCCTAGAGTAAATAAAGAAGCGGTTAAAAACGCAATTAGAGTTTCTAACGCTTTACACATGTCAATCGATCAAGAAATTTGGTTTGACCGTAAAAATTATTTTTATAGTGATTTACCTAAAGGTTTCCAAATTACTCAACAAGCTCGACCAATTGGTAGTGAAGGTTATTTAATTATCAATGTAAATGGTAAAGATAAAAAGATAGGTATAGAAAGACTTCACATGGAAGAAGATACCTGTATGCAACACCATTTTAGCGATTATACCTTACTTGATTATAACCGTGCTGGCATTCCTCTTATTGAAATTGTTTCTAAACCAGAAATAAGAAGTGGGGAAGAAGCTAGAAAATATGTCGAAAAAATCAGAGAAATTGTTACTTTCTCTAATGTTAGCGATGGAAAAATGGAAGAAGGTTCATTAAGATGTGATGTTAATGTCTCAATTAGACCTTATGGAAGCGATAAATTTGGAACAAAAGTCGAAATTAAAAACCTTAACTCAATCGCTAATGTAGAAAAGGCCATTGATTTTGAGGCAAAAAGACAAAGCGAACTCTTACTTTTAGGTCAAGAAGTTGAACAAGAAACAAGAAGATATGATGAGGCTAAAAAAGAAACAGTTTTAATGAGAAAGAAAACTGATGCAGCCGATTATAAATACTTTACTGAACCAAATATTCCTCCTATTAAGTTAAGCGATGAATTTGTAAAAGACGCTATTGATACTTGTCCTGAACTTTACGATCAAAAACTTGAGAGATTTTTAAATAACTATGGTTTAAATGAAGTTGATGCCAAGATTCTTTTAACTAGTGTTGATATGGCAAATTATTATGATGAAGCTGCTAAATTTACTAAACTTTATCAACCACTTGCTAATTTTATGATTAGTGATGTTAATGGTTATTTAAATAAGAACACTATTTCAATTTTAGATTTTAAAGTTGAAC
>UQFQ01000019.1 GCA_900540395.1 uncultured Mollicutes bacterium | reverse complement strand
GCAGACCATTAATCACATTTTCTTCATAAACCGAATAATCGAATTTCCTATACTAAGCCAAAACCTACACAGGCTTTTCTGATTGTATAAAAATTAATACGATTTGTTCCAGGACCAAGAAGGCCTCTCATTCCAGCAGTTCCAAATTCAATATTTTGGAAAAAAGCATCGTCAATATCAGCAGGTGACATTGCATTTAACTTTTCCTTATCTTCGTTAGATACGACTGAACTATTAAGCCATCTTTGATAATTTTCTTGTGTTCTATTCTCCATCGTTGTCTACCTCAATTTCGGCTTTATAATATAATTTTTTAGGGTCTTTTTAAATATCTTTATTTACTTTTTTGATGTAAATTTATAAAAACTTAAATAAATTTTATTTATTTAAAGAAAAGGTAAAAACACTTCCTTCTTCATCAAACTCTTCATTTGAGATCCGGGTTGCTTCAAGATTATCTAAATCATAAAGAACTGACCAAACAGTAATGTTATTACTATCAGAACCAACTGTTTGATTCCATTTTCTTCTTCCAAGGTCTTTTAATAAATTTAAAGATTCTTCTTTAGTGAATTTTCCTTCAGTATTTGTTCCATCAGGATTAATCGTATTTTTAATGTAATTATATCGATCAAGACCTTTCATATCTTCTTGATTTTGATTAGCATAATATCCAGGTGTAACAATAAAATTGGTAATATATTGGAAATTATTTTTTGCTTCATCTTCGCCAAGAGTTTCGTCTTGATCATTATAATAAACTTTTAAGACTCTTTTTGTTCCATCAATGTCAGTACTATCAGTAGCATCTTCATTTACCCACTCTAAAATTGCACTTTTTCCGCTTTTATCAGCCACCATATAATGAAAAGAACTATTAGCTGAATCATGGAAATCATATTTTTCAACAAGCTCAACCGCCTCATCAACATCATCTGCATAATCAAGAATCATTCTAAGCATTGTTGTTGAAGTTAAATCAGGTTTATCAGTTTGTTGATCTGTTGAATATGATTTATCACCTGGACCTTGATAAGACATATAAATTCCACAACTTACTCCCGCATCATTCATACCATCAAGAGGAGCGTAAGCTGCTGCAATAGCAGTTAGCTTATCCATTAAACCATCAATTCCATCCCCAAGTCCTAAAAACTGTAAATCAACACTTGAAATTGAAGCGTGTCGTCCATTGCCAGGATTAGTGTGCAAAATTAATGATGATGTAGAAGCAAAATCATAATTTCTTCCAAATAAATTGTGTCCATTTTCATCAATAACAGTAAAAGATGAACAGCCAACCTCAGGGGCTTTCATGGAAATTGGAATTATTCCTTTTGTAATATTATCGACAATAAATTGAATAAGGTCGTCATCATTACTAACACCACCTTGCTCAATAAATTCATCAAAATAATAACCTCCATCCATTGTCATTTCATATACTTTTCCAGCCTTATTTGATTCGTGAGCAGGAATAATTTCTTTAATAGATGAAATAGAATTTAGCTCTTTTCCCCAAATACCATATAGTGTACCTACTCCAGCCGCAGCAACTGCTACAACTGCAACGCCTACACCAATTAAAACTTTATATAATAACTTCATAACCTCTCCTTTAAAACTATATTAATTTATACTTTATGCTTTTAAAAATCAAACATTTTTTAATGGAATTTTAAAAAAATAAATAGAGTTTTAAAGGGTTTTTAATTATTTTAATGAGTTTAAAGGGTGTTTAAATCTGGATTAAACTTCATTTATCTCTTTTTAAATTTTGATATGCCTACAAAACTTGAAATTAATATACTGCAAAGAAAAATAATTGCCAATATGCCTAAAGACAGCAAGTTAAATGATGTAAGACCCAATGCATAAGCAAACATCATTCTTTCGATAAAAGAAAATAAATAATCCATTAAAAAAGAAAATATGAATCCAAATAAGATGACAATCAAAATCATTGTAGAAACTTCTGAAAGATAAGTAATAAGCAAATGATCATTAGAAATTCCTAAATTTTTTAAACTACGATATTCATTTAGATGATTATTATAAACGCCAAAAATGTATATCAATAAAACTACTGTAAATAAAATCACAAAAGTAAAAAAAGTTATTAAAGCTCCAATATCAAAATATTGTCTTCGATTAATTTCATCTAACGCATAGCATGATAAAGGGTTAATCTTTTTTATATTATTATCTTCGATTTTAAATTTATTAACTTTATTTAAGATTTCTTGTGAATATATTGGAACAGAAATCGCTTCTTTATAATCATCAATCTCTAAAAGTTTTGAAAATTCATCAAAATCAGAAACCATCAAAGAATAATAAATAGAATATTGATATAAAGAGTTTGAAATATATCGAGAAAACACGTTTCCGCTTTTATAAATTTGTTCAAAATTACCTAATGAAAAAACACCAACTACGAAGCTTGTCTCTGATTTAAGCCGATTGTAGGCAGCCATGATATTAAAATCATTTACTGCTTGAGTAAAATCCGCTTTTGACTCCTCAGCTTGATAAGAGTACCATAACTCAAATAAAAGCGCATCGCTTATAATAAATTCGAAACTAGATGGCATTTTCCCAGTTTCTAAATAAAACGAAGTGCGATTAAGTCTATCTAAATCCATCTCAAATACATTAGTAAAATCAGTTGCATTAAAAGAAAATGGTAAAACATCTTTTATCGAATAATATTTGTGCGTTAGGAAAAATTCGTCTTTAAACTCTTCATTGAACAAAGATTTAAAGTTTGAGTCAAAGACATCTTGATCATTATCTAAAACAATTCCATAATCAAGCTTTTCCTGAATTAACAATTCGTTTGCTTCGTTTCCCCAAGTGTTATTAAGCATATTATTAGAAGCAAAAACTATACTTACAGATAACACCATAAGCAGAATTAATCCAATACTTTTGCTAATTCTATATTTGATATTCTCTATACCTAATTTTATAAAATACCAAAAATTAGTAATGTTTTTATTTACTATAGTTGAGTTATTTATACATTCGCAATTACTATTTAAGATCTTATGTTCTACGATTGAGCCTTTATCAAATTTTATAATTTCATCAGCAAAAATTTCAAATTCATTAATGTCATGTCCTACATAAATAATGAGTCTATCTTTACTTAATTCTTTTATATATTTTTTAAAATTTTCGCCATCATCTTTATATATTCTGCTAACAGGTTCATCAAGAAGAATTATTTTACAATCCATAAGAATAGAACGAACAATAGCAATTCTTTGCTTTTCACCACTAGATAAACAATTTACCTTAAAATCCAAATAATCTATTGGTAAATCTAATTTAGTAAATAATTCATGTGTCATTTTTTCATCATATTCAACATTTTTAATTGATAGAAAAAATTTAAGATTTTCTCTAACATTAAGTTCTTCTATTAAGCAAATATCTTGAGGAACATAAGCTAAATTATTCACTAAAAAATTTTCTTTGACAGTGTTTTTTATCTCATTAATGTTAGTGTTAAATATCTTAATAACACCTGAATCTGGTAAGATTTGACCAGATATTAATTTTAAAAAAGTACTCTTCCCGCTTCCGCTTTTACCATAAACGAAAACAAGCCCCTTATCTTTTAAAGAAAGGGAGAATTTATTCAACTTAAATGTTTTAGTTCCATTTTTTAGACTGAAAGTTTTACTTACATTAATTAATTCAATCATAGTTTTACATTCTTTTTCCTTTTATATAGATATTTAGTTAAAACAAAAATTAATCCAATGAGGAAAATAGAACTCAAAACAATTGTTAGTAAAGGGGTATACCAAGTTAAAGATACAATATTAAAAAGCACTGATCTATCCCCATTAAAAGAACTATTTACCCATTCAACAAGCATTAAACTTATTGGCCAAGCAGCAATCAAACTCAATAAATTTGAAAAAATTACACCTCCTCCATTAAGTAGTAAGCTTTTTTTGAAATTTAATCCAATTATTCGATATAAAGTTATATTGTCCCTATTTTTAAAAATTAAAGAATAAACAAGACATAAACAAACAACACCAGAAATACATACAATTGGAAGATAAATTGCAAAATTAGAGCTTATAAACGAAACATCGTTTAAAGCAAATTGAAGAATAACAAAGTCTGAAAAAGTAAAATGAATATTTCTTCCATTAACTTCAACAAGATGGTCCTCTTCATCACCGCTTTTAAAAACATTATTCATAAAATTAATTAAGGTTTTTCCTTTTAAAGAGAAATAAAGCACAATCGAGAAATCATCTTTTGCGCAGTTATTTATCATCTCCTCAAAATAGATTTCATTAAAAGCAATAATATTTGAATCTGAATCGAATTTAAAAACGCCACTTATAGAGAAGGTATGTGTTTCAAAAAAATCAAAATATTCATTTTTTTGGTCACATACTTTTATATTAAAACTTCTATTAAATAAACTTTCTTCGTTATTGCAGAAAGTATTATAAAATGTTTCAGAAACCAACACTTCATTATCTTTTTCTGGTTTTTGGCCTTTAATTATTTCGAACTCATCTTTATTCAATTCGTTAAACGATAAAAATCTTTCTAAATTACCTTGGTTATCAAAAATTGTTACATCCTCATTAAAGCCACGAGAAAATATAGCTTGCGTTTCTAGCTTACTCTCTAATGGTTCAATAATTTCCTTATTAACATCTTCAAAAATATAAGCATCATTTAAATCATTAGAAGAAATATTAAATTGAATATTTTCAAGAGAATCAGAATTATTTATACTCTCTTGCATCGAATAAATGTTTAATTGTGAATAGTTGGAAAATGTTAAATTTAAAGACACATTCAACAAAAAACAAAAAACAAAAAATAAAAAATAGAATAATGAATTATTTAAAAAATATTTAAGAAAAAAAGAAAGATTAGAGACTTTTTTACTTTTTTTAGGCGTATTTATTGCTTCAATAATATCGGCATTATTATCTTTGCTTTTTACATTTTTTTTAACATTTGATATCTCTCCATTTTCAAGAAAAATTATAGAATCTGAAAAGGCTTCACAAAGTTCCACATTATGAGAAGCTAAGATAATTAAATGATCAGCAGATATTTTTTTTAAACAATTAAAAATATCGAAAGAATTTTCATAATCCAACGAACTAGTAGGTTCGTCTAAAACAATAATTTTTCTATTTGCCAAAAGAGCTCTTAAAATACAAATCCTCTGCTTTTCTCCCCCTGATAAGTTCTTAACTTTTTGATCAATAAGATGATATGGTAAATTCAAGATGTCAAAAAACTTGAAGATAATTTCTTCATCATATTCTAAGTCGTTAAAATTACAATATATTTTTAAGTTTTCGGCTGTCGAATAATTTTCAAATAGATTATCATTCTCATAAACAATACTAAAATATCTATTTCTGAGGGCATCGGTTTCTGTTTGATTATTAAAATTAACTTTTTTTCCAAAAATATCAATACTTCCATTTGTTGGATAATCAAGCAAAGTTAAAACATTAAGAAGTGTGCTCTTTCCGCTACCAGATCTTCCAACTAGAGAATAAAAGCCCGTTTCTTCAAATTTAAAATTGATATCTTTTAAGGCATATTTTCCTTTTTTATAGATTTTATTAATCGACTTTAACTCAATCGCCATACTTTTTTATAAATAAAGCACGTTATTTTCAATTCTTGTTTCTATATTGAAAAGTTCGCCATATTTATTGTTAGCATAAAACGATTCATCGAGATAAGTGTTATCACTAGTAGGAATTAATATAAAATACGTTCCACTATCAAAACTAATTTTATCACTAGAATCATCATCATCATCTATTTCATATGTATAAGTTGTTCCATGTATACCATTTAAATGTTCGACCTGCTTATATTTATACTCAAAATATTCAAATAAATATACTTGAAACTTTTGCCTATAACACAACCTATAATTTATTTGAAAATTGTAAGGATTATCAATATTAACATCTTGTTTATATGAAAGTGTAAAATTAAACTGTTTTTCGAATGAATTTGTATAAGTTTCAGAAAAACTTTTACCTAATTCAATTGATGTTGTGCTACTTGTTCCATAATCATTTGAAAAAGTTAATAAATCGAAAAGATTTAAGCAACTGCTCCGTGACGAACTTAAACTTATACTATGTTTTAAGGATTCAAATGTAGTATTTGTTTCAGAATGTATAGTACCATATGTAGTTGTTTTTGAATTAGAAATAGAAATCTCAAAATTCTCTTCTTCTTGGGCTCTGATAGTTCTTTCAAAAAGAATGCTAACAGGTAGGTCTATATACCTAGAATATTTGTAAATATTATACTTAGCTAAAGGAAGTTTAGTATTATACTCTTCAAAAAACCAATTTGCATAACTCAAAAAATTATCGGTTTGTTCCTTACTCGCTATTAGGCTTCGTGAGCCTAATGATACTTTATAGGTGCCATTACTAAGTTCATCAATATTAGTGTCAGTAAAAGAGCATAAAAAAATACCCAAAAAAGATAATGATAATAGTCTTTTAAGCAATGTCATAATAACTCCTCCCTTTTTTATTATAATGTTATGAAATTGGAAAAACAAGGTGAGGCAAAATATGGTTTGCTAGAAACAAGAACAACAAATAAAAGATTAAAAATAAATCTAAAAATCTTTAATTTTTAAAGTTATTTTGTTTAAAATCGACAGTTCTTTATTGCTGATTCTTGCTTTAAAAGTCTTATTAGATAAATAAGAAAGCTCGCCTGGGACTTCTTTAAATGTTAAAGAGTAAGCAATTAAAAATTGAGTGCGGTAATCGTATTCTTTTTCAAAGATTTTATTCTTTTTAAAATCGCCATATTTTTCATCGCCAACTATTGGGCAATTAATTGAAGCAAAATGCACTCTTAACTGATGCGTTCTCCCAGTAATTAAAGTTGCCTTAATTAAGGAATATTCATCATTAGAATCAAGTAATTCATATAAAGTTTTGGCTTCTTTTGCTCCGCTTTCTACTTTGCCAACTTTTACAAAGCCACTAGTTGAATCTTTAAATAATGGTGCATCAATTACTCCTTCATTTTTCTCTGGCTTATTAAAAGTTAAAAGAAGATAGTTTTTTATAATCTCGCTATGCTCTGATAATAAATCGAGCATAATTTGTGAAGAGTAAAGATTTTTAGCAAATATTACAAGTCCTGATGTATTTCGATCTAAACGGTGGACTGGTGAAGGTCTATAAGATTCACCATCATTTTTAAATTCGCCTTTGTTATATAAATAAGATAAAACCATATTAGATAACGTAATTCTTTTCTCACTACTATCTCCATGAGCTAGAAGACCTTTTGGTTTATTTACTATTAAAATATTTTTGTCTTCGTATACAATATCTAAGTTAGTCTTTAAATTAACTTTGCTTACATCTAATGGTTTATTAAATTCAGCAATTTGTTCATCATTAATATAAATTCTTAAAATATCATTTTCTTTTAAGATGTAATTCTCTTTAATCCACTTCCCGTTTACTTTTACATCTTTCTTTCTAAAAGTTTTATATATAAATGATAAAGGAGCGTCATTTAAAAATTTACGAATAAATTTATCCGCTCTTTGATTTGAATTTTCTTTAGTTATCAATATCTCTTTCATATTCTGAAAAATAAATAAAATTTTAATGACAAAACCAGCGTAATCTTGGTAAAATACTAAATGCACGAAGTTTATTAAGTGCATGTAGCCGGAGAAATACCCAAGAGGCTGAAGGGGTGGGCTTGGAAAGCTCATAGTTCTGTAACAGGAAGCAGGGGTTCAAATCCCCTTTTCTCCGCCACGTTTGACTATTAAAATACGATGCAAATCGTATTTTTTTTATACTCTTTTGGCATAATCAAGTAACTAGTTTCAACCATGAACAATTTTACACGATATTTTCTAGATAAACTAGTTTATTGTCATTTGTTGCTTCTTTGAATTTATTTATAGCAAATTGAATTCTGCGTTTATTACTATAAAAGCGCTAACCTAGATAGCTTTTATTAATCACTTTCTTAAAATTCAAGCTAAAGCTAAAACTAGCATAAAATCGGTATTTTATAGCTGTGTAAAAAGGGTAAATTTTTCCACTACTTTAAATTAAATTAAAAAACCACCACTAAACTTAGTGATGGTTAATTTATAAACCTAGTAATTTCAACTATTTATTTTCTGGTGGTAAAGGTGCAGCAGTTTCTGAAGTTGAAACATTGTAATTTGCTACTACTTTTTCACCATCAGCGCTAGAAAATAATCTACGTTGTTTTCTTCTAGCAACTCTTTCTTGTTCTCTTCCTTGAGTCTTTGCTGAGAAAGATAAAGCTAAAGAATAAATAATTGTTCCAAGAATTAAAGTAATTACCCCAAACCATTTAAAATCAATTCCACCTAAAGCGGCAATCATTCCATTGTTTGGAGATTCAAATGGAGAATATGCAAGTGATGCATAATCATTAATTAAGCCAAGGATTAAGAAAATAATTGCATTGATAGAAATCAAAACTCCAAAGACAAACCAAAAAAGTTGTTTTCCAGTAAAAACTTTGGCTCTCTCTTTTTTAATTCCTTGTTCAAAATTTTCTTTTTTGCTCATTTAAATTACTTTTCTTCCTTATTTTCGGTTGGTTGTGCTTGAGATCCAGCTGCTTCTCTTGCTTTTTGGTTATCACTAATTAATTCATTTAAAAGTGGTGTGTAGTTTTCTCTCCAGGCAGCTTCACTATCTCTTACAAATGCAGCAATCTTAATGTTTGCTTCATTGAAAACATCAGTAAATGTTTTGCCTTTTGGCAAATCTCTTCTTCCATTCATCATTTCGACACTATGGAAAACAGCATCTAAAGCATCAGTATAAAGTTCATCTTTACATGTTGCGCCTTGTCTAACTGTAGCTAAGCATCTAACTAATGAATTTAAATCATTTTGAATGAAATTTGAAGCAGGTGTTGGTTGTCCTTTTGATTCTCTCATTGCTTTATTAAATTCAGCAAATTGACGATCAATTTCGCCATTTAATGATAATAAAGCAACTGCTCTATAAAATCTTTCATCAGCTTCAACAAGTTTTGTAATCTTGTCTTCTAATTGATTGTTTTGTCTTGCATAATTTACGTGAAGTCTAATAACTTGAGTTAATTCTTCATGTAGTGGGACAGTTAATTCAAAAATTTTAATATTTTGAGCATGGTCAATTCTTAATCCATCGCTAGCCTTTTTAATAACTGTTGAGGTGTCGCTATAAAGTTCATTGCCATAATCCTCAAGTTTCTTTCTTAATTGTTCACCTTTTTCACCATTTTGATCTAAAAATACTTTTAAAGGTGTGTTGAGTTTAATTTCATTAACAATTCCGTTTCTCTTGTAATCATAGTATTTTACATCATAGCCGTTTGGTCTATTTAATGTGTATTCAAGAGTGTCTCTAAGAAGTGAATTGTAATAAACTAAAGAAACAATAACTCTACTAATAGTTTCCATATATATCTCCTTTTGTCTTAAATAATTTTACTATTTTTCTTAAATATATCTAGTAAATATTCTTATTTCTCATAAATATACCTAGATAAATCTTCAAATTTATCAATTGTATATTTAGCATACTTTTTAACTGCATCAGGTGCATGGCCCATACAGAATGAATTTTTAGGGAAAGCTTTAAATAATGAAATATCATTTCCACTATCCCCAACGACATAAATTTCTTTATTTATATCGTTTTGACTTTCTAACAAAGTCTTTAACGCCTTAGCTTTGGAACAATCTTTTGCAGTTATCTCAATAACGTTTTTGCTCCAATTACATTCAACATTGTCATATGTATTTCTTAAAATTGAATTGGCTTGCTTTGCTTTATTTTGCATTCTCTTACCTAGGCCAAAATAAATCATTATTTTAAAGATATGTCCATTTTTAAGTTCTTCTTCAAAATCACTTTCCTTTGGTAAAAGATTTTCTGCATAAATTCCTTGAGTCTTGTAATAAAGTCCAAAACCCCACCTAATGATTTTGCTTTTATAAACAAGATGGATAGATAATCCTTTTTCAGTCATTAAGAAGACACCATGATTGTGAAAAGCTTTAAATATTTCATCAATAATACTCTTTGCTTCTTCATTTTTAATTGTATTTTGATATATCATTTTTTTCCCATCAAAAATACAAGCTCCATTATAAGAAATGGTTGCACATGGTCGACCTATTTTTTTCACTGTTTTTTGACAATATAAATGACTTCTTCCACTAATTAAAATTGTCTTACCACCATTATCAATAAAATTTTGTAAGAAAAAAAGATTAGGTTTAGATATCATCTCCTTCGTGTCTTTTGGATAAAATAATGTTCCGTCTAAATCTGTGGCAATAATCTTTTCCATGTAATAAATATTTTACTATGTTTCACTCAAATTTCAATATAGTGTCACAATGACAAGTTTTGTCAACCTTTTATATAAAAAGTCTGCAAAAGTTAACTATTATGTAAAATATTAATAAACATTGTCTTTAATAAACTTCGATAATTGACAAATTAAAAGAGCTAATTTATAGCTCTTTTAATTCTGTGATTTGATTATTTAGAAATTAACTTTATTATCGGCTTGAAGTAAACCATAGCCGCCATCTTCTCTTTTATATACAACACTAATCTTTTCATCATCAGTATCTAAGTATAAATAGAAATCATGACCAATGGATTCCATTTCAATAACTGCCTCTTCAACCGAAATTGGTTTAAGTGTTAATGTCTTAGTTCTAACAACTTTAGACTCTTCTTCTTGAACTACTTCGTCTTGGATCTCTTCAAAAGCGATTGCTTTGCCGATTCCATCATGGTCATAACGTCTTCTTAATTTGGTTTTGAGCTTTCTCATTTGACCTTGAAGTTTATCGATAGCTAAATCAAAAGCAGCATATAAATCGTTTGTTTTAACCTCTGCTCTAAAGGTTGTATCTTTTGTAAAGATGGTAATTTCAACTTTTGCTTCGCCTTTTTTGTAGCTTCTAACTACTGCTCTGCAACTTACTTCATCATCATCTTTGAAGTACTTGTCCATTTTGGATAATTTTTTTGTTAATGCAGCAGAAATACCCTCTGTTACTTCGATATTTTTGCCAATAATTTGATACTTCATATAAATTATCTCCTTCTATGTCTTCTTCTAATTTAATTATAATATGAAATTATTTTTTTAGTACACAAGATTATTAAAAATTTTAATAACAACGATAAATATCGATGTTTTCATTTTATAATAAAAAGTAAATAATGATTAAAAAATTTAATAGATACTAGTAAAAAGCACAAAATTATTGTCTACATTGAATGTAATTTCATATCCTGTATCAATCCCATAAAGATATACGTTATTTTCAAACTCTTTATTTTTTATATCATCATAATAAACAATAAAATAGCCAATCTTACCTTGTTCTATCTTTAATTGTCCAAAGTCAACTTCATCGATAACAAAACCCCTATAATGCATCATTACTCCATCTATTGTGCCTTCAATAGTTTCATAAGTCAGAGGATATTTATAGTCATCTGGAAAGTCCCTCAATAAAATATAATCGCTTTTAATTATTGTATTATTAGCTTTTTTGATGACCCTATTTATAGCAAACGTCCCGTATCCAGGATTACATTTCCGCAAATCATTATCCCAGTCATCTTTAAACCCTTTACGAGCCCCAATATAGACATTAAAAGTGGATTTTAAAATCTGTTTCTTTTTACAAGTAAAAGCTAAACCAACTTGTGATGTCGCTTCAAGCAAACCATAATATTTGTTAAAACCAACAGAAATTAAATCATCATTCGCTTTGCTGCAAGCTATTAAAGAGAAAAGTACAATTAAACAACTAGAAGTTTTCTGAAAAAATTTCATTTAATATAAGAGCCTCCATATCTTATTTCGTTAATTTGGTTTTAAGTTAGCCATTCATATTAATCATTTTATCTACAAAATCACTGCGAATTTATAATGAAAATTAAAAAACAACAATCATTTAAGCCGACTAACGTATTGAAAAATTTTCAGTCGGCTTTTCAAAGGTAAAGATTTTCGAATAATAATTGCCGCTTATATAAGAATACGTTTGACGTGCTACAATGTAAACTTCAATTAAAGATTTCCCACTAAGAATCATTTTCCGTGTTCTTATACTTGAAAGTCTATATGATATAAAATCTTCTCCATCGCATTTAATATTTAAATGTTGATAAGACTGGATACCGCATTTAATATGAAAGTCGAATTCATCAAATTTAAAATTTGTACTACCCATATCAGTAGACCAATAAAAGTCTGGTGAACGATTAATGTACCGCATATTGCTATGCACTAATCCGGGGGAAAACACACCAAAATTATCTAATATGATTCCTAAGTCATTTCTATCTAATCCAAAATTATACAAATCCTCTATAAACTCATAAAATGTCAATGGTTTATTATTCTTAACAATATTCCATAAAAAAGAATCTCCTAAATTGAATTTGTCAATTTCATTTATAGTTGAATCGTAAAGTCTAAACATAACTCTTTGCACAACTTGTTCATCAGCATCACCATAACCTTTATCGTACGAATCTAAACTATACCTTAAACCATTGTAGGAAGTATATTCATAATCAGCAACAGTATAAATATTTTTAAATTCTTCACTAAAATTTAATTGTGCCACAATAGACCAATATGAAGCCCATCCTTCTGCCCAAGAAAGTTTGTGACCTCTCTCCTTCGCTTCACCTAATTCAAAATTATTTTTAATTTGCTCATCAATATTGTTGCTAGGAATAGAATGAGCTCCGCCGGGATTGTCAGAAATTCCAAAAATTTTTTGGAGATGATGCGCATATTCATGTCCAAGAGCATCCCGGCAAGCATAGCTTTCCGGTGAGCTACTGTCAGGTGGCGTTTTGCCACTTAATCTTATAGTACCATTGCTATAAGAAGAGCTATCAGTTCCATACGGATATTGAATATTGCAAAAATCAATTTGATTCCCGCCATTAAGTTCAACCGCATAATCAGAAAAGCTCTTAGCTCCTTGAAAGACCATCATAGCCTTCCCCATATCCCCGTCCAATTCAGGAGAAAAAGTATAAGAAAATTCGCCACCATTGCTTGAATTAAACTCATAAATTTTTTCGTAAGTTCCGCCATTATGTACTTTTATATTGTTATTTTCAGTAAGTATGTGAACTGCTGGTAAACCACCAAAAAAGTGCCAAATATCGGCATAATTAACCATATAATACCCTTGCTCATTAGAATAAGTTTCCACTGACCGCCAACTATTAGACATTGTTGCTCTTATTTTTGCGCCAATTAAAGGATGGGTGTTGCCTTGCCAATCTGTCCACTTTAACCACCCGTAAACCGAACCAGTAGAGCCAATTCTATTTTCAGAATATACTGTTCTTATCTTTGTGTTATTCTCTTCTCTATTATCTAAAACTAGATTATATGACAATTGGTGCCCTGCCATTCTTTTTGCAATATCTAAAGAAATAGCAGAGCAATAAAAAGTTCCATTAGTTGACTCAGCAAAATATAGTGCACATTTATCTATTAAATTATTTTCATGATAGAAATTAACAAGGATTTCTAATGAGTCTTTAAAATCAGAAAATAAGCATTCTAATATTCCGTTTTTATAAGAAAAATTTAAGAAGTTAACCTCACCTTCTACAGAAATAGTGTCTATACTTATGCTAGACGAAAATTTAATTATAGAGGAAGAAGAATAAATAATTTGATTGTCCTCAACGGGTGATATCTTATAAGAAGAAGTAGAATCTTCATTCAAATCATAATTATATGATTTTCAAGGATTTAAAACAAAATTATCAAAAAACAACATCCTCGTATTATTAATACTAATAAACAAAAAAGGAATTAATAGACTTAGAATAAAATTAAATGTTTTTTCTTTCATAATCTCTCCCCATATATCAAATCACTAGACCTCTTATGCTGAAAGTCCAAAAATTATATTTACAACTTATTACTTCAATTATTTTACTTTTTTTATTTAATAAAAGAAATAACAACTGTCTATAAAATTTCAATAACAACGATAAATTTCGTCATTTTTAATAATGCTTTTTATCTTCGATTTTTGAATAATTTTCATAAAGTTTTAAACATTCTTCACGGTTTAACTCAGTTAAAATCATTTCTTTATGCTTGAATTGCTCATAGAAATTTTTATCATCAAACCCAATGATTTCGGTATCTTTTATATTTGCTCCATAATAAACTTTATTAATTCTTGACCATAAAATTGCACCTAGGCACATTGGGCAAGGTTCACCGGTCGTATAAAGTTCACAACCTGATAGATCAAAAGTTCCAAGTTTCTTGGAAGCTTTTCTAATTGCTTCCATTTCACCATGGCAAGTTGCATCATGTTTTTTTAAAACTTGATTATGGGCTTTAGCAATTATTTTCCCATCCTTTACAATGACACAACCAAAAGGTCCACCATCATGTGCATTAATTCCTTTTGTAGCTTCTTTAATAGCTACTTTCATAAATTTATTCATATATTTTCCTCTAGAGATATTCTATATTATTCCACATAAAAAGACGATAGTAATTTATCGTCTTTTTAAAAAATATCTAAGTTTTGCAGATTTATTTCTCTAAAAGGGCTTTAATTTCTTCAACTTTGTCTAATTGTTCCCATGGTAAATTTAAGTCAGGTCTACCAAAATGGCCATAATTTGATACATCTCTATAATTAAAATGAGGTTCTCTTAAAGAAAAGTTTTTGATAATTGCTCCTGGTCTACAATCAAATACTTTCCTAATAATTCCAAGAATTATACTATCGTCATAATGAGATGTTTTAAAAGTTGAGACAGAAATTGAAAGAGGTTCGGCTTTTCCGATTGCATATGATAGTTGAACTTCAAGTCGATCAGCAACTCCAGCTGCAACAAGATTTTTTGCAATATATCGAGCATAATAAGCAGCACTTCTATCAACTTTTGAAGGGTCTTTTCCACTAAAAGCACCTCCACCATGTCTAGCGCTACCTCCATAAGTATCAACAATAATTTTACGACCTGTTAATCCTGTATCGCCAGCTGGCCCACCAATAACAAATCTTCCAGTTGGGTTAATCAACACTTCAAAGTCTGTATTTAAGTTAAAAGAAAGAGCAACTTTTTTCATGATTTCTTCTTTGATAAATTCTTTAAATGCTTTTTCGTTATAATCTTCATCATGTTGGCAGCTCATTAAAATAGTTTTAATACGTGGCTTTTCATCAGTACAGTCAATTGTAACTTCAGATTTCATATCTGGGCGAGCCCATTTAAACTTTCCTTCTTTTCTTAACTGAGTTGCAATACGAACAAGTTTATGAGCAATACAAATTGGAAGAGGCATATATCCTTCACTTTCATTAGTTGCATAGCCAAACATAATACCTTGATCGCCGGCTCCTGATAATAAAGGGTCTTCTTTTACAACACCTTGTCTTATATCTAACGATTGAGATTGAATAGTGTTTATGATTTTGACATTTTTATAATTAAAACCAAGTTTATCATCGTTATAACCGATATCTTTAATAACATCACGAACTATTTTTTCATAATCAACATTAGCATTTGTAGTAATTTCACCACCAATTAATACTAAATTTCTAGTCGCAAAACATTCACAAGCAACAAAACTATCTTTGTCACCTTTTATAACAGCATCTAAAATAGCATCAGCGATTTGATCGCAAACCTTATCAGGATGACCTTCAGAAACACTTTCACTAGTAAATAAAATTCTTTCTTCCATTTAAAATTCCTCTATGCATTAAAAAACTCCCACACTTTGTGGGAGTTAAATCATCTTCCCGGCTTATCGTTCAAGGCTGTGGTAACCTTGCTATTAGGAAGCACTTACTCTATTTAAGAGAGTTGCTATCATACTTTTCCACCTAATAAATGTATGATTCTGGATAAGTGTTATTACTATATACTAATTATTTTTCTAGTGCAAATTATATGCGATTAAAGATGAAATTTAATGAAATATTCTTCATTGATATTCTCTTTAAATTTAATAGAGATTGTATCAAAAATATTAGAAACTTCTCCATATGATAAAGGCATTAAACTTGTGTTCTTCTTGTTAAATTTATAAGAGACTTCTTCACCATTAATTGTAACTTTCTTAATATCTTTTGGATCAATTAATAGATTTAATCTTAAGATAATATCTCTTTCATTAATTTCATTATTGAAATTACCAATTGCTTTAGAAAGATGCACAGTTAATGCGTTTTCATCTCTATTAAAGTAAGAATCTAGATAAGTTTTTCTATACTCACCTAATTTATAAGCAGTAGTAACTTTATCATCTTCATATAAAGATTGGTGGTCTTCATTTTTAAATGAAGGATAATAATCTAAAGTAATCTTAGAATAATCAAGTTTATTAGCTCTATTTGCTTCTTTAACAAGAGGAATAATTGATCCACCTCTAATAAATAAAGGCATCTCTTTTAAATTCTTGTCATCTTTTTTAACAGTGGTTTCACCTTCATAAACTTTACCAGTAAAGGCATCAATCCATTCATCACTTGGTAAATAAGCTTTTTTAATAGCTTTTGAAGCTGGAACTTCACCTAAATAAATTTGAGCGGCTCCAGCGTATTGATAATAATCAATTCTTACTTCATGAACTTCGTTTTTACTAAGGATACCAAGATCAGCTGGTGTAACAGCATGTGAAGAAGAATCTTCATGAACTAATTTTCCATCAATATATACTGTTGAACCATCATCACTTGCTACAAAAAGGTTCGTGTCTTTATTAAATTTAATTTTAAATTCATAACGAACTGTATAGTTATATGGGCCAACTTCTTTACATGGAGCTTCCCCGATATAAGAAAGATTTAAGTCATCGAAAGTTTTTGTTGCAACAGGTTTTCCTTCAAAGCTTAAGTTATTGAAATAGCTGGCTTTTACTTTACCAACAAAATTAGCTTTTTTCACAATGCTCATTTCTGGGTAAGAAAATGGTGAAACTAAGATATCATTTGCAAGTAAATATTCACTTGTATTATTTAAAGCTTTCTTATCGTGATAGTTAAATGCTAAGTCTTTAAATAAAGGTTCTCCACATTCATAATTATCAAAAGCTTTTGTATATAAAAGAGGTAATAAACGATATCTTAAATTAATATAATCACGAGAAATATTTAAAGTTTCTTCATCATAATTCCAAGGTTCACGGAAACGAGTTACACAATTTGTGCAATGAACCCTGAAAATTGGTGAAAAAGCACCATATTGCATCCAACGGATATATTCTGATTTGGTAGGATTTCCAACATGTCCACCTATATCACTATTAATATAAGTAATTTCATTAGCACATCCTTTAATCAAGCTTTTAACTTCAGTATTTAAAGCATTAAGACTTGATTGAATATCTCCAGTCCATTGAATTGAATAGCGATGACTTGCACTATCTAAAATTCCTTCATAAGTACCATTTAAAACATTATTAACGTTAGCCATGATTATTGGACGTTTATAAACTGTTTCACTTTTGGCCTCTTTTTGGAAATAATGTTTAGTAATATCGCTAAATAAATAATCACCCATTGTTTCAGGTCTTATAAATTTATCTATTGAGTTTAAATGAGTTGACCAATTTCGGTCATACCACCAATAATCTAGACCTAATTTTAAAATACCTTGAAGTTTTTCTTCTCTAAAAGCAACTTCCTTTTCATCGAAGACATTTTTAGCATCTTTATATGGCTCTGGATGGTCATTAAACATAATTTCTACATCGTTTTTGTGAGCAAATTTAAAGAATCTTTTCATGTCTGGGAAAAGATCAGTAGCAATATCATAACCAATACCAATGTCATTTGCTTTTCGCCAATCAGTATCAATAACCATATTATCTAAAGGTATATTATGCTCTTTATGATCAATGATCATTTTTTTAGCGGTTTCTTCGGTGTATTTATAATATCTACTATTCCAAAAACCTAATGTTTTAAAGCGAACAAATTCACTTCTACCAGTTAATTTTACATATAATCTTCTTAAATCACTAGCTTGACCTTTGGCAAGTAAAAGATAAAAATCTATTACATTATTTTCAACCTTTAATTCTTCATTATTTTTAAAAGATTCTATTGAATAACCATGTTTAGGTAAGGTAACTCTAGGATCATCAAAAAGAGCAAATATAGCTGGAGTTTTTACAGGATGAGGAAGTTCACCACTATTCATCTTTTTAGAATATTTATAAAGTATGCTTCCATACTTATCATAAATCTTAAAACCTTTTAAGCCTTGTCCTTTAAAAAGAACAGCATAATATTCATTCATGAATAAAGTGAAGTAATCACCATTATCTTGAACGAAAAATTCTGACTTTGTTAAACTCTCTTTTTCAGCAATAAAAAGTGTGTTTTCATTAGAAAACCCTGCAGAAGTTGCTTTTTCAATGTGAATAATTTCTTCATCAAGCAATTCAAATCTTAAATTATCGAAGATAAATTCTTTCATTTTTAATTCCCTTCTCTACTCATAGAATTATTTAAATTCCGTTAATATTATTTATAGAAGCTGATTTAGTTGTCAACTATTATTAAACTTAATTTTAAAGTAGTTTACTATATTTCTTTAACCTCGATATAGGCTTGAACTTTATCATTTTTATAGAAGACATAATCTTCACCAACTATATTAAATCCAAATTTTAGATAATAGGTGTAATTACATTCACTATCACTCGTTAAAAAGATTTTTTGATAATGAGCATTTTCAATAATTTTTAAACATTCATTTAAAAGTTTTCTACCAATTCCACTTCCTCTTTCGTTTTTGTTAACAACAAACAAAGTGATTTCTCCATCTGCTCCAGTAGCAACTCTTTTTATTATGTTGTCGCATGTCTTACGATATACATATATATCCTCTAAATAATCATAATCAGCAAATTTCTTCTTAACTATATCATATAATTCCTTAGGAAAATCTTTATTTATCGATTCTTCTTTTAGCGAACTAAAAAGAATAAATCCTTTTAATTCATTATTAATATAAGCGCCAAGTGCAATACTAGAGTTTTTGTAGTTCTCTAGAAAAAACTTTGTCGCATATTCATCAACATCTTTTTCTAATACAAAACGATTAAATTTAACGGCTTGCTTAGTTAATTCAAGAAGCACATTTTTATCTTTAAGAAAGTTTAAAGGCTTAAGCTCTAGTTCAAACATATATACATAATATAATACTTGCCCAACTTTTAGTTTAGGAATTAAAACGATGTCTGCACATTTTTGAGAGCGCCTTAATACTTTTTATTTTTTTACTCTATCTTTCATTTCTTACTTATTTAGAAGCATTTCATGATTTTAAGCACCTATATAAATTTATATATTCCCAATTTAATAAATATCTTTATTTATCACTATTATTGATATTACTGTTCGACTTAATTTACCTTATTATTATCAATCTTAAGCGTATTTATACTCGCTTCAATTTGAGTATCAACCCAAGATTCTAGATTACCAAAATGAGTATTAATAAATTCTTTTATCTCTTCACTTAGTTGAGAAGAAATTATATTTTTTGCTTTATTAAAAGCAATCAGCTGTGCATCTTTCCCGAAATTATTATCTTTCTTTAAAGCTTCAACATAAGTTTGAAAAACACATTTAGCCGCGTTTAATACAATTGTTGAGGCTTCAGAGATTAATTTTGTGCTTTCCTCATTATCAAGTTTACTAGAAATCCATTTAATAAGTTTAGAACCTAATAAAGTAATAAGAGGAATAATTACTACAGTTACAATACAACTTAAAACATTAATAAGTATTTCATTCATGACTTGAACCTCCTTTAATTTCATCGTGTAGTTCACTAATTCTTTTGTGAGCATTTTTTGTGCTCTCTTCTACTTTTGTTAATCTATTTGAAAGTTCATTGTATCTTTCTTCAAGATGGTTTAAAGATTTCTCAATACGATCAATTGAAGATTTTATATAACCAATTTCACTTAAAACTACGCCTTCATTTTTACCTTCACTTTTGTTTTCTTTTTTATCATTGTTTCTAAAAGCCAAGTAGGCAAACAATATACTTGAGATAGTTCCCAATACACTAATTATCGTTAATACAATCGATGTTCCATCCATTTCATCACCGCCTTTCTTATTTATTAATAATTGTTTGTTTTAAAGTAATTTCTATGCAAAACCAAAACAATTTATAAAAAGACCGGCAAACATTGCATTTGCCGGTCATAGTAAAACATAATCTTATTTTTTCCTAAAGTTCATAAGTAAATTTACTGTAGTCAAGACTAAAAGCCTTACTAGTAAGTTTTATTGCTTTTCTATAAGCTAAAAAATAGCCAGGTATAAGAAACCGGAATTAGCAACAAGCTTATTTATAAGTAGCATTTACTCTTTTGAAGAATATAAAGAATTAAGTTACTCGTTTAGTATGCAAATTAAATACTTCATTAATTAATGTCAAATCTTTCTCTTTCACATGACTATCATGATTAGATTAAACTTACTTTAGTATTTCATCAACTAGGCTTGAGTAACTAATGTTCAATGTGTTTGATAATAATCTAATGCATCTAAAATAAGCAAAAATTAAATTTATGCGATAAATGTTTCCAATAAGATCGATTTTCTTAAAAATTAATTTCTTCTCTTGTTCAAGATAAACAATATTTAGATTTTTCTTTTGAATACTTGAATTTGAATTGAGTCTACACACCATCTTAATAGCATCATTTTCACAGAAAGTATCAACACAAAAAATATTTATACGGTAATTCCGTTTCAAAGCTGGATTTATTTTGTAAGTTTTAAAATAGCTATTTCGTAAATATAAATTTATTTCCTTTATTTTTTCTTTTAGCGATTTGTACTCTAAATTTGTATCCAAAGCAAATGTAAAAGTTGAAATTTTATTCTTCTTTATAAAATAAGTTCTTCTTTTCTCTAATTTATCAGCTTCATCGTGTTTGATTTTGCTCTCCTCAATACTAACGTTTAATGAGCAAGTTTCGCATCTTGTAGTTGATTGTGGATTAATAAAAATCAACAATAATATTATTATTGAAAGCCCAATGGTTACTGAAAATATCATAAACACAATCATTATGTAAAAAATTATGTTGGCGTGAATATTTTCCGAAATTTGAGATGGAATCCTATAAGCAAATACGCTCAAAACAATACAAATAATTAAGGATATACCTAAAATAAAATAAGAAATAATTACTTTATCATACTTATGCATAGAAAATTTCCCATTTAGAGCTCATACTCATAAAAATTTTAATAATTCTTTAAATTTTATTCCGTAAAGTTTGCAAAGCGCTTTAACACATCTTCTATAACCATATAATGCAAAATCATAATGTTTGTCATTAAGGCTGAATTTTTTTATAACTAGTAGATTTTGTTTTACGGAATAAGCACACACCATATAGTACTCAAAATAATTCGCATCTTTATTGAAATTCTTAACTAGTTTCTCCAAATCTTTGATTGAAGCATCTCCATAATATAAAAAGATATTGATATTTGTAAACCGTCTAGAAAACCTATGTCTACTATATCTGCGTCTTAAAGAAGGAAAGAAAAATACAATTTTATCGTAAAAATTTCCCAACAATTCTTTACAATAATGGTAATTAAACGTTGATATTTTATGAACTGATATAGAATTAATTGTCGTATTTTTTTTATAATAAAAAGTAGAAAAATCGTTAATTACTAATTTTTTAAAATTATTTGAAGCGGTCAGTTCAATTGGAATAACAGCCGTTTCTCCTGAATACCTATATCTTCTTAAAACTCTTTCTGATAAAAATTCAACAGGAAGGCTTGATAAGAGCCCAAAAATAATTGCAAAATATAAAAACACAATTATAGCAGCCCAAGTATTCTTAATAAAGCTGGCGCGGGCGCCCACAAAAATAAGAATAGGTATATAAATTACAAAAAAATGAAAAATTTGAATATTCATTAAAAATGTAATCTTACTTAATCTTGACATACCCGCGCCTTTATATTTAATAGTTTATACAATTATTTAAATTAATTAAATGCAACTATTGGATTTGTTTCATTTTTATATTCGTTTTTCCCAAGATTTTTGTCGAGCATTTCGAAAATATCTTGAAGCATATTTTCTATAGGTGAACTCTTCACACTTTCTCTTAGTATTTTTGAGCCTGTTTTTGTTAACGACTGTTGAATGAACCCTCTATCAAAACCAGCATTTAAATCTAATCTAATATCTGCAAAAGAAAACATTTTATCGGCAATAAGGCTAGTTGTGCCATTGACGATTACATCTGCACCTATTTTTTGCAATGAAGCAACAATACTATCTGCAGTTAATTTCTTTGTTCCATCAAGATAGCTAAATAGTTCATAACTAAATGATTCTGCAGCAGCACTAATATACCCAGATAATTTAAAGTCTCTCACAAAAGGAATGAATTGTACTGCGCCGCCAACAGCTCCTCCAATAAAGCTGCTTGCTATATTTTTAAACGTGACTTCTTCTCCTTTAATAACTGAATCAATAGCATTAACTGCCGCTGAAATAAGACCACAAGCTAGAGATACTAGAATTATAGTTATCCATAAAGAGCCCTCCTCATCTCTTCCCAAAATTGGATCATTTTGACAGTAAACGAATAAATTAGTTCCTTTTACATCTTTAAAGTCTAAATATTTTGGATTATCTGCGTTTAACCAACGACACCATTCAGGAACGTAGTATCTAGATTTGCAATAGTACATACTAGACTCACGGTCATAATAATAGCCTTTAAATTTAAACGGATTAAGTTCTCCTATTTCGGTGTCTGAATCAGAAATGATTTCTGTAATTTCACCCCAAGCATCATATTTATATTTAACGATTAATGATTTTCTTTCATCTAAAATTCCTAAAATATTGCCAAAAACATCTCTGAGATAAAAATATATATGATCTTTATTTAGAATAAATCCATAAAGCAAACCAGAATCGTCATAAAGGAAATCGAGTCGGTAAGCATCGCCAATCTCGCTAATAAGCTTATTGGAATCATAAACAAATTTAATTCTTGAGCCAGAAGAAAATTTCTTTTCTGTTCTCAATCCTTGTTCGTTATATAGATATTCCACCTTTATCGAGGAATTTTCATACTTTGCAAGCCTCTTACCTTCAAATGTGAATTCCTTGTTTCCATACTTTATAGGATTGAAAGGGTTTGAGGAATCATACTCAAAATAGCTCAATAACAATCATTTAAAAAGTTATCTAAATTAAATGCGAAATTACCAATATCAAAAGAAAGTTTGAATTATTTAAGTTTAAAATAAAATCTAATTACAAAACTATTTTTGTAATTTTATTAAAAATCCCTACAATTCTAGGATAAAATTTTAATTTTGATTATTATAATACATTCAATAACTCTTTATATTGAATATTAAATTGCTTACAAATTTTTCGAATTGCGCTTCTGTAGCATAAGAAACACCAAAGAGAAAACTTGCTAGCGTCATATGTTTTCATAATCAAAAGTTGATCATTAGTTAAATAAAAGAAATTAACTCGATTTTCTTTAAAATGCTTATCTTGATTAAGTTCTCTTACTATTGTAAAAACCTTACTCATCTTATAAACAGCATCATAAATAAAAATATTGTATTGCTTACTCCAATGAGGAAAAACTATTGAAAATGAATTAGCTTTTTTATATTTTTTCTTAATTTCACTATTAGCTACTGCTCTTACATTTTTAATGTTATTAATATCTAAAGAATCTATTTTGTGAGTAGCAATAGTTTTTAGATTATAAAAATTTGAAATATAAAATGTTGAAGCATCATTAATAATCACTTCATTTTTAAAGGTAGGAGCTAAAGATGTTTTAAATATTAAAGTTTTATTTAAACTGAAGTTGGCTCTTAATAAAATCCTAAAAAAGAGAAACGATAATACCCAAACAAAAAAAGAATAAAAAATTAAAACCATCGCACAATAAACACCATTTAATATTGGATCTCCAAAATAACCATTAGAAAGATAAGTTAAATAACTTGCTAAAGCTACACCACCTAAAACAACAATTACATGCAATGTATAAATTAAAGTTATCTTATTAAAACGTTTCATAACTGCTTCTTCTTACCTAGATATTATATTAAAGTGGCAGGTTATATTACTACCTAATTGTCTATTTTCTTTCAAATAACAGTAACACCAATTATGCAAAATCTTTTTTAAGAATATCTTTTTTTATTTAGTTTATGGTCTTTTTTGGTACGAACT
>UQFQ01000018.1 GCA_900540395.1 uncultured Mollicutes bacterium | reverse complement strand
TAGCAACATATCTCGCATAATAAGCACCACTTCTATCAACTTTGGTATAGTCCTTGCCACTGAAGGCTCCGCCGCCATGATGAGCTACTCCACCATAAGTATCGACCATAAGTTTACGTCCTGTAAGTCCACTATCAGCATAAGGACCACCTCTAAAGAATGCTCCTGTTGGATTAACTAAAATCTCGATAGCATCAAGAGTAGAACTTAGCATTGGAATTAAAACTTCTTCTTTAATGATTCTTTTAACTTCTTCAAGTTTTACTCCTTTTTTAGTTTGAGCACTAACAACAATTGTTTTGATATCCTTAGGCTTATTATCCTCATATCTAACGGTTACTTGGCACTTACCATCAGGCATAAGAACATCCATATATTTTTCTTTTCTGATGTTTTCTACTGCTTTTGAAATGTCTCTAGCAATCACATACGGAAGAGGTAAGCACTCTTTTGTTTCATTAGTGGCATAGCCATACATGATTCCTTGGTCGCCTGCCCCAAGCTTATCTACTCCTTTTGCTATATCCCAAGACTGAGTAGAAACTTTAGTGATAACAACAAAATTATCAAAGTAGCCAATATCTCTTAAAACTCTTTTAGCTACCTTTTCTAAATTTACATGAGCCTTTGAAGTAACCTCACCAAAGATAATGACTAGGTTGTCCTTAATAGAACATTCAATCGCCACCCTAGAGTCTTTATCTTTAAGGAGATATTCATCTAAAATGGCATCGCTAATCTGATCGCATAACTTATCCGGATGCCCTCTAAAAACTGATTCACAAGTAATGTATTTTTCCATTGTTATTATTTTCCTTTCTAAATAGTTCCGTTAATTAAAAGCCTTGTTAAGTGAATACTCAGCAAAGGCTCTGCATTTATTTATGACTTTATCTTTTATTTCTTGCGGAGCTTCAGGAACATCATTGTATCTTCCATACTCGCCCCACATACATTGCATAGCAACATTTCTAGCTTGAACTGCTTCAGTAAATGTTTTGAAATATCCAAGATGGATGTCTTTTTGGCAAACTTTAATTCTTGCAGTAAATTTTCTTCGAGGTTTGTAGTACTGAACACCTGCAACCCCTGAAGTATTATTCTTTTGTAAAGGTTGATTGCATTGGTTAGCTCGGTGAGAACATATTCTTAGATTTGACTTTCTATTATTAAGCCTATCTAAATCTAGATGATCTATTTCCATTCCTTTTGGTGGATTCATTATTTTTCTATAAATCACCTCGCCATCATGATTATTTACGCTAAGTATTCCGTTTTTATCTTTTGAAACATACCATTTTTCATTTTCCAGGATTTTTTTATCATCACTATCAACATAAAAGAAATAAGTTGCATTTGCTTTTACTTTTAAAGTTCTACCATTTTCTATAATTTCATATTCATTAAACATATTCCTCCAACAAAAAAGGAAGGCTTAACCTTCCAAAAAAATCATTTTTTTCTTTAAGTCGCTCAATTGGAGTAACTTTAAGATAAGAGCTCTTCACCCTCTAAAACCTTCTTATAGTCGTCGATTTCGCTTAATAGAGTCTTGTTTCCATCCCTAATTAAAAAGCACCCGTCCATCGAGTGCTTAAGAGTGATAAATCGTTTGACTATTACATCCGCGTATTTTTCATCTACCTCCATCATGAGAGCCTTTCTTCCAAGTTGCTCACTAGCTATTAGTGTCGTTCCCGAACCACCGAATAGATCAAGTACTAGTTCTTTTGGCTTAGATGAGTTTTTAATTGCTCTAGCTACTAACTCAATTGGCTTCATTGTTGGATGTAGATCATTGCTTCTTGGTTTGTCATACTCCCAAACCGTATCTTGGGTTCTATCATCAACAAAGTAATGAGCCGCGCCTTCTTTCCATCCGTAAAGGATAGGTTCATGGCGCCAATGATAATCTTGTCTGCCAAGCACAAGAGAGTTTTTAACCCAAACCAAACACTCAGCAATTTTAAAACCTGCATTTTTCATTGCGCTTCTAAAATTCAAGCCTTCACTATCCGCATGGCAACAATAAATAGAGCCACCTATTTTTACGTGTTCATAGAGATTAGTAAATGAAGCATCAAGAAACTTCTTAAAATCCTCATCGCTCATATTATCGTTTTGGATAGTCATTCCATCCTGACCTTCGTAGTTCACGTTATAAGGCAGGTCAGTGAAAATCATATCGGCAAGCTTACCATCGCAAAGTTTGTCGACATCTTCTTTTAAGGTGGAATCGCCAACCATAAGGCGATGATTGCCAAGAACAAAGACATCTCCTCTTTTCGAATAAGGCGTTTCACTAATTGCTCCTTCTTCATCAAAGTTATCTTCCTTGACATCATCTAAACTTGCTTCCAACTCTTCAAAACCAAACTGCGACATATCGATATCGGAAATGCCCTCAAGCTCGGCTTTTAGTTTTTCAAAATCCCAAGTCGCAAGTTCGTTAGTCTTATTGTCGGCAAGCCTATAAGCAGCAAGCTGCTCTTCGGTTAGGTCATCCGCGATAAGGCATGGAACTTCAGTGAGTCCTAGCTTTTTGGCGCTCAAGTAACGCGTATGCCCGACCACTATCACATTATCTTTATCAATGACTAGAGGCTGCTTCCAGCCAAACTCCTTGATCGAACTGGCGACCGCATCAACAGCTGCTTCATTATGTCTAGGATTGTTGTCATAGGGTCTAATCTCCGCTATTTTCTTCATCACTATCGTCATATTCTTCTGTGATTGATTCGACACTGTTCCATTCCTCCTTCTGCGCTTCCAGTTTCTTTTCGGCAAGCCTTAAATCCTCATATCTTTCGCTGAATTCCTTACCGAATTTCTTAGTCAAAAGATAAACAATAGCCTTAAAGTCAGGTCCTACTTGTTTCTTTATTCGATGGACTTTCTTCTTTTGCTTACCGTCTTTTTCTTCGATTAATTGATCTTCATCGATTGTTTCATAGCCAATTGCCTTTTTATACATCGCATTGGCTAAGTCCTTTTTTAACTCGTATCTGGATTTGTCCATTGCCTCTTGGATTTGAGGATATTTGTGCTTCAAATTAGTAAAAGTATGTTCTTCAATCTTAAGGTATTTGCACATCTCCCTTTGAGTGACGAGCTTTTTAGAACAATCGGCAATAAAAGCTAAAACTTCTTCCAACTTTCCATCTTTCTTCCATTGTTCCCAGATATCAGTTGTGTAAATTCTTTTATTTTTTCTATTAGCCACTCATGATTCCTCCTTTCTTTGCATTAAAAAAGCCCACAGCATCTATTTGTACTATGGGCTCAAAAATATAAGTTGCTCTAGATATAATTATCTATACTACCATTTTACCCTCTTGACATATTATTTCAATGTTTCACTATGTGTCAGAGTGTTTCAGAGTGTTCCAATTTTTCAAAACATCAATTTTTATTGAAGATTTTGTCTTCTTGCCCCTGTATACAGCTAGAAAGACATTGTCTTGTTTGCTTATCTCGTTAAAGACTTTTAAGGTATTAAAGGTATTTCAAACGTAAGACAAAGTCTTTTAAAAAATCTTTTACGTGTCTTTTGCTTAAATTTTTTTAATGTATCTAACGTATTTTTCAAATTGAGACAAAATCTCTTGTTAAGTCTTTACCTTAGATCACCTTAAATGAAACTAACGTATTTAACGTAGCATCAAACATATCAAAATTTATAAAAAGAAAAGGCTATGTTGAATCACCTTAATTTGGTTTAACGACTCTAACATAGCCTAATTATCTATACATCAAGACTTTTCATTACTTCTTCAGCCTCATTTAGAAGCCTATAAAGTGAACTTCTCGAAACGTACATAGCCAACATTATTTCATCATAAGTCATAAAACTGATATGCCTATACATGATTGCAAGTGCCATGTCCTTATTTTCTAGTTTTTCAAGTGCATTAGTAGCTTTAAGCTTTAGATCAGCAAGTGTATCCTCTTCTTCTTTTATCTCCTTTTCTTTATCTAATGCTTTGATAACCCATTTTTCAAAAGGAGCTTTACCACTAGGCTGTGTGTGTATCTTTTCACCATAGATAGGACCAGGAATCATATCAGCTTGCCTTTTATAAAACTTTAATAGTCCTCTATCTTGATGGATTTTATTGCTTAAGTCTTTGATTTCATCTAGTACAAGTTTTAGTTTCATTGCCTGTTTCCTCCTTTCTTTTGCCTAATATTTCTATTTCAAGGGCTATTCCTGTCGGTTCATCGCTCCACAACTTTTCGACTACTTCCCTTACAACTTGAGCATCATCTTTCCAAAAGCCAACTTCAGTCATGCAATCCTTAAGCAGTTTCTCAAGGTTATCGGTATCAGGTTTAGTAACTCTCCATTCGAGATGTTTATGTGTTTTACCTTTTGGAAACAGCCATGTGACCTTTAACTCGATAGGGCCACTCATTGGCTCATTTGGTTTAAATGGTCTTAAATGCTTTTTGAGTTCTTCTTTTGCCCTTGTTACATTCTCAGGTTTGTAGAATCTAGGCTTACCATTAACTATCGCCACCTTAGTTTCTTGAGCGGTAATTGTTGGTGGATCTAAAAGTAAAAATATCTTCATAATTCCACCTCTAAATTTTTGAGTTTTTCTAGATGGAAGAAAGGAGTTCTGTTTTTTAAGCAAACTGCAACCGACATAGGACTAGGGATGAATAGGGGTGACTTTAAACCCCTATTTATTCCTATGTCCGTATATTTCCGTAAGGGAATATCTATATATAAGCTGTCTTCCATTTCCATTCTAGTTTCCATCAGCTTTAAGAGTGATAATTCCTTGTTTGTTTTCATAGTGGTTTTTAAACTCCTTTACATATTCACGGATGGTGCGTTCACTCTTTCCTAGATAGTCAGCTAGTTCTTTTACTGAAACGCCTTTACCATCCATATTTAAGACATTAAAAGCTGTATCTAAATTTTCTTTTCTACTATCTGGAGTGGAGTAATTAGGCGATGCCTTTTGAGCATTATGGATGTCGCCTTTTGGATAAAACTTATCTAATTGCCCTGAAGTATCAACGATATGGAGTGGATACTTAAAAAACACCTTTCTACTTTTTGGCTTAGGAAATTCACGAGCCACACACTCTACTTGGTAAGCTAGGACTTCATTTCCATAATCAGAAACATTGTTTTTATAGTTGTCATCTAATTCGAGTTCGACCATATCCATAAGTGCATCAGGATCTCTAGCAAATACGCCACTTCCACTTGCTCTATCTTGAGCGCTCTTTCCGCCTTGCGTTCCTTTAGAATGATGGTGCGCATAGATGACTGTTGCGTGAAGCTTATCGCAAAGAACATCAAACTGATTACAAAACTGAGCCATTTCAGTAGCGTTATTTTCATCACCAGTAATGACCTTATAAATTGGATCAATAATGATGACATCAGTATCGCTGCCTTTTAAGTCATCAATTAACTCAGGTGCAAGTTTATCTAATGGTTTTGCTTTGCCTCTAAGATTGATGACATTAACTTTATCGACTGCACTTTTATCTATATTTAAACCTTTACACACATCATCAAAACGCTTAACGACACTACCTCTATCAATCTCTAAATTGATATAACAAACATTGGCTTTTTCACATTTAAAACCAAACCACTCAGTTCCTTGAGATAAAGCAACAGCAAGTTCAATAAGAGCAAAACTCTTTCCTGATTTAGAAGCTCCACTTAAAAGAAACTTATGTCCTTTTCTAAGAAGTCCGTGTAGTAGTTCAGATGCTAAAGGTGGAGGATTTTTAAGAAGCGTCGCTAAATTTTCTACTACCAGGTTTTCGTTTTTCCCTAAAGAATCCATCCAATCTTTCCATGAGTCATAGCCTAAATTAACACCTAATAATGTCTGCACTACACCATTTCTTGTAACTCCAGGCATACGAGATAATCTATTAGGATCTTTATTTTGAAGATCTATCGAAATCCCATTATTTTTTAGAAAATCGTAGCAAAACTGCACTCTTTCTTCATATTCTGGTAGATTAGTGGCATCGATTTTTACTATGGCATGTATTGATTTGCCACCACTATAAACCATCGTAGCAATAGGAAGATTAAGTCTTTTAAATATATCTTCTTGCTCTTTAATAGGAAGGTCATCAGACTCAATTAAGCAATACGAATATCTAGTGACGTTCTTTTTACTTGCGCCTTTTCCATCAAGCGGATTAATTCTTATCCAAGCACCTGCTTCTTCTTTCCAATCACCAATTGTCGCTCCTAAATCATCAGGATATCTATCTAGTGAAGCTAACAAATCATCGAAAGTCCTATAATAAACTCCCTTTGTTGGTTCATATCTATCGTGGTCTTTATTAAACCAAACATCATTAGAAACATAGCCTACATAATCTCCGCTTTGAAATAGAGTTTTTAAGAATATTTTTAGTTGTTCTGTTGGTTTATGTTTTGAGTAATCAATGCTAGGATCTTCACTATCTTCGACATAATCGTCCCACGAAAGAACTCTGTTACTACTTACTTTTCTTTTACTGACATAACCACCTTTTTCTTTAGCAAGTTTAATAATGGAAGCACCAGTTACAGGATTAGAAGAACCATTAAAAGACCCCCATTTCTTGTAACATTCATCATGGTATCTATCATCATTTTTGCTCCAATTATCCCATACGCTACAATCATATCCTTCATGTTTTAAAGCCATACCAACTTCTATCCACTCGGTATAATTGCAACTAGAAACAGGGATAAAATTAAGTGCTTCTAAAATATCTTCACTCATGCTCTTATCCCCTTTCTTGGTTCGTAGGTCTTTGGATTGATTTCAAAAGGAACAAACCATTTATTATTTGCTATTCTTGTAATCATTAAACTTGCATCATCAAACGTCCATAAGCCAACATGAAGAAATCCATATCTTTCTAGTAGCCTTATTTGTTTTGGTGTAGCTAAGCCTTCAATTTGTCTATTTTTAAGTTTATCGATTATTAAAGATGCCATACCAGCATTGGCTATTTCTTCAGTATAGATTCCATGTTTTTCTAGATACTCTTTTTGTTTAACTGACATAGGAGCCATTTCCCAAGCAAATGTAGGTTCATAATTAGCTAAATCTTCAGCGTTAATAGAAAACGCATATTGAACAGGATCAACGAGCTGTCTTTTCTTTCTTCTCATTTCCTCTAATTCACGTTTTAAAGCATTTTCTCTTTCAGCAACAATGTCTCGCTTTGCCTCTTCTTCAGCTTCTACTAAATCAACTTCATATCCAGAATTGGCTATCTTTTCATCAATCTTTTTAGCTTCTTTTTCGTTTTTAGCAAGTAGTCCACTTGGCTTACATAAGTCATGTCTTTCAGTTAACCAAAGAAAATCTAAAAGCAATAAATACTCCTTATTTGGAGCAAGTCTCATGCCTCTACCTACCATTTGTTGATAAAGGCTTCTAACTTTGGTTGGTCTTAAAATGACAATACAATCTACACTCGGACAGTCCCACCCTTCAGTAAGTAACATTGAATTACAAAGAACATCATATTCACCATTTTCAAAGGCTTTTATACGCTCTTCTCTATCTTTAGAATTGCCATTTACTTCAGCTGCTCTTAAGCCATGAACATTTAACAATTCAGTGAACTTCTGTGAGGTTTTTACTAAAGGAAGGAACACTACAGTCTTTCTATTCTTGCAATAGTTACACATTTCTAAAGCGATTTGATTTAAGTAAGGTTCGAGGGCATTTCCTATTTCACCTACTGCATA
Organism: uncultured Mollicutes bacterium; assembly: GCA_900540395.1. Taxonomy (GTDB): domain Bacteria; phylum Bacillota_I; class Bacilli_A; order RFN20; family CAG-826; genus Onthovivens. The sequence continues at coordinate 17,419 of UQFQ01000018.1, read as the reverse complement.
ATCACCATTTGAAACACCAACATTATTGATATCTAATTGAAGAGGAATCATCTGGGCTTTTATTGGACATAGATAACCTTCTCTAATAGCTCGAGGCATAGAATATTCAAAAGCCTTAGAATCAAAATACTCGCCTAAATTCTTCTGGTCGGCTTTATCTGGCGTTGCGGTTACACCTAAAACATTTGCTTCTTCAAAGTGATTCAATACTCTTTGATAAGTATCTGCCAAACAATGATGTGCTTCATCTACTACAATTGTTTTAAAGTAACTTTTATCAAATTTTTTAAGTCTAGAGGGATTAGCTAAAGATTGAATGGAAGCAACGGTAACACTAAGAGGAGAGCCCACCGAAGTAGACTCTGCCTTCTCTAGTGCTGATTCAATTCCGTAAGTGTTTTTTAACCTATTTGAAGCTTGATCTAAGAGTTCGTTTCTATGCGCTAGAATTAAAGCCTTAGAGCCGTCTTTTATTTGGTCTTTAATTACAGAAGAGAATATTTGAGTTTTACCTGTGCCAGTAGGACAAACAAGTAGGGTTCTCTTGTTACCGTTTAACCATTCATTTTCTATAGCTTGAACCGCCTCTTTTTGATAAGGTCTTAGTTCAAACATAATCTTTTATCTCCTAGAATGGTAACTCGTCGTCATCCAAGATATCTTTAGCCTCATTTTGGTTTAGATCACCTTTAAATTTATTGATGGCTTCAATGTCATAAGGCAAGAATCTATCAATGGTATTAATAGTCTTATTTTCGTTAAATCTATTGACGTAACTTCTAGTGGTAATATGGCATTTGCCAAAAGCACCATTTACGATATTCCACTTCATTTGGATTCTTTCACCATTTTTCTTTTCGCCAATTGATTTAAAGAATTGAGATATCTTCCATGCGACATCTTGGCAAAGTAAGAAATCTTGACGAATTCTAGTGGCTACTTTAAATCCATCATAAATAGCAAATGTAACAATAGCTTTAGGACAAGCAGGAACCTTTGCTCCGCCTGGATACATTGCTCTTTCAAAGTTTATAACCTTAAAGAAATAGTCTCCTTCTGGTAAGAGTCTATATTCCTCATCTAAATCAACAATCTCATCGTCCCAAGACAACACCTTATTTTCTAGCATTATTTATTTCCTCCATTTTTAATAGCTTCAGTAATCTTTTTAAAGTTCGTTAATACCCAGCGTGAAATGAAATCATCTGAGTAATCTTCAAGTGGTATATCAGTTTTATAATGACCTTTGGCTTCCACTAATTTCTTAAAGTCAGATTCGGTGATATTGGCTTCTTTAAGAAGTGATCTAACTTTTTCTACTATTTGTCTACTTTTTGAATTTGATATAGGTTTTGCAGTGTTTTCTGGCGTCTTAAGCCCTTTTTTAGGCTCCACGTTTGAAAATAAATGCTTAATCGAACTAAAACCCATATCGACTTCTTCTGGCAAATTGAAGCGGTTCTTTGCGTCCCAACAAGGATGGTGAGACGTGTACATCACTCGCTTTCCGCCCTGAGCTTTCTTGGTGTTGTTTTCAGTGCTTACGACATAAGTTTTATAGTTGCAGAATAGAAGCATGTCGCACCACTCTTTTAGTAACGGAGCAACCTGACGAGACAATTTCATTTCATATCTATCAAATTGCCCTGCTTCTTCAGGTAACTCAAACTTACGAGGCTTAGCATGAGCTGTAAAAGTTATATTTATTCCTAGTTCGATTAGCTCATCTAATGACTTCAATAGTCTAGAGAAGTTATCGCCAACATATGTATAGCCTTTACCAAATGAGATAGCTTCAATCGATGCCACTCTATTCTTTTGACATACATCATCTTCAGCTAAAGTTTCAGCCCAATCAGCTGAATCAATAACAAGAGTCTTGCAAATTGATGTATCACTTTTTACTTCATTAATGATAGAAATAAGTTCATCCCAACTCTTGTTACAAATGATTCTTCTAATATTAAGTTGGCTAGTTCCATTTTCCGTATCGATAAATAAAGGATTTGGAAATTCACTAGCAAGTGTAGATTTACCGATGCCTTCAGGACCATATAGCACTGACTTAATGGCTCTCGGTTTAATACCTGTTTCAATTTTTAGCATTATTATTTTCCTCCGTGATTTTTATTTCTTCCCTTGCATCGCTATCAGGCACCAATATGAGACTGCCTTCTTGAAGCGAGATGTAAGGTGAAACTATTTCTTTGAATTTATCTTTTCCTAGAATCTTTGTCAGTTCAGTGATACTTAATAGTTTTGGTGTTTGATAAGGTGAATAACCCAATTCTTCTAGAGCTTTAGCGACTCTATTTTCATCCATGATTTTTCTAGTAACTCTTGAATGAACTAGCTTGAACCCTGGATATTTATGACCATTCATCGCTCGTTTCAAGCAGTGTTCTTTTATCTTTTCAAAATAAGCAATGTAGTCATCGCATTTAGGTAAGATTTGAGTTATTTCTTCTTCTGTCAAAGTTTCGATTTTTTTATCTAAATCTACTAATTTCCTTGCAGAATCTAACTTTTTCTTACAAAAAGCAAGACCGGGACAATACTTACATTTAGAGTTTTCTCTTGCTGTTTTATCACCACTTTTAATAGCTTTTACTGCTGGTTCAATGACATCTTTTTCAAAGGTTAGAAGTTCATCAACACTCATTTCATATTCATTGGTGTTATTTATTACTGGTTGATAGATAACTAACCTGATGTTTTTAATTGGATAGACGTCTTTGAAGCACTTATAAGTCGCAAGACTATAAATTGCTAATTGTGGATTTGGCTGATTTAGTTCTTTATCAAAACTATTTATTGCCAAGTGCCCTGTCTTCAAATCCACTATTGTTAGAGTTCCACCATTCCTATCACTAATAATTCCTAGGTCTAGAGTCCCAACGGATGATTCATCAAAACCTAAATCTAGTTGTTGTTCGATTAAGATTAGTGGTTTTTCTTTGCTATTTGCTTTTTCATATTCATAAGTTGAAACTACAAAGTTGGTATAGCTATTAGCGATTTCTTGCATTGCTTCATCGTAATGTTTAAAACCTTTGATAGCTTCTTCTACTGATTTAGTATTACCTTCATAGTCAGTAATACCTAAAGCATTAGCAATTTGAACAGATCCAAGTTCGTGACATTCACTTCCAAATTCAGCAACTTCACTACTTTCTTCATTGTTTCCATCATTGAAAGCGGTAGATAAGTAACATTTAGCTAAGCACCAATAATAGCTTTTACTTGGACTGAACAATTTTGAATGTTTTTGTGGAGTCATTAGCGTTTACCTCCACATCTGCATTTGCATTCTTTAGCAGGTTCTTGATTCTTAAGTTCCCTATCATTTCTTTTAACTCGAACATCAACAATGACATCGCTTAAGTTAAGAGAGAACTTGATAGCTTTAAGGTCTGAATCGTCACCACTAAAGATTTGGTTTAGTATTTTTTCATTGACCATATGTATCTTTTCCTCCTATTGATATGGCGAGAATTGATAGTGGCTTCTTAAGATGTAGCTAGCTAAACCACTACCTATCTCACCTAGCAGAGCAAGTTAAGAGAAGAAACTTAACCTCTGACTTTAAAATTCTTTTAATTTTTCTCGAAGTATAGAAATTATCTGTTTCATCCTCTTAGATACGTAGGCTTCTGATACATTAAGAACTGATGCAATTTCTCGATTAGACTTATCGTCAAGAGCTAAAGTAATAATCGTTTTATCGTTCTTACCTTCTAGTTCATTGATAGCTTGTTTAAGTCTTCTTATACGATCGTTATGTTCAGCGACTTTTTCAGGATTGTAAGTATCATCAGGAACCTCAAAATCATCACCAATGTGGAATACCCGAGACTTTCTGTTCGTGTAAAACTCACACTTACTGCAATCCTTACGGCATATGCAGATAGTTTTACGAGTCGAAATATAAGTGCATCGACTTTCTTCGTTTTTGGTTCTCATCTCTTTGTTTCGACTTGACCAGTAAATCTTATAAACTGCTGGAGTAACCCAGATATCGATTTTGCCATAGAGATAATGCTTATACCCTTTTATGCATTTTGTTCTTCCTGTAGCAGGATTAGGTGATAGTAAATCTTCACCATTTTCAATAATTTGTTTTGGATGGCTGATACCATCTTGCTTTTTTGAATTCATCTTGATCTCCATTTCTGGAAACCAAGAACATGAAATTTTGGTAATTAGACATTGCTAAAAATTTACAAATCATGGGAAGAATGTCTCCTTTATTGATTTGCAAGCCTTAGTTGCGATCTAATCTTGTTAATTCTTTTTTTGTGACTAGCTTGTTTTCGCAAAAATCAGGCGATCACCCTGATAAACAAGAAGTCAAATAATCGATTGGAGTCGCTTGTTTGCTTAAAAATACCGATATTCTGTGATATAATTTATCTACAAGCGTATGCTGCCTTTCGACATTAAAATTTTATTATTAAATTATCTATAATATCTGTGTAGCCGACGTATCAAATGCTTCAATTTTGAAGCAAAACTAAAAGGAGTGATGACCTATAAAATTCAATGAGTTATGCAAAAAATTATACGCAAACAGAAAAGGTGAAACAGGTCAACCTAGACTAGTTCAACTCATACTTTTATCATGTGGAAATAATTACTATCCAAAAGATGAAATTGTTGATAGCAAAAGTTCAGCTAGAAATTTTTATAATGGAAGACCGCTAAGCAAAGTTATAAGAGATTTAACTCCTGACAATGTAGATAGAACAAAAGTAATTGATTTTCTAACTTCATATTTAAATGAGGATAAAACTGACTCATTATTAAAAGCATTCTCTCTAGATGATATAGAGAAAAAAGACTCAAGTTTTGTTTCGCTTTGTTTTGCAATAGCTTGTCACATAATTAAATTAGTTAAATTTGAAGAAGATAAGGTCTCCGACGAGATTAGGGAAGATTATTTATTAGCATTAAAAAATCCAAACGCTATCTATGGTGTGGAATTTAATCCAGATGACGCCATACTAATTAGTCAACAGAAAAATAGATGTCCTCTTACAGGCAGACTTCTTACGATTCAAAATGGTGAAGTCGCTGTTTATAACATTGTTAAGATATTTCCTGAAGGATTACCACCTTATCAAGAATTGAAATTTAACAAAATTAAATCAAAACCATCTGATTTAAATTCATCAAAAAATAAAATTGCTCTTATTCACGAGGAAGCAATGAAGTATTTAAATAATCCAACTATTGACGTATATAAAAAATTAGTAAACGCTAAAAAGGAATATCAAAGAAAGAATGCACTTGATGAATCCATAAATGAAGAAAATTTTACTAAGAAGATAATTTCTATTTTGGATTATTTAATGTCAGACGAATATCACGAAAGAACAAAGCTAGATTATGTTCCTAAAAATGTAAATGATAAAATCGATCCAAAAATTTATCCACTACTTAATGATAGAGTTGGGGAAATTGTTTCTTCTAATTATTGGTTTATTAATGACTATTTTGCAGAGAATGAAGGCAAATTAACAAACAAATCGACTGAATTTGGAATGTACATAAAAAAGAAAAGTGATGAATTATTAAAAGATAATGTTCCTAAGAATAAAATTTTTGAAGCGCTAGTTGAAATGATTAATGACTCATTGCCAAAAGAAAACCAGAATACACTAGCTTGCGAAATTATAATTAGTTATTTTGTGCAACATTGTGAAGCTCTCGGAGGTGAAATTAGCGATGAAGTTTCCGAGTAAATTTGTGACATATAAAGATAGTTTAATATCAAAATTTCCCTTATTTTTAACATTTTTAAAAGAATGCGACCATTCAATTCCAGAACTTTATAATCATGTTAAAAGTAAAGTTAATGGCTATCAAGAATTTATGGATGTTTTAGACTGCCTTTTCATATTAGGCAAAATTGACTTTGATGAAAGCGAGGAAGTAATCCATTATGTTAAAGAAAATTAGTAGCGATGCTTTTAGAATAGGCAAAATAAAAAGACCTCCTATTGAATTTAAGGAAGGTCTTAATGTGGTTTTAGGTTCAGGTAAATCAGCAAATTCAATAGGTAAGTCTACACTACTTCTCGCAATAGACTTTTGCTTTGGTGGTGATGACTATCGGAACAAACAAAAGAATCTAATTGAAAACCATGTAGGGCACCATTCAATTGAATTTGAGTTTGAGTTTAACGGTGTTTCTAAATATTTTAGAAGATCTACGGATGATTATAATCATGTTGATATTTGTGATGAAAATTATAACTTTGTCAGAAGGATCACTAACGCCCAATTTTGTGAAAGCTTAAGAAAATATTATGGATTAAAAGATGTGCTAAGTTTTAGAGAATGGGTTTCACCTTTTTATAGGATCTATAATCGAGGGAATTATAATGAAACTAAACCAATAAACGCTCATTTTAGACAACTAGAAAGCAATGGAATTATAAATTTGCTTAAAATGTATGATGCTTATGATTTAGACAATTCATATCAAGAAAAGCTCACTCAACTTAAAGAAGACAGCGTGTATTATAAAAAATCTCCTAAATATCGTGGGTTTGAAGAAATAAAAGATGACACTGAACTTGCTGAACTCGAAGTTGAATTAAGAAGTCTAAAAGCTGAATATGAAAAATTAGAGGAAGAAAATAGAAAAGGAATATCGGATGCTGCAACCGGTGAAGAATCAAGAAAAGCAATATTAAGCGACCAATATAAGAAAATAAATAGAGAAATCAATAGATATCAAAATAAAATCAAATCCATCGATAGTGATATTTCATACAATGAGGAAGAATATGCTAAAGTTTATAAAGCGCTTAAAGAATTCTTCCCAAATGAAGAAGATACTTTTAGAAAAATCGAAGAATTAGAGAAATTTCACAAAAAAGTTGCCTCTATTGTAAATGCTGAAGCAACTCAAAATATTAAAAAATACCAAGATTTAATTGATACCTTACTTCCTCAACTTGATGTAATTGATAAAGAACTTCAAAAGCATGACTTGACACCTAATATTAACGAAGAGATAAAAAAGAATCTTGAGTTTTATAAAGAAAAAATAAGAGTCATTGAAGATAGAATTGATACATATAAAAAATTAAAGCAAACAACAATTAATTTAACAACCACACAGAATCAATTTGATGAAGCAGTATTTACTTCCACTTCTACCATTGCTAAAAGGTTAAATACCAAAATGAAAGAATTTAACGATCATATTCGTGAAGACGAAAAAAGAAGAGCGCCTATTTTTAGCTTTAATGGTACAAAAAGCTATGCTTTCTTCACACCAAATGATGATGGAACTGGCACAAGATATAAAGCTCTTTGTTTATTAGATTTAGCCATCTTAACAGACACTAATCTTCCAGCAATAATTCATGATTCAATCATTTATACCAACATTGAAGTCAAATCAGTAATTGATTTATGCAAACTTTATCAAGACAAAACAGACAAACAAATTTTCATAGCTATCACAGATTCTGACAGCTATTACGAAGGCGATAAAAACATTATGATTGAAAGAAAAGTGATTGAACTTGGTGAAAAAGATAATGCTTTATTTGGTAGACAATTTAATTTAGAAAAATAAAAAGACCTACCATGAAGATAGGTCGATAAGCATAATTTTGAATTATTTTGTTCTAACTTTTATGGCGCCAGATAATCAAGGTATAAATGTTACTTAAAGATAGATTAACAAAAATGTAAATAACTTCATATAGTTTAATTTCCATATGAATGCACTTTATTTATTCGTTATATTTTTTAAAGTTCTCAGCCTGTTCAAAAATTTCTTTATAAACTTCGTCTTGAGTAACTGGAGGGTACTTATATTTTGCAAGTGTTAAAATAATATCGACTTTTAACTCCGCTTTAATATCTTCTTTCTTAAACCAATCAGTATATTTTGACTTGTCATCAACAATTTTCTTTATTTCTTGAGCGAGTTTAATTAAATATTGTTCACCATGTAATTTTATATATTCGTCGTAAAATTTGTATTTTTTTGCAATGTCTTCTAATATATCTAAAAAAGCTTTTTCTTCAAAGTTAATTCCTAGAGCTTCAAAAGATTGTTTATCTTTCTCCAACTCACGTAGTAATTTCTCTAGCTCTTCTGCAACATTATCTAACACTTCTTGTGCATATACTTTTTCATCCTGCCTATTGTTATAAGAATCGACTAATTTTTGCAATTTTTCTCCAAATTGAACACCCTTAATTTTGTTAACTTTTTTATACTCCTCAATAGCATCTTTCGTTAATTTAGCTAATATTTTAATTCGTGTATTTATATATGGAATTCGATTAATTTTATTGATATATTCTTGGCTAAAAATATCAATTGTCCTAGTTTTATAATCCTTATTATGACTAAAAAGTTCTTCAATTCCATCGCTTTTAATAGCTTCGCTAAGCATTTCAATTACCTTAGCGTTCATTTGATGAATGTCTGGAGCATCACCTTTTGTTACTTTAAATATTATTGATCTTATAGCACTATAAAAATAAACTTTATCTCTTTCATCTTGACAAAATTTATCACTAAAACAGCACAAATTATAGGCTGATTTCATTCTCTTAACATTAGCCATGAATCTTTTTTCAACCTCATCACTAATTTGTATAAATTCAACCGCACTTTTTAAACAATCCAATTTTTCACTAGGAGTGCCGTTAAAATAATCATCAAAGTTGAATTTCCTAAATAGTGAATCCAGTACGTCTAGTTCATTTTTAACTATTTTAATTGATTCTTCGATACCTTCAAAAACGTCTAAGCCATCGTTATTATATTGTTTAAGAGCTAAATTCATTTGATTTTTAATACCGAAATAGTCAACGATTAAGCCTTTATCTTTATTTGGATAAACACGATTAACTCTTGATATTGTTTGTATTAAAGTATGCTTTTGAATAGGCTTATCAATATACATAGTATCTAGACAAGGACAATCAAATCCTGTAAGCCACATATCTACTACAATCGCGATTTTAAAATTAGAATCTGCATTTTTAAATTGTCTGTCTAATTCTTCTTTATCATAATGTTTAAGACAATTTAACATAGCTGGTTCATCATCTTTGTTACTAGTCATAACCATATTTATCATAGGAATTTCTAATAACTCTTTTTTCTTTTTTTCACTTAAAGTACTAACATCTGGAAGTTTTGCTTTAGCCCATTCAGGCCTTAAAGAAATTATTTCTTTGTAAAGACTGAAAGCAATTTTTCTATTCATGCAAACTATCATTGCTTTCCCACATACAGTTGCACGTTCTTCTATTCTTTTTTCGTAATGTTTAACCAAATCGCTAGCTAAAGATTTTAAACGATTTGAATCACCTATTAAATTCTCGAGTTTGCTAACAGCTGCTTTGCTTTCTTCGACTTGATATTCATTAGCTCCTTCGTCAGCACACTTTTCATAGTATTTTTCTATTTCTTGGACTTTAGAAGTATCTAACGATAACTTTGCAGCCCTTCCTTCGTAAACAATATTTACAGTGATTCCATCGCGAACAGATTGACTCATAGTATATGAATCAACGATATTTCCAAATACTTGTAGTGTCGCATCAATAGGAGTTCCTGTGAAACCAACAAAGGTCGCATTAGGTAAAGAATCATGTAAATATTTCGCAAAACCAGCTGTTTTTTTAATTTTCTCTTCATCACGGATATTTTTTTCTAGAATATTAACTTGACTTCTATGAGCTTCATCGCTTATGCAAATAATATTATTTCTATCACTTAATAAATTAGTATCTTCGCAAAATTTTTGAATAGTTGTTAAAAAAACTCCACCACTTTCACGGTTATTTAAATATTCTTTAAGCTTTTCTCTTGATTCAACTTGTATTATGGTTTTATCACCTATAAATTCTTTTGCATTCAAGAATAATTTTGATAATTGATCATCTAAATCATTTCTATCAGTAATAAGTATAATAGTTGGACTAGAAAGTTTTACATCTTTCATTAATTGTCTTGTCAGGAACAGCATGGTCATACTTTTACCACAACCAGTAGCACCAAAATAGGTACCACCTTTACCTTTTTCATCAGGATTATTGGTATAAATGGCGTTTTTGACACTAGCAACTAAAGATTCAGTGGCATAAAATTGAGGATATCTACAAACAATTTTTTCTTCCTTATGTGACTCGTCCGGTAAAAAAATATAATCCTTTATAACCTTTAGTATTCTTTCTTTTTTAAATAGTCCATTTATTAAAGAAAACAACGAATCAATGCCGTCACAAATTACTCCATCTTTTTCGGTTTTTCTCCAAGAATAAAAATAATTGTAATCTGCAAAAAAAGATCCATATTTAGTATTTGCACCATCGCTAATAACAATAAACGCATTATATTTAAATAAATTAGGAATGTCTCTTCTATATCTGATTGTTAATTGGTCATATGCATTTTTAATTGTCGTATTTTCTTTGACTGCACTTTTAAACTCAAAAACAACTAACGGTAGTCCGTTTATATAAACGATAGCATCGGGTATTCTAATTTCATTGCCTTTTATTTCGACTTGATTGACAATTTTAAAAATGTTTTTATTCGGATCGTCAAAATTGATTAAATTATAATGAAAATCCTTTTCACGCCTATCATTTCTTTTAAAGTTGTCTCCATCTATTAAAAGTTTACTAAAGCGTTTATTACCTTCATATATTGATAATTTTGAGAAACTTTTTACTTGATTTATAATTTCTTTTATTTCAATATCCGTTATTTTTTTATCCAAATAATTACGCAATAAATAAAATTGTAAATCATCTTCTAAAATGACTTCTGATTTTTCTTTATGTAAATCACTACCGTATTTATGGTCGTAAAAAACATCATTTTTAAAATGTTCAATAATAGCTTCCTCTAATGTTGATTCATTAAAAAATGACATTCAAAACACCCCTTTCTTTTAAATTATAACATATATGGTGAAATAACTTAATTTTAACTGAAACAAATGATAATTTATTGGAGTTGGGTCAACTAATCTATAGCAATATAGAAAACAAATATAAAGATTCAATAAAAAACGTAAAACTTAGAACTTTTTTCCCTATAATAACCGGCAAAAAGAATGTAGAAGATACAGATATCAATGGGATATATCCTTTTTTTTCATGCTCTAAAGATATTATGTATTCCAATTCATATTCATTTAATTCTAAATCTATTTTACTAGCTGGTAATGGCGACTTTAATGTTAAATATTATTCAGGAAAGTTTGAAGCTTACCAAAGAACATATGTCTTAACTCCGTATAATGCGAAGTTAATAGGCTTATTGTTTTTTGGAATTAGAAGCAATATTACTTCTTTAACAAAAGGAAATAGAGGGTCTGTAATAAGTTTTATCGTTAAAAGTATGATTGAAGATTTTGTTTTAAAATTGCCCGAAAACTACAATTGTATAAATGAAATTAATGAGCTTAACGTTATTCTCGATAGCTTATCCAGTAATGAGAAACAATTAACTTCCTTGTTGAAATTAAAAAAATATCTATTAAGTTCTCTATAAATAGTAAGATAAATTATCATTTATAACTTGCTTGATTTCTATGTTTTTATTAATAATGTTATATTGTTCAACTATTTTAATTTGCTCTTCTATAGGTGGCAATGGGAGGTCGATATTGCACATATCATCCCAATCAAAAGTCTCTCTAGTACTTCCATGTGATTTAAATCTTGTGTATCTATCAAACTCGTTACGTTTAAACCAAAGAAGTAAGTATTGTGGATCGAGACCGGCGCCATCTTTAATCTTAAAAGTTATATAAGAACTCGATACAATGCACTTTTCATAATCAGATAATAAAGCAACCGAAATCTTATCACCATTTCTTGATGTAACCGTTATATAGGCAAATTGATTTTTATTAACTATTTTATACGACGATAAATCTGTCCCAACTATATTAGCAATTGATGGTATAAACTTTTTTTCATTAGAGATTCCAAGTAAGGGGATGTTTTCTAAATTAGTATTGCGCTCATTCGTTTCCTCTAAATAGTCACCTAGTTTTACTACTTTATAAATCGATTTCATAACCTAGTTCCTTCATTACATCTAACAATTCTTTTTTTGCTTTTTCATCTTCAATTAATAAAGATTTAAGCTCTGATTGGAGAGACTTCATTTTTTCATCATAATTAGCGCTGTCATCTTTATTTATAAATTCTATATATTCACTAGGTACTAAGGAATAATTTTTTAACTCATCAATAGTCACTGAAGCGCAGTATTCAGGAATATCTTTATAATCTTTAAAATGCTCAGCAGATTGCCAATCGTGATATGTTTTACTAACTTTTTGAATATCACCTAAATTTTTAGGATCATCATTATCTGTTAATTCAATATACTTTTTTTCATATGGGGAGCCCCATTTTCTTAAATCAATAAATAAAATTTCATTTTCGCGATTTCTTAAAAGAACTTTCTCATCATTAATTTCAACAATTCTTTCTCTTTTATTTTTGGCTAAAATCCATAAAGAAACACCTATATCTGTCGTATAAAATAAGTTTCTAGGCAAATACAAAATACAATCAACCAAATGATTTTCTATAAGCTTTTGTCTAATTTTAAGTTCATCTCCTCCACCACTTAACGAACCATTAGCTAACAAAAACCCAGCAACACCATCTTGCCCTAAATGATATAAAATATCTAAAATCCATGCGTAATTGGCATTTCCTGTAGGTGGAACAATATACCCATCCCATCTTGGATCATCAACGAGTTCATCATCTTTCCTCCAACCTTTTTGATTGAAAGGAGGATTAGCCATAACAAAATCTGCTTTCAAATCTTTGTGCTGATCTGAGAAAAAAGTATCTGCAGCTTCCGCACCTAAATCACCAGATATTCCTCTAATTGCTAAATTCATTTTAGCTAATTTATATGTTGTATCTATTTTTTCTTGTCCGTAAATAGAAACATCTTTGTTGTTACCATGATGCTTTTCAACAAATTTTACTGACTGCACAAACATTCCACCACTACCGCAAGCCGGATCATAAATTTTACCCTTATATGGTTGAATTAACTCAGCAATTAAATTAACAACACATTTTGGAGTATAAAATTCACCTTTGCCTTTTCCCTCTGCTAATGCAAATTTCTTTAAAAAATATTCATATACTCTTCCAATGATATCTTCGCCATTTCTAAGAGTGTCAATTTTATTGATTTCATCAAGTAATGAAGCTAAATTAGAAACACTCAATTTGATTCTTGAATAATAGTTATCTGGTAGTGCACCTTGCAAAGATTTATTGTTTTTTTCAATTGTAGATAACGCAGTATCTATTTTAATTGCAATATCATTTTGCTTAGCATTTTCAATTATATAGTCCCAACGAGCATTTTCTGGAATATAAAACACATTTTTCATTGTGTAAAATTCTGGAATGTTCAAATAATCCGATTTTCCTTCAGCAATTAACTCTTCTGTTCTTTGTTTAAATTTATCGTTTGCAAACTTTAAGAATATCAAAGATAAGACTACATGCTTGTATTCATTTGGTTCTACTGAACCTCTAAGTGCATTGCAACTATCCCATAAAGCTTCTTCAAAAGATTTCTCTTTTATTTTCTTAGCCATTTCTTCTCACCTCATTATTAATCTTCTAATTTCATGCCGATCTCGTTGAAGAGAGCGACTAATTTCTTTTTGGTTTCCATGTTTGGTTCAAATTTTCCTGTTTCCCAACGGCATACGGAAACATTACTAACATTTAATATTTTAGCTAATTCACCTTGTGATATGAATTTTCTTTCTCGATATTCTCTAATCTTTTTTGCGTAATCAAACATAGTTGTACCTCAAAATCGTTATCAGTATTTTAACACAAAACAGGTCTAATTTCGATATTTATGAGGAATTTTAGTGAGATTTTTTTCAAACAAATAGGGTGTCACAAGGGGTGTCGTTTTGCCGTTTCTCTAATAAGTCTCAGTTTCGCTAGTAGCCCTGTTTTTCATAAATTCGTCAGTTCGAACCTAAATTCGCTTACTAGAGAAACTCCTAAAAATAAAAATGCCCGATTTCTCGGACAAATATCGTTAATTTTGACACCCTTTAATTGTATCAAAACGTTAGTTATAAGATGGTGCAGATAAGGAGACTTGAACTCCTACGCCGTTAAGCACAAGATTCTAAGTCTTGCGTGTCTACCAGTTCCACCACATCTGCAAAGCAAAAGTATTATAAATTAAACAAGTCTATTTGTCTAATTTTATTTTTAACTAGACTATATAATTTTCGAAAAATAATTGAGTTTTACAAGGCTTTTTAAAAATTATTGGCCTTTTCTTATCAAGTCTATAGGCGAAACAATGCCTAATAATTGTGAAGTTTCTTTTCCGCTTACACTTACAAAAATAATTGGTAGTCTTTTCTTATATTGTTCCTTAGAAAAAGCAAAATAATCATTAAGGACATCGATCTCATATTCGCTAGTAACAAAAATAAATCTTAAATTAAGTTGATTGTTAAGCTTAACATAGCTCATGATTTCCATAATTTTAGTCTCGTTATTTACCTTAACTTTGTCTAAAGATAGATTAAGTAATACATCGCTATTGAAAACACCGATTACTTTCTTTTCTTCATCAAGAATCGGAATATTTGAAATACCGTCTTTAACAATCTTTTCGATCAAATAATATAAGTAGTCCTCTTTCTTTCCATAAATTAATTTAGAAAGTGGCGTCATCACATCTTTTGCTCTAACAGGGTTTCTTAAATAATCAATTAGTTCATCTAAAAAGTTTATTACATCATCTGAAACAGTAAATAATTCATCAATAATGCCTGATTCATGAACCATTAAATTTCTTATTTTTCTTATAGAATCTAGTTTAGTTGAATAAACTCTTTCTTTTTCAATACGACTTCTTCTATATTTATTAATCAAAAAATATATTGAAGAATCGTCACTTTCCCTATTAAACTTTTCGCCAATCAAACAATCTAATTCATTGTATTTACGAATAAACTCGTCGTTATTTTGCATAAAAATCGTAATCTTTCCATAAACCGCCATGCAGTCTATGAAGTTCTTCAGTTACTAAAAGCCATTTAACAAAGGACTTTCTTTTTGGATAAAATTCAATAAATTCACCCTTTAAAAAGGTATAAAAACGACTTGCATCAGTGCACATTCCATAAGTTGGAGTTTCTTTTAAGCTTAAAGTGAAACTAAAAGGTTTCCCATTTCTTGTTCCATCAAAGAAAATTCCCTCATGATTTATTCTTAAAATACCTTTTCCTTCAATTTGACTTGTTTTTTGATGTTTTAAATATTCATATTTTGGGAGGAAACCAATATCTACTTCTTCTTTAAATTCAAAATTAGAATCTTTTATTTCTTCTTTAACACATTGTCTTTGATAATCAAACCACTCTTTAGGTGTTTTAAAAGTTTTTGATTCTTTAATAGGTACTAATTTATATGTATTATCAATAAGTACTTTGTTATGACAATGGCTACATTCAATAAAATCAGAACCAGAAATATTTTTAAATTCATGGCCACATTTTGGGCATTTAAATAAAAGTTGTTCAATATTTTCAGCAATACAATCAGATTTATAAATATTTTTCTTTTCTAAATTATAAGCATAATCATCAGTTCTGATTTCTGTGTTTAGTATTTTTGTAATCTCTTCTTCAGATAGATTCTGCAAATCTTCAACAGTGAATAATTTTTTAAAGCTAACTTCAACAGGCCCTTTTCTTTCTTTTAAATTAAACTTAGGTGAAACTAAATAAGCGCCTTTAATATTTGAAAGATAAACAGGAACTTTTAAAAACTTTAATAATTTAGCGGTACCTAGTGCAACAGGTTGACTTCCCCCACTTATTGAAGACATTCCTTCAGGAAATAAAGTTAATCTTCCACCATTATTAATAACTCTTTTCATCTCCATGATTGCATATAAATCAGGAGTGAAATTTTTCTTAGGAATTTCATGCATTAAAGAGAAAATTCCATGAAGATGGCTTCTAAAAAATTCATTGTAGCCAACTACAAAGTTAAATGTATGAGGCAATAAAGGAATCGCTGTAAAAATATAATCCATTCTACTAGCATGATTACTTAAAAGAATATAAGAACCTTTTTCTTTTTTTGGATCATCAATAAATGTTGTTTTTAATTTATATTTTCTTGCTACTGTAAATTGCCATAATCTACCTAAAAAGTTATAAATAATCCAATTAGGTTTTTAATGCTTTTACTATGTAATTTTTGTTCTAAAGTTTTCATAACTGAATTATATAAATTATCTTTTCTTATTTTCAAGGTAAAAGGGTAAATTAGTGAACTTCCATCAAAAAAAGTTAAAAAAAGAAGTACCCATGATAGATACTTCTTTTGAATGAACAACAATTGAAAACGATTAACGTTTTGAGAATTGTGGAGCTCTTCTTGCTTTTTTAAGACCGTATTTCTTTCTTTCTTTTGCTCTTGGGTTACGGGTTAATAAACCAGCAACTTTTAATGCTTTTCTATCTTCGCCAGCTTCAAGTAAAGCACGAGCAATACCAAGTCTTACAGCTCCGGATTGTCCAGTGTAACCACCACCATAAACTTCAGCAGTTACATCGTATTTTCCTTCAACGCCTAAAACAGTAAGAGGTTGTTTTAAATCAATAACTAATGTGTCGTGTGGGAAATAAGCTTTTACATCAAGTCCGTTAATGGTGATAACACCTTTTCCTGGTTTGACATAAACTCTAGCAACACTGGATTTTCTTCTACCAGTACCGTAGAAAGATTTAACTTTAGCAGCCATTACTTATTACCTCCTAAACTTTTGAAAGTTAAGACTTCTGGGTTTTGAGCAGCGTGTTTGTGTTCAGCACCTTTGTAGACAAATAATTTCTTATACATTTGTCTTCCAAGTCTTCCTTTAGGAAGCATACCCCAAACAACTCTTTCAAATAATTCTTCTGGATATCTTTCAAGCATATCCTTAAGAGTTCTAACACGTAAACCACCGTTATAGCCACTAGCATTGTAGTATTTTTTGTTTAATGGTTTATGAGTACCATTGATTTTAACCTTTTCGCAATTGACAACGATAATGTAATCGCCACAATCTTGATTTGGTGTCCAAGATGGTTTTTCTTTACCCATTAAATAAACGGCAATTTCACTTGCTAAACGACCTAATGGTTTGTCTGTTGCATCGACGACATACCATTTACGAACAATCTCTTCTTTTTTTAAACTTGTAGTTTCTCTGTTCATCTCACTATCCTCCATAAAACTTAAAATCTTACCGGGACTTTAATTTTTTAGATTAGTGTCTTGAAAATTATATAGTTTTCATATATCTAAGTCAACTTTTTTAAGTGAAAAATCAAGCATAAAA
>UQFQ01000017.1 GCA_900540395.1 uncultured Mollicutes bacterium | reverse complement strand
GTACGGTGGTGTGAGAGGGAGCGGAAAAGGATTACTTTTCACTCTCTACTCGATTATTCAATGAAGAAAACGAACTTTTCGTTTACGATTTTACTAATTGCACAAATGTTGAAATTAGATGAAATTTTCAGGTTAATTTTTGAAAAACTCTGCAAAAATCATATTTTTCACGAAAATTTTAAATCTTCTCATTTACGTTTATGCGAAATAAAAAAGTTATTTTAAATTTCTTATCACAGAAAAAGGCTTATGCAACATTTGGTTAATTTTTTCTTTCTTGTGTCATAGAAAATTTGACCGAATAATTTAAATTAAAATAATGCTTGATTTATATATACATTTTCGGTATATTAATAAAGCGTTTCGGCTTATTAGAGCTGTCGCTATTAGATTTATCTAATAGGTGGGAGGAGAGGCGAACTACTCCAAACCACTAACATTGAAAGGAGAACTACAATGGGAAAAAGAGTCGCAAAAGTAGTTAAGATGGAACTTCCTGGTGGCGAAGCAAAACCAGGACCAAAATTAGCTAGTGCCGGCGTTGTTATGCCAAAGTTCTGTACAGAATTTAATGCTAAAACAGCTGACAGAAAAGGTGAGGTTGTACCTGTTATTATTACAGCCTATGAAGACAAATCCTTCAGCATGGAAATCAAAACTTCCCCAGTTACAGGTTTACTTTTAAAGGCCGCTGGAATTGCTAAAGGAAGTTCAAATGCCAAAACCACTAAAGTTGGTAAGGTAACTAAAGAACAAATCAAGAAAATCGCTGAATATAAAATGCCAGATTTAAACGCTAATGACATTGAAGCAGCAGTTAAAATCATCGAAGGAAGTGCTCGTAATATGGGCCTCGAAATCGTTGACTAATTGGAGGGTAAGTAAATGAAACACGGAAAGAAATATCAAGCAGCCCTTAAATTAATCGACAAAAACAAAGTTTATAGCGTTCACGAAGCTTGTGAATTAGTAAAGCAAACTTCTGTTACAAAGTTCGATTCAACTGTTGGCGTATCAATGAAATTAAACATCAACACTAAGAAAGCTGATCAACAAGTTAGAGGTACAGTTATTCTTCCAGCAGGAACTGGTAAAAATGTTAGAGTTGTTGCTATTACATCAAAAGTTGATGCTGCTAAAGAAGCTGGCGCAGATTATGCTGGTGGTAAAGAATTACTCGAAAAAATCGTTGGAGAAAAATGGTTTGATTTCGATGTAATGTGTGCTACTCCAGAAATGATGGGCGAAATCGGTAAGAATGGTAGAGTTTTAGGTCCTAAAGGCTTAATGCCAAACCCAAAAACTGGTACCGTTGGACCAGATATCGCAAAAATGATTAAAGAACTTAAAGCTGGTAAAGTTGAATACAGAGCTGATAAAGATGGAAACGTCAACGTTGCTGTTGGAAAATGCAGTTTCGATGTTGATAAACTCGAAGAAAACGTTACAACTCTCATCAACCAAATCATCAAGGTTAGACCTGCTGTTGTTAAAGGAAATTACATCTTATCTTGTTCAATCCATACAACAATGGGACCATCCATTAAAGTTCAATATTAATTAGTTTAGAAGGCAAAATATACCATAGACAGTAACGGACGTAAGTCTTAATTATGTTACCGAGGTAAACTTAATATAAAGATCCTCAAGTATATTTGGCCTCGAAATATATTAGGGAGGTAAAAGATGAATCAAAGTATCTTAAAGCAAAAAGAAACTGTGGTTAATGAAGTTACCGACTTAATGAAATCCAATTCAGCAACAGTAGTTTGCGAATACCGCGGACTTACTGTTGATGAAATTACTTCATTAAGAAAGACTTTAAGAGAAAAGAATGCTGTTGCAACAGTTTACAAGAATACTCTTGTTACTAGAGCAGCTGATACTCTTGACCACAAAGATTTTGATCAATACCTTACTGGACCAAACATGTTTATCTTCTGTGAAGATTACACCAATGGTTCATTAAAGGCAGTTGCAAAATTTGCTAAACAGTATGATGCATTCTCAATTAAAGGCGGCATCATCGAAAACAAGGTATGCGACGCAGATTATGTTAAAACAATTGCTGCATTACCATCAAAAGAAGGTCTTGTTTCTATGTTATTAAGCGTATTACAAGCCCCAATGAGAAACTTAGCTTACTCTTTAAGCCAAGTTGCCGAAAAGAAATAAAATTTGCTTATTATTAAATGGAGGATTGAAAAATGGCAAAATTAACAAATGAAGAAATTATCGCTGCTGTTAAAGAAATGACAGTTGTTGAATTAAATGATCTCGTCAAAGCTATCGAAGAAGAATTTGGTGTTACCGCTGCTGCTCCAGTTGCTGCAGCTGCTGCTCCAGCTGAAGAAGAAAAGAAAGGACCAACTGAAGTTACTTTAACTTTAAAAGCTTGTGGTATGAACAAAGTTGCTACCATCAAAGCTGTCCAAGCAATCACCGGTTTAGGCTTAATGGATGCTAAGAAACTCGTTGATGCTGCTCCAAGTGTTGTTAAAGAACACATTTCACCTGTTGAAGCAGAAGAACACAAGAAAGCATTAGAAGCTGCTGGTGCTCAAGTTGAAATTAAATAGTTTTAACTAAACGAGAATTAAATACCTGCTCTAGCTTATAGGGCAGGTTTTTGCCTATTTATAGAAGAAGAAATGAGCCACTATTTTGTCTATGATCCTGAGTTAAAAAGCCATGAAAGGCTGATTAATTTTGTGGTTTTTGATAAAGAAATTTCATTAATTTCTGACTCAGGAGTCTTCTCTAATAAGGCAGTTGATAAAGGAAGTTTATTCTTTGCAAAAACTCTTTTATCACAAAACTTATATGGTAAAGTTCTTGACCTTGGATGCGGATATGGAACTGTTGGTATCACCCTTAAATTATTTTTAAAAGATAAGATTGATATTACATTTTCTGACGTTAATCCTAAATGTGTAGAACTAACTAGTAGAAACTTAAGGCAATACGATTTGGATGGTAAATGCTCTCTAAGTGACGGCTACTTATTATTAAATGGGACGTTTGATTTTATAGTGTTTAATCCGCCTATCTCTATTGGCAAAGAAAAAATCTATAAACTATATAAAGATAGTAAGGAACATTTAAATGAAAAGGGGAAACTATATCTAGTCATTCGTAAAGATAAAGGAGCCTATTCCCATATGGAGTATCTTAAAACTTTATTTAACTCTGTAGAGATTATAGATAAAGAAAAAGGGTATTTCGTTATCGAATGTTTGTAGAAGGAGAAGTATTAGATGAAATCTTATAAGGATTATCCAAAGATTAACAATGATCGTATAAATTTCTCTAAGATTAGCGGTAATCTTGAATTACCATATCTTGTTGAAATCCAAACCGAATCTTATAAAAACTTCCTAAAAGATGGAATTGATGAGGTCTTTAAAGATGTATTTCCAATTGATAACTATGGTGGAACTATGTCTATTGTTTACAACTCATTCCGTCTTGACGCTCCTAAACATACATATTTAGAGTGTAAAGAGAAAGATTTAACTTATAGCGCACCATTAACTGTCAATTTACGTTTACTTTTTAAACAAACTGGTGAATTTGTTGATAGTGATGTTTTTATGGGCGATATTCCTCTCATGACTGAAAGTGGTACTTTTATTGTCAATGGTGCTGAAAGAGTTATCGTTTCTCAAATTGTTAGATCTCCAGGAGCTTATTTATCCAAAACTTTTGATACAAAATTTGGTAAATATATTTATAACGCTGACTTAATTCCAACCCGTGGTACATGGCTTGAATTTGAAAGCGATGTCAAAGGTTATTTATGGGTTAGAATCGAACGTCAAAGAAAAATGCCAGCTTCAATTTTACTCAAAGCTTTAGGCATTGAAAAAGACGAAGATATTTTAGCTCTTTTTGGTGATAGAGAGTGTTTAAGACTTACCTTATTAAAAGATCAAGATACAAAAACTTCTTTAAAAGCTTTAAAAGAAATCTTTAGAAAATTAAAACCAGGTGAACCTATTACCGATGAAGGTGTTCATACTTTCTTAATTCAAAAATTCTTTGATGCAAAAAGATATGATTTAGGTCGTGCTGGTAGATTTAAATATGCTAAAAAACTTGGCATTTACAATAGACTTGAAAATAGAATTTTAGCTGAAAATCTTGTAAGTGCTGAAGGTGAAATTAAATATACAAAAGGCACCCTTTTAACAAAAGAAATGGTCGATGAACTTCAAGATGAAGAATTCTTCGAAAATGGTGCTCATAGATATGATCTCAACATCAATAAAAAGCTTGATGAATTTGGCTCAGTTAATATGGTCAAAGTTTATACAAGCGATAAAAAAGATGTTGTTGCAAATGTCATTGGTACTGATCTTAACTTAACAGTTAGTAGAGTTACAGTTAGCGATATGATCGCAATTTTTAGCTATTTTATGAATTTAATCGATGGTTTTGGAAATGTCGATGATATTGATAACTTATCCAATAGACGTATTAGATGTGTTGGTGAACTTATTCAAACTCAATTTAGAATTGGTCTTACCAAGATGGCAAAAAATATCACTCAAAAAATGAGTGTTACAACCGGTACTGAAACTAAAGATTCTCCAAAATCTTTAATCAATATTAAGCCACTTGCTAGTGCCATTCGTGAATTCTTCTCATCATCTCAACTTTCTCAATTCATGGATCAAACCAATCCTCTTGCTGAACTTGCTAATAAACGTAGAATTTCAGCTTTAGGTCCTGGTGGATTAACCCGTGATAGAGCAAGTATGGAAGTCCGTGATGTTCACTTTACTCACTATGGTAGAATTTGTCCTATTGAAACACCTGAAGGACAAAACATTGGTTTAATTAATAACCTTGCTACCTATGCAAAAATTAATAAGTATGGATTTATTGAAACTCCATATAGATTAGTTGATAAAGAAACTGGCAATATCTTAGAAAAAACAGTTTATTTAAGTGCTGATGAAGAAAATAACCATGTTATTGCTCAAGCAACTAAAGAAGATATTGTTGATCATAAACTTGCTAACGATAAAATCGTTGCTCGTTATAATGGAGAAAACATTCTTGCTGATAGAAAAGATGTCGATTACATTGATGAATCACCAATGCAAATCGTTTCTGTTGCAGCAGCTTGTATTCCATTCCTTGAAAACGATGATAACACCCGTGCACTTATGGGTGCTAACATGCAAAGACAAGCTTTACCACTTTTAAAACCACATGCTCCATTTGTTGGAACAGGTCTTGAACATAAGATTGCTCATGACTGTGGTCTTGCTGTTATCGCAGTTAATAGTGGTATTGTCACATATACTGATGCTCTTGAGATTAGAGTAAAAGAAGAAGAAGGTGAAAGAACATATCACCTCCAAAAATATGAAAGAAGTAACAATGGTACTTGTATTAACCAAAAGAGCATTGTTAAAGTTGGACAAAAAGTTGAAAAAGGACAACTTATTGCTGATGGTCCTTCTATGGATAATGGCGACCTTGCTCTTGGTCAAAACGTTGTTGTTGCTTTTATGACTTGGGAAGGTCTTAACTATGAAGACGCTGTCATCATGAGTGAAAGACTTGTCAAGGATGATGTTTATACCACAATTCATATCGAAAGTTATGAAATTGAATTTAGAGATACTAAAAATGGAAAAGAATATTTGACCCCAGATGTTCCTAACATTGGACTTGATGCTAAAGCACATCTTGATGAAAGAGGTATTGTTTATCCAGGTACCGATGTTAAAGAAGGCGATATTCTTGTTGGTAAAGTTACTCCAAAAGGAGCTAGCGAACCTTCACCAGATCAAAAACTTCTTGATGCTATTTTTGGTGACAAATCCAAAGATGGTAAAGATACATCATTAAGAGTTCCTCACGGTGGAGCTGGTACTGTTTTAGACGTTAAAGTCTTTACAAGAGAAAACAAAGATGAATTATCTCCAGGTGTTAACATTAAAGTTAGAGTCTATGTCGCTCAAAAGAGAAAAATCTCTGAAGGTGATAAGATGTCTGGAAGACATGGTAACAAAGGTGTTATTTCAAGAATTGTTCCTGTTGAAGATATGCCATTCTTACCAGATGGTACCCCAGTTGATATTTTATTAAACCCACAAGGTGTTCCATCCCGTATGAATATTGGTCAAATTCTTGAAGTCCATTTAGGTATGGCTTGTAAAGCCCTTGGCGGACTTAAGATTGCTACCCCTGTTTTCGATGGTATTTCAAACGATGAAATCATGCAAATGATGAAAGAAGCCAATATGCCAAGTGATGGTAAATATACCCTTTACGATGGTAGAACTGGTGAAAAATTTGACGACAGAATTAATGTCGGTGTCATGTACATGATTAAACTTGTCCACATGGTTGATGATAAACTTCACGCTCGTGCTACTGGACCTTACTCCATGGTTACACAACAACCTCTTGGTGGTAAAGCTCAAAATGGTGGACAAAGATTTGGTGAAATGGAAGTTTGGGCTCTTGAAGCATATGGTGCTGCAAATATTCTCCAAGAAATGATGACCATCAAATCTGATGATCGTGTTGGTAGAAGAAAAGCTTATGAATCAATTATTAAAGGCAGACCTCTTCCAAAACCATCAATCCCAGAAGCATTTAAGGTCTTAACCAAAGAACTTATGGGTCTAGGCATGGATGTTGAACTCTTCTCAAAAGATGGCAAGATTGTCGATATGGATTCTCTTGCTAGACAAACTCAACAAGAAGAGCAACGTTCAATGACGTCACTTAGAAATTTAGGTAGAGAATCTTCTAGTGAAAGAACAAGTTTACTTGAAGAAGACGATACTACATCTAGTTTCACTGGTGAAGATACAATAGATGACTTATTTAATTAATTAAGGGAGGAAAATACTGTGTTTGATGTTGAAAAATTAGCTAGCATTAAAGTTGGTCTAGCATCTCCTGAAAAAATTAGAGAATGGTCTCATGGTGAAGTTACAAAACCTGAAACCATTAACTATCGAAGCCAAAAACCAGAAATGGATGGTCTCTTCTGTGAAAAAATCTTTGGACCTAGCAAAGACTATGAATGTCATTGTGGTAAATATAAAAAGATTAGATATGCAGGTGTAGTTTGTGAAAAATGTGGCGTTGAAGTCATTTCTAAAGAAGTTAGAAGAGAAAGAATGGGCCACATTGAACTTGCTTCACCTTGTTCACATATTTGGTATTTAAAGGGTATTCCATCAAGAATGGGTCTTGTCCTTGATGTTAGCCCTAAAGCACTTGAAGAAGTTATTTATTTCAGTGCTCATATTTGTTTAAATCCAGGTACTTGTAAGAGCTTATATTACAAACAATTCTTAGACGATAGAATTGGTAGAGAAACTTTTACAACCGCTATTAAAGAAATTGATGAAACTTTAGATAAAGATTCTTTTGAACATACAAAAGCAAGTGAACTTTTAGAAAGATTACATAATCCTAACGATCCATTTGATTTCTTCTCTTGTGCAGAGTTTATCTCTGAACATACTGGAGCAGAATTTGGAGAAGGTGCTGAAGCTATCAAAAGACTTTTAAAAGAAGTTCAAATTAATGATGTTAAAGTTAAAGATGAAGAAGGAAATGATGTTTTAGTTGAAGGCGAATTCACTAAAGTCAGCAAAGAAATCAAAAATTCTAGCGGACAAAAACGTCAAAAACTCATCAAAAGACTTGAAGTTTTAGATGCATTTAGAAAATCCAACAATAAACCTGAATGGATGATTTTAGATGCATTACCAGTTATACCACCAGATCTTAGACCAATGCTTCAACTTGATGGTGGTAGATTCGCAACCAGTGATTTAAACGATTTATATAGAAGAATTATTACTCGTAATAATCGTCTTAAAAAGTTAATTGATCTTGGTGCTCCTTACGTTATTTTAATGAACGAAAAGAGAATGCTCCAAGAAGCTGTTGACGCTTTAATTGATAATGGTAGAAGAAATGGTAAACCAGTTACCGGTCCAAATGGCAGACCTCTTAAATCATTAAGTGGTGCTTTAAAAGGTAAACAAGGTAGATTTAGACAAAACTTACTTGGTAAGAGAGTCGACTATTCTGGTCGTTCCGTTATCGCTATTGGTCCAACTTTAAAAATGTATCAATGCGGTCTCCCAAGAGAAATGGCTATTAATTTACTTAGACCATACATTGCTGCTGTTTTAATTAAAGAAGGCAAATGCTTATTACATAGACAAGCTGATAAAAAGATTGATGCTAAAGATAGCGATGTCTACGATGTTGTCGAAAAGATTATTTCTGAACACCCAGTTTTATTAAACCGTGCTCCAACATTACATAGACTTGGTATCCAAGCTTTCCAACCAATCCTTGTTGAAGGAAGAGCAATCAGACTTCACCCACTCGTT
This sequence comes from uncultured Mollicutes bacterium, assembly GCA_900540395.1. GTDB lineage: Bacteria > Bacillota_I > Bacilli_A > RFN20 > CAG-826 > Onthovivens. The sequence goes on along the minus strand of UQFQ01000017.1, from coordinate 18,802 downwards.
TGTACCGGATTTAACGCCGACTTCGATGGTGACCAAATGGCAGTTCATGTTCCTTTATCAAAGGCAGCTCAAGAAGAAGCTCTTGATTTAATGCTTGCAAGTAACAATATTCTTGCTCCAAAAGATGGAAAACCAATTGTTACCCCATCTCAAGATATCTTAATTGGTAATTACTACTTAACAACTGAAGCTAGTAAAGAAGATTTCTTAAGACAAGCTGCAAAATATGAATCACTTGGTGATGAAGAAAGAGCTAAACAATATCGTCACTTTGCTTCTATGGAAGGCAAGGTCTTTAAAGATATTAATGAATGTTATAAATGCTATGAACTTGGAGAAATCCATTTACATAACAGAATCGCAATTCCAGGCAAAGAAATGAAGAGAAGTTCATTTACTGAAGAAATGAATGATTCTTATCTTATTACAACAGTTGGTAAAGTTATCTTTAACTTTGCTTTCCCTTCAGATTTCCCATACATCAACGATGTATCAACTGAAAATTTAAAACATAATAGGATTGAATTCTTTGTCAAAAAAGGTACAAATATTCCTGAATATATTGCTGCTCAAGCAATTAAAGAACCAATTGGTAAAAAACAAATTACAGCAATTATTAACCAAGTCTATCAAGATTATGGAACTACAAAAACAAGTGCTGTTCTTGATAAAATTAAAGACCAAGGTTATAAATATTCCACAATTAGTGGCTTAACTGTTGCTATTAGTGATATTTATGTTGTTAAAGAAAAAGATAGTTTAATTAATGATGGTGATGCTCGTGTCTCTCACATTGAAAAACTTTATGATAAAGGTTTCTTAACTGATGCTGAAAGACATGCAAAAGTTGTTGAAGTTTGGAACCAAGTTAATGGTAAAGTTGCTGACGATGTTCAAGAAACTTTATCTAAAGATAAGAGAAATCCTCTCTTTATTATGTGGAACTCTGGCGCTAGAGGTAGTAAATCTAACTTCGCTCAACTTATGGGTATGAGAGGTCTTATGGCTTCTACATCTGGTGATACTATTGAACTTCCTGTTAAATCTTGTTTCCGTGAAGGTCTTAACGTTGCAGAATTCTTTACTGGTACCCATGGTGCTAGAAAAGGTGGTGCTGATACCGCTTTAAAAACTGCTGACTCTGGTTATCTTACAAGAAGACTTGTTGATGTTTCTCAAGACGTTATTGTTAGAGAAGAAGATTGTCACACTGATCATGGAACAATCGTCAAAGATATTATTAATACCGCTCAAAATCAAGTTATCGTTTCTTTAGAAGATCGTTTAGTTGGTCGTTTCTCATGTCACGACATTTATAATCCAAATAGTGGAGAATTAATTGTTAAAGGCAATACCATGATTGATGAAAAACTTGCTAAAGAAATCGTTGATGCAGGTATTAAAGAAGTTGAAATTAGATCCTTATTTGGTTGTCAAACTAAAGATGGTGTCTGTCAACATTGTTATGGTCGTAACTTAGCTACTGGTAAACTTGTTGAGATTGGTGAAGCAGTTGGTATTATGGCTGCTCAATCAATTGGTGAACCTGGTACCCAACTTACCATGAGAACATTCCACTCAGGTGGTGTTGCTACAACTGAAGATATCACTCAAGGTCTTCCTAGAGTTCAAGAACTTTTTGAAGCTAGAAATCCAAAAGGTGAAGCAACAATTTCTGAAATCAGTGGTAAAGTCACTAAGATTGAAGATAAAAACGGAAGCTATGTTGTTACCGTTACAAATGATTTAGAAGAAAAAACTTATCCAACTAACTTTGGTGCAAGACTTAGAGTTAAAGTTGGTGACACTATTAAAAATGGTGGAAAGATTACTGAAGGTGCTATTTCTCCTAAGAAACTTCTTGAAGTTAGTGATGTAAGTTCAGTTGAAAACTACATTATTAAAGAAGTTCAAAAAGTTTATAGAGTTCAAGGTATCGCAATTAGCGATAAACACATTGAAGTTATCGTCCGTCAAATGTTAAGAAAAGTTGTAATTGTTGATAGTGGTGATACTGATATGATTCCTGGAACAAGAGTTTCGCTTCCTGAATTTACAAAGAATAATAAGACCGCTTTACTTGCTGGCAAACGTCCTGCAGTAGCAACTCCTCTTATTCTTGGTATTACTAAGGCTGCTCTTGAAACTGATTCTTTCTTATCAGCTGCTTCCTTCCAAGAAACAACTCGTGTTCTTACCGATGCTGCAATTAAAGGCAAGACTGACCCATTACATGGTTTAAAAGAAAATGTTATTACTGGTAAACTTATTCCTGCTGGTAGAGGCTTAATCTCTAGAGATAAGGAAAAAGAAATTCTTACTAACTTCGATGTTTTAGGAAGAATGGCTGAAGTTAAAAAGCAATACATTGGCATCCATGATAATGGTGTTGATGATAATAGTGATCATACTGACCCAAGATATGAAAATATGCAATCTCTTGATACAGAAGGCATGATTACTAATAAATCAATCGACTAATAATCATAAATAAGTTTTTAAAAAAGCCGTAGCCAAATGCTACGGTTTTTTTCATTTTAAGTGGCTTTTTGCAGGCTTATTCTTTAAATATAAGATATTTAAAAGAAAGATAGAAAGTTATATTAGGTGCAAAAGTAAAATCAATAGCTATTTCATTAATACGAAAGTTTACTATGACAAACTTGTTCAAGGTCAATTGTAAATTTTGTATTTTTTCTATCTTTTTTATTACTTGTTATTGTAAAAAGAACAAAAAGCTTATTCAATTTTTTAAAAAGACTGCAAAAGCGAATTAAAAAACTAGAATGCAATTTAAAAATAACTAAATTTTATAAAGTTTTTTGAATGAAAAGCACATGATATGTTGTCTTTATATATAGAAGGATTTATGAGGGGGAAAGAAAGGCGTTTAAATATTTATTATAATATTTAAACCACAGACAAATTGTCTGAAGGAGTTATTTATGAAAAGAAAGAGCTTGTTGATTTATAGTCTAATACTTGGCGGTATTGTTACAACTGGAGCAGCATCTTGCTCTGATATTGTTCAACCTGAAATGTATGATCTAAGATTTTATTATAATTCAAATGGAGGAACTGTAAGTTCTTTACAACCACAAGGTTATATTTTCGAAGATACAGTAGCAAGTTTTACTGTCACCCCAAATGATGGTTATTATACTGAATCCGTTTTTATTAATGGAGAGGAACAAACTCCAGGGAAAAGCGTCTATACATTTGCACCTATAGCCGGTGTAAACACTATTAATGTTACTTTTAAAGAAGTTGAACCAGATTCTTTTACTGTTGAAATTATCGAAACAGAAAATGGTACTGTCGAGGTCGATAAAAATTATGGTGAAGTCGGCGAATACGTTAATTTAACAATAACTCCTGATGAAGGCTATGCTATTTCAGCTGTATTAATTAATGACTTTGATAATGGTATAAAGGCAAGAGGCTTTTATCCTGAAGCCGGAGTAAATACTGTTGAAGTTAAATTTATTCCAATTGACGAGCAGCCTAGATATACAATTGAAATTGATTATGAAGGATCTGGAAGTGTAACTGCTGATAAATTAAGTGGATATGTTGGAGAAACAGTTTATTTAGATATTATCCCTAACGACGGAAATGAAGTTTCAAAAATTATAATTAATGATTATGAACAATCATTAAGCACAATCGCTTTTGCTCCAATCGAAGGAGTGAACACAGTTTTTGTTGAATTTATTCCTTATGATTCAAGTATAAATAAAGGTTTAGATTTTACAGGATTTGAATATCCTAATAAAACTGATTTCCTTAACGATGATGAATTCTACGATTTAGTTTTAGATAAAATCGAACCATATATGCCTGATTTAAATAGAGAAGCAACAAAAGAATGGTTTGATTCTTTAGATTTTTATAAATCATTTGCTGTCAAATATGGTTTTACTAAAGATTCTGTTGATAAAAACTTTAGATATTTATTAAACGAAGATTTAGTTAATTTATTTAAAAATCCTAAAAAGAGTGGTTTTACTCAAGATGATGTAAAAGTTATCACAAGCTTCCTATATAATGCAGTAAATAGCTTAACTTTAGAAGAATTTGCTGGCGTAATTGGTTTTACAAGTTACGCTTTAATTGTAAATGCTAATACTAATAATGATCCAACAAAGCTTGTTAATTATGAAAATCACGAAACTTTTGTTGGTGCTCAAAATACAAGTTTAAGTGCAGAAGCTAAAACTTATTTAAATAATCTTTTAGATAATTCTACTTTTGATTATGAAGAAACTAAAGCAAACTATCTTAAGTTCACAGATGTTATCGCTGAAGTTATTTATAGACCTTTTAAGGGTTTGATTGATATTTATAGTGAAGATGAGCTTGCTTCATTAGGATACAAAGTATTAGGAACTTTCACTGATTTAACAGATCAAGGAGATGATTATAAAGCAAAGGATACTGATTATTTAGAGTTAACAAAGTTTATTTCTAATCTTTTTGATAAAAACTTCTTTAGCAAAGCAAGTTTCTTCTATATTGGTTCAACTTTATCTAATTTAAAAGATCCGATTGCTGAGTTTATGAAGGTTGTTCCAAATGCTAAAGGACTTGTCTATTTTGGCGGGTTAACTGATGCTTTAAGTTTATTTGATAAAGACTCTGAAACACTTTTCTACTTTATTAAAGCAATCGGTAGAATGGCGACCAACGTAACACAAAATGTTATTAATAATATTTTATTTGCTGCGGCAGATTTTACTCTTAAACAAGAAGAAAAGAGTGCTATTATTTTCACTTACATTGCTCAATTATTTAATAAGGCTTTAGTTGCTTGCGATCATAGTGGTAGTGATGTTACTTCTTTATTTAAAAACAGCGAAGATTTAATTTCTCGAATTAAAGAAATTGCTAATTCTGGATATATTACAAATACCATTGAAAGTGCATTTAATGTATCTCAACTTGTTAGCGATTTAGTAGACGCAAGTAAAGTAAGCGACCCATATTCCTTAAGCGATAGTGAAGTTGTAAGATACTATAATTCTTACGCTAGACTTATGAACTTATTTACAAGAGGTGAAAAAGTTAATAAGAGTTTTGCAGTAGGAGTCAATACTTACTTTAAAGTTGGAGAAAAAATTAACTTAGAAGTAAGAGATAAAGATAATAAAGATATTACAAGTGAAACTAAGGTTGAAGGTTTTGATACATCAACTATTGGTTATAAGATTATGGAACTTACATTCCCAGATGGTTCTCGTTATTTTAAGAGTTATTATGTAACAAATTCTGGAAGTTATGTTCAAATTCCTAATATTTCAGCCACTTTAAATGGAACTAGTCCAAATGTTAATGTTGTTTTATATGATGATGAACATACTAATGGTGTAATCAAGTCTATCAATGATTTTGAAAATTCCGGCTTTAATTTAACTGAAGCAGGAACACATTATGGATATTTAAAAAATGCAGAAGGAGATTATTTCTTCTTTGATTATATTGTAAAATAGTAATTGTTCTTATTAATTTTAATGGGGGCCTAGTTAGTGGGAATTGTTCTTTTCTTATTGTATCTTGTGTTGTGTATCGGAGCTTATGCGGTATTTTTAATGCTGTTTAAAAACCGATACACAACTTACTATCAAACTGATGATATTATTGATACAAATGATGAAACTTACGCTGTTTATACTCCAGAAAATAGATGGAAAGATTACATTAAAGAATATACGGTATATATCAATGATGAATACCGTTTTTTAAAGATTGAACTAACTGAAAAAGTCGAATACATTAATATTAATATTCTTTGCTATCGTAATAAAAAGATCAAAAGAATTATCAGCTTTTTAAATGAAATCGACGTAAAACAGGATAATTATGTAATAAAACTACCTGACAATTGCGATGAAATAAAGCTAAATGTTGTCGAAGTTAATGGTGAGTCTTACTTTGAAGATAGCAATATTAAACGTGATGTTTTATGGCAATCAATTGTTAGCTCAATTCTTCTTGGGATAAGTGCTAGCGTTCTCTTGTTTGTTTTTAGACTAGGGATAATAGGTTTTGAAAATGAATTCTTTAACCGGAATCATTTATACCAAGTTTTATACTATGAGCCTTGGGTTTATGTTGCTGGGGCTATTTTTATTGTTCTTCTAAGTGTTTCATTATTTTTAGTTTTATTTATTTCAAATAGTGTAAAAAGAAAGAAAGCTGAATTTAATAAAGTATAGAAACTTAATATTAATAAAGTTTTAAAAACAAAATTTAAGATTATTAAACATAAAAATTACGAATCTTATTATGTTAAGCTTAAACCTAAAAGAAAATGTAAGTTTAAAAAAGGTGAGGCTATCATTAGTTGTTTTGATGAAAATGGTAAAGAGCTTGGAGAAAAATCAGTTCTTTTTACTAAAAAGCGTCGTAAGATTTGGATTACTAATTTTAGAGGAATTAGAAGTATAAAAGTCGATTTTTCTGGAGCTGACTTTAAGAAAATTTATTATAAAAATGGCACTTTTAGAAGGAAAATTACCAAAAAGGGTGTAAATTGTAATTTCTTAAGGCTTGATGGCATTAAAAGAACTAGAACCATATTTATTATTTCAATACTACTTCTAAGTAGTTTTTCTATTTATAAATACTATGAGTTTAGTAGCGTCAACTCTGATTTATCAAATTTTAAATTCGAGTATTCTGATAACTCAAAATCACAAATGACAATAACCGAATATACTGGTAAAAATCGAGTTGTTGTTATTCCAAAAGAATTCAACGATTGCCCTATTGTATCTGTTAGCGAAGGAGCTTTCTCTGCTAATTTGCATATTAATGAAGTTTACTTTACTTCTCCAATTGAAATTAAACCAGCAGCCTTCCAAAATTGTCTAAATATCAAAAAAGTTGATTTTAGTTATGTTACAAGAATTGGCTCTCATGCTTTTGGTGGATCAAGAATTCGTGAGTTAATCGTTGATCACCAAATGGTTATTGAAAATGGTGCCTTTGCTAATAATCAATTTTTTAGAAAAGTAGTTATTTACGATACGGCTTCAACCATAATGTCGGGTGCTTTTGAAAACACTAAAACTAGATATCTAGAAGTTCACCAAGGCTCGAATCGTCTTGATTCAGGTTTTTATGGAAATGGTGTGGTTGATTCTGGTTATATTTTTGATACTTATCCTATAAATCATTCAAACTATACAAATTATGTTAACTCAAATAAAATCAAAGTCCAAAATGATTGCGTGCACGACAATACATCCTTCTTCCTTCGTAATGGGCGAATTGTTGATACAAAATCTTATCGATTTGATGCTGTAATAACGCCAGCAAATTGCAATAACTATGGTTTAAATTCTGTTATTTGTAACTATTGTGGCAAGACTTATCAAGTCTATTCTGAGCGTGATCCAAATAGCCACATTTATGGAGAAGATGGACGTTGTATTTGTTGTGGAAAACTTGATCCAAGTTATGTTCCACCAGAAGACGTAGAAGAGGGGGCTCAAAATGGTATTAATTAGTTTAACTTCGCCTATTTTTATCTTTATTTATTGTTTGGTAATTTTCTTAATCATTGGAGTTATCGCTGTTTTAATTATTATTAGAGAATATAAAAATACTAACACTGTTTTGATTAAGGAAAATAAAAGTAAGAAAAGTTTAACAGTAAGTAAAGATATTCAACGTGCTAGTGCAGGTGACCCAACTCAAGTTAATAAAAACATCGAAAGATTCGCTGAACTTTTAATTCTTGATGAAAATGCTGAAAAGATTAAAAATGTTACTTTTGATCAAGTAACTTCGCTTTCTAAATTTTGTGATGATTTTAGAAATTATTGTGCTTATAACAAGAAATTATATTACACAATCGATGATATCAGATCATTTGTGGCAAATTTAGCGACTAGTAAAATTATGATTTTACAAGGTATGTCAGGAACTGGTAAAACATCTATTGCCTTAGCTTTTGAAGACTTCATTGGTAATCAAACAACTGTTATTGCTGTCCAACCTATGTGGAAAGAAAGAAGTGATATGGTTGGCTACTTTAACGAATTTACTAAAAAGTTTAATGAAACGCCTCTATTAAAAGAACTATATAGAGCAAACTTTACAGACCAAATTTTTATCATTGTTTTAGATGAAGTTAACATTGCTAGAATTGAGTATTATTTTGCTGAATTCTTATCTCTTTTAGAATATCCAAATATTGATCAAAGAACTTTAGAAATTACTAATGATAGTTGGCCTAAAGATCCAAAGTTATTAAAGGAAGGGCGTTTACAAATTAAGCCTAATGTTTATTTTTTAGGTACTGCAAATAACGATGAATCAACCTTCTCTATCTCTGATAAAGTTTACGATAGAGCCATGATTATTAACCTTGATAAGAAGGCTGAAATATTTGAAGGAGTGCCTACAAATAGATGTAGAATTTCTAATCAAAACTTCGAATCTTTAGCAAAATCTGCGCAAAGCTCATATAAAAATCATGATTATTTAAATAAACAAATTGATAAAATTAACGAATTATTAATTGAATTTTTCGAAATTAATTTTGGTAATCGTATGGTTAATCAACTCAAAGCTTATGTTCCTGTTTATATGGCTTGTGGCGGAGAAGAAGATAAAGCCTTTGATGATTTTATTGCTAAAAAGATCTTAAGAAAACTCGAAGGAAAAGACGCCTTAAAAGTTAGCAATGCTGTACAACCATTTTTAGATAAGTTAAATGCAGAATTTGGTAAAGATAAAATGCTTTATTCAAAAGAGTATTTATCTCACTTTTTAATTAAGGGGTAATTTATGGATAGAAGCGGCCGTCGTTATACACAATATAAAAATTTCCATATTTACACTGAATCGGTTAATAAAAACGATAAACTTTTGGCTGCTTATGAAAAAATTAAGAATTCCACAAGAAGTAAAAATGAATTAAAGATAAAGATTAATGATGTTGTTATTGATGAAATGTGGATCAAAACAATTGAGGAGCTTTTGCCTTATGTTTCGGCAGCAATTGCTGAAGATCGCCGTTTCATTAGAAACCAAAGTGAAACTTTACCTGTTGAAAAAACTAAAAGAATTAGTCGAGAAACTATTATTGATTTATCAGTTAATTCTCAAAATATTCGTAAGATTAAAGAAAATGATGAAATAGAGCCTTCAAAATTATTAGTTGTTGAAAAATTAGATGATTATTCAATTTACGAGAATAAATTTTTAGTTTATCTATTAAAACTTTTAAAATCTTTTATCGAAATTCGTTTTGAAAAGATTAAAGAGGCCAAATCAATTTATGAAAATCATACAAAATTAAATGATTCCGTCAGTCTTTATCGAAACAATATTTCTTATAAAATTGAAATTACTGATAGTCGTTTTGGTGATTTAAATCTTGAAGAAAATGATAAAAATATTTCATTAATTAAAAGAATTCGTAATCTTGAAGTTTATATCAATCAATTAATGAAAACAGACTTAATTGAGCAAGTTAGCAAGGCTGCTCCAATTAGACCGCCTGTTCAAAGAACAAATTTACTTAAAAACGATGTTAACTTTTCAAAAGCTTTAAAATTATATGATTTTATTAGCACTTACGCGAAACCAGGCTATGAAATTACGCCAATAATTACAACAAAAGACAAATTGTCTGAAGATTATTTAGATTATTTTGCCCGTATTCCTACTTTGATTGCTTTTTTATCTTATGCTGAAGCAAAAGATGTTTATCCTTTATACAAAAAAGAATATGAAAACGAAGTAGAAGAAAATCGTATTGCTCAGTTAGAAGAAGTGAATCGTAAAATTCACGAAATGCTCGGCAAAAAAGAATTAGATTTTAAGTTGATTTATGAATTCATTATTGGAATGCAAGAAGAAAGAATTCGTCTTCAATACAAAATCGAAGATTTGCTTAAAACCCATCAAGAAGAAATACGTAAATTAAATTCTGATTTTTCGAAAACTAAAGAGGAAATTATTAAGGATTATAGCTCTCGTCTTAGTGAACTTAATGAACTTAAAGCTCAAAAGGAAAGAGAGTTGCTACATCAAATTGATGATTCTAGTGCTGCAATTAAAGCTATTGAAGATAAAGCCAACGCGGAAAAAGCTAAACTTGTTAGTGAGATTGAAGAACTCAAAGGTCGCATTAAAGCAATGCTTATTAAAGAAGATGAAGATTTAGACCAATATGAATTAAGCGAAGAATACTTTAATGAACTTGAAAAAGAGAAAATTGCTTTCGATCGTTATTTTAACAAAAAACGGAGTAATGTAAAAAAAGCTATTCTAAAAAATAGAAAAAAGCAAGCCATTAAAGAAGTTAAAGAAAAACGTGCTAAAAGGAAGGAAGAGAAGTGAATAAGAATAAGAAGTTAAATAAAGCTATTTTGATCTTATGCGGAATTGAATTAATTCTTATTATTTTCTTTTTGGCATATCTTTTAGTTTATAGTGGGTTAGTTGGTGGAGACTCTTTAATTATGTCTCCAGCTTTATATCTCGTTGTTATCTTTATTGTATTTATTCCAATTGGTATGCTTTTTTATTATATCGGTATTCGCAATCGTAAAATTAATGTTTTTAGATTTGAAGTCGATGATCAAAAGTTTACTAATAAAAGTAAGAAACTTGTTAAAAACGAAAAAGGAAAAAGATTTAGCGAACTATTAAAACTTGATATTGCTAATGTTGAGAAAAAAGAAGAAGTGAAGTTTGATGAGGTAGCTTTTTTGAGCGATTTCTGCACAAAATTCAGAAATTTTTGTGCTTCTAGAAAGAAACTTTATTATACCGAAGATGATATTCGCTCCTTTATTGCTAGTTTATTAACTAGTAAAATGATGATTCTTCAAGGTATGTCAGGCACTGGAAAAACTTCTATTGCTTTAGCCTTTGAACAATTTATAGGTAATCCTACAACTGTTATCGCTGTTCAACCAGTTTGGAAAGAAAGAAGTGATTTAATTGGTTATTTTAATGAATTTACTAAAAAATTTAACGAAACACCTCTTTTAAAAGAATTATATAGATCTAATTTTGATGATCAAATTTATATTATTGTTTTAGATGAAATGAATATTGCTCGTATTGAATATTATTTTGCTGAATTTTTATCTCTTCTTGAGTATCCTAACGAAGATCAAAGAACCCTTGAAATTACTAATGATAGTTGGCCAAAAGATCCAAAGATGATAGTAGAAGGAAGACTTAAAATTAAACGTAATGTTTATTTTTAGGTACTGCAAATAATGATGAATCTACTTTCTCGATTTCTGATAAGGTTTATGATCGTTCAATGATTTTAAATCTTGATAATAAGGCCAAAAGTTTTGAAGCTCCTGATCAGGGTGAAATTAAAATATCTAACAAAAATTTTGAAAACCTCGCAAAAGCTGCCTTAAATTCTTTTGATGGAGCCGATAGATTAAAGCAAAGAATCAATGCTTTAAATAAAATTTTAATTCAACATTTTGCTATTACATTTGGTAATCGTATGGTTAATCAAATGATGAGCTATGTTCCAATTTATGTCGCATGTGGTGGAAATGAAGAAGATGCTTTTGATGACTTTGTTGCTAAAAAGATTTTAAGAAAACTTGATGGAAAAGATATATTTAAGGTAGCTAGTTCATTGCCTTCATTTTTAGACGCTTTAAATCAAGCGTTTGGAATTAACAAAATGCTTAGATGTAAAAAATATTTAAAGAGATTCGAGGTGAGATAAAATGAAAGGGTTTTTAAGTACTAAACTTGCAATTATCGGTTTATCAACGGTACTCGTATCTGCTTTTGGAGCAGTCGCTGTTTTTTCTTTTGCAGCTAGTGGGCAAGCACCTCTTTTTAAGGACAATGTTATTATTACATCTAACGAGTTAAATTTTCCTTACACTGGCCAAGATATTCAAATTAATGGAGAAAATGCTGAAATTACATTAGAATCAGGACAACTTGCTCCTGGGGATTATTTAGCTGTTGAGCCTATTGAAGAAACTTATTATAGGGCAGGAACCTATAAAAATAGAGCCAAGTATAAAATTTTAGACTTTAACGGACAAGACGTTACAAAGCAATATAATACTTCTAATAACTGGGGAAATATAAACATTAAACCTAGAACTATTGATTTATCGATTAATACCGAAGTAGTAAATGTTGAAGATATTAAAAATGGTCAAGTCTTAAATCAAGATCAACTCATTATAGGTGGAGATGGAATAGCTTCAACTGATACTTTAACTGCGAAAGTTACAAAAAAAGAAGTTGGCGACGTTTATACTTTTAATTATAGTTTTTCAGTTTATAACAATATTAAAAAAGTAGATGTAACGGATTGCTACACAATGAAAACTGAAATTAATTTTTCTAATCGTCCAGATATTGATATACCTCCTCTTGATGAATGGCCAGATTTTGGTGATTTGCCACCAGTTGATATAAATGTTGATGATAGCATGAAGGATTTTTTGGAAGATCTCATGAAAGATTTCCCTTCTGGAGAAGATATTAATTCACCACTTTTTGCTTTTAACGCAGATAAAGAGGGCGAATATTACTTTAGAGGAACTTCTTTAGGTGATTATTATCAAAACTCTTTTTCAAAAGCAACGCCTTATACAGCAGGCAATTATAGTCCACTTGAATTTGCTACTTATAATATTAAGGATGAAAGTTCAAAAGCGGTTGTTTCTTTTATGACTGCTGAAGGATTTAATACCAATGATTTTGATTTTGTGCCAAATTATACTGAAAGCAAAAATAAATCTGCCGATGATGTTTCTTATCGAGTTGACAAAGAAGATGGAAATAAATATCACACAACTTGCTATTTAGTTGACACACCTGATTTAGATGTTATTCAAAGTAACTATATAAGTGATAGTGCTTTAAGAAGAGAAGAAAGAAATTATCAAAGCTGGGTTCATGATAATTACACATATGTACGCAGTACAATGAGCAACAGCTTAAATGACTTTTACTATAACTATATTGATGATGGCACGGACAATATGAGTTTACAAACCTTCGTCGATAATGTTAAAAATGTCTTTTTAAGAGACTTTAAATATGATTTATCTACTATGATTGATAATTATAGCGATAACATATTGACTTTCTTAAACGAAACTAAAAGAGGTTACTTTTTTCATTATGCAACTGCTGGAAGTTTACTTTTAAGAAACTTTGGCTATCCATCTAGAGTTGTAGCTGGCTTTAAAAAGAATTATCAAAATGCTAATGAGCCAGATGCAGTGACTTTAAAAAACGTTTACGCATGGACAGAAGTTTATATTGATAATTATGGATGGGTAGCTTTGGATTTTTGTCCTGCAACTGCTTATGAACCAGGTTTAGATGAAGAGGATCATCAACAATATGTTGATGATGATCCAAATTCTAGTAATACAAGTAGTGGAGTTTCTAGTGATTTTGATAGATTACCACCAAGTCAAGATGCTTTATTCCAAGTTCAAGTTAGTGAACCAGGTGATTATTATTTAAGGAAAGAACATTATGGCGATTTTGCTGGTGCTAATTTTGGACCAGCTGATATCTATCAAGTTAATGATAATCCAAATCCTAATTATTTTTTAGGAATGCAACTTAAAGAAAGCGGAAAATCAACAAGACAAGTAACAATTAAATATAATGAAAACGAAACAAGAGATAAAGATTTAGTAAGTTCTTATTACTATGGAGAGGGCGATCCAACATCTAATAATGATGTCTATTTTGTCCCGCAAGTTAATGATGGAGTAGTTGAAACTACATCAACAATGACAGACATCGACTATGATTTTACTGATGATTACGAATCTATTGATAAATTATCTTTTGGTTCAAATTATACATATAAAGAAGCAGAAGCTTTGTATTATCATACAGCCTACACTAAATTTACAAATATTCCTAATGAGATTACAAAGGGGTTAGATGCTATTGTAGACAAATACTTCCCTATTATGTTTACCGATCCAAAAATAATAGTTCGTTTAATTGTTCAATATTTACAACAAGTAGATATTAAATATAATCCTCTTGTTGAATACGATACAACTTATAATCCAGGCGATACTATTGAAGATATTTTGACGAGAAATCCATCTGAATGTGATTCCTCAATGATTGCGGCTGCAGCTACAATTCTTCTTAGATATTTTAAAATCCCTGCTCGTTTAGTTAATGGCTTTTTGTATCGAGCCACTGATACAAATGTTGGCGTAATTACTGATGTTAATAGGTATTACTGGAATGAAATATATATTAAGGGACATGGTTGGGTCAAAGTTGATTTTACAAAGGCTGGCGGAATATTAGATAACAGTGGCTCATATTATGAAAAGAAAACAAAAATTAAAATTAAAACCGAGAGCCACGTCAAAGAATATGATGGAGTAGCTTATGAATATGTGCCAACATATGAGATTATTGAAGACGAACTTAAACCTGGACACTATATTTATCTCGACAAAGGAGACAATTTAGACTTAGTAAATGTTGGCGAAAAAGAGTTGACTGCCTATTATTATATTTACGATGAGAATGGTAAAGATGTGAGTTCTCAATATGCCATTGAAACTGAATATGGAACTCTAACCATTACGCAAAAAGAAATAACGGTCTATACTAAAAGTGTCGAAGAAGCTTACGAAAAGGGGAAGGTTTTAGAGTCTGAAATTTACGACGTTGAAGGATTAAATTTAAATAAATATGAAATAAAATACACTTCTGAGACATCTTTAGATAGTGTAGGCAGTCGTCCTGCAAAAGTTAATGTTTATGGTATTTACGACAAGGCGACTGGCGAAAACGTAATAGATAATTTCTATATCAATTACGTAAATGGGGAATTACGAATGTACTGATATGCTAACGCAGAATTATAACAAAAAAATAAATAGATATATTGCTCTTTATAAATTCGCTTATAGATTTAGAGTTTTGCTATGCACAATTGCCGTTGTTATCGCTTTAACTACAGCCACATTAATGGGGATTGTTGGAATTGTTATTAACGATATTGCCCCAATTGATGTTACTTACGGCGATGATTTTGAACTAGTTGCTTCGGCTCTTTTTAAAGGAGTGGCTAAAGTTGAATATGCTCCTAGTGGAAGCAATTCTTGGAGTAATGAAAAACCAGCAAATGTTGGTACATATGATGCTAGAGCTGTATCAACCAATATTTTTGGATTAAATAGTTATGGTGCTATCCATACTTTTAATATTGAGCCACGTTCAATTAAACCTACAGTTGTAAATGGCTCTTTTAGATATGGCGATAATCCAGATTTAGTTTTTGCTAATTTAAAAGAAGGGGATTCTTTAGTCTATCGAGACTATAAATTAGAAAATGTTAACACTGAACCAAGCCTTTCTTTTGAAGATGGTGATTTTAGAATTGCTGATGAGGAAGGTAATGATGTAACGGGAAACTATAAAATTGATTATGCACCTGTTGATGTTGATTTAACTCAAAAAAGTGTTAATTTATCAATCAACGCTTCAAAAGAATATGATGGAACTCCACTTTATGCAAATACTGAAGATGTTTTAGTAAATGATGAGTTAGTCGAGGGTGATCATATTGAGATTATGTCAGAAGATAGCATTACAAATGCCGGCTCTTCAAAACTAGAAAATACTGATATTCATGCTGTTAATGATACTTATGGTGATGTTACAGGTTTATATGATTTTAAGCTTTCCTCTTCTTCTAATTTAACAGTAGATAAAAGAGAAGTTACTTTAAATATTAAAAACTTCGAAAAAGCTTATGATGGTAAGTCAACTTCCTTTGACGATAGTTATGTAACAATTAGTGATGGCTCTTTAGTTGAAGGGGATACAATAGAATATGTTTTTAATAACTACATCGATGCTGGCACCTATGATATTGAACCTTATACAATTACTGTAAAAGATAAGGATGGCAATGATGTTAGTGATAACTATCATTTTAATGTTGTAAAAGGAACGTGTGTAATTAATAAGATTGATATTACTATCGAAACGCCTTCTGCAAGTTTTGCATATGATGGGAACTTTCATGAGGCAAATGAATTTGAAATAGTCAGTGGTCATCTTGTCGACGGTCAAACACTTCAGATTTTGAATAATTATGTAACTGAAAGTGGCAATGTTGGGAGTTATGAAAATAGAGTAAGCGTTAATATTGTTGACGATAATGGTAATTCTACTTTGCAAAATTACAATATTACGTATCAGTTCGGAACAATTGAAATAGTGAAGAAAGATTTAGTAGTTTCTTCTCCAGATTTAACAATGACATATAATGGAAATTCAAAACCAAATTTTGATAAAGCAAATTCAATCACTTATAACGAATCAGATTTAGCAAGTGGAGATAAAGTTGATATTGTTAATCAAAAATATTTTGCTAGTATTTTGCCTGGCGAACATGAAAATTATTTTGAAGTAAGAATTATTGATTCTTCGGGAAATGATAAAACTTTCAATTACAATATTATTTATGATTATGGAACTGTAACTATTAATAAGCGTGACTTAGATCTTAAGACTTCAAGTGCTTATTTTTACTATAGCGAAGGTGAAAAATTCTCAGCTAATTATTATGAAACTTCTGATGGATTAGGAAGTGGCGATGAAATTAATGGTGTTGATTATACAGTTGTAGAAGAAATTGGTGTTTTTGACAACAAAATTACACCAGTTGTTCTAAATAGTGAGGGAAGTGATGTAACTGTTGCTTATAATATCACTTTGGATTATGGACAAATTGAAGTAGCTGAAGATGTTAATGATTATGAAGATGAAACTGATGGAACAGGTGGAGAACTTCCTCCAGAAGAAGATGATACTTCAACTGATGTTGCTAATAGTGGTGCACACTTAATTGATAAAAAGCCAAATGAAGGTGGGGAAGACCAAGAGGATCCTGAAGACCCTGATAATCCAGATGATCCAAGCGATCCAGATGGCCCAAGTGATCCTAGCAATCCAGATAATCCAAATGATCCAAACGACCCAAATAAACCTAGCAATCCAGATAATCCTAATACACCAACTCCACCTACAGAAGAAAATTATTATTTCACTTTTAAAGTAAGTGCTAATAAAGATTATTATTTTAGACAAAATGTTTATTGTAATTACAATAATGGTCAATTATATCTTGCCCCAACTTACAATATTCAACGTTTAAGTCTAGATAGTAACCCTGATTTATATGTAGCTAAATTATTAGAAGACAAAAAAGAAGATAATTTTATTGAGATATCTTATAGTTCTAAATTTAAATTCAATAATGATGTAGCGCCTTATTATGTTTCAAAATTCCCACAAAGACAAAATTTTGAAGGTGCTTATGATTTTTACGGAAGCACAACAAACACTTTCCTTAGTTATAGTGGCTATAATTTCCTCTCTGAAGGTTTTGCCCCAATTAATCTTGAAAATAAATCCTCAAATGGAAATGCATCAAACTATACAGATTTTGTTAAAGGAAGATATTTATCTGTTCCAGAATATTTAGATTCAGTTATTGATGGAATCGTTGAGCGTTATAGATTAAAAGGAACTAATGAGTTTGATACTATTTATAACATTGCTCGTTGGGTTTCAACAAAAAACGAAGTTACAACCGAAAATCTTTATACCAAAGATGATGAACCTGTTTTGAAGTTTTTAACTGAAACTCATCAAGGAAAAGATTCTCATTTTGCTACAGCTTATGCCTTGATGTTAAGAAGAGTAGGAATTCCAGCTCGTGTAGCTAGTGGTTATATTGCTCAAGGAAGAAGTGGTACCGATAATAAGGTTGACGCTAATAATAAGGCGACCTGGACTGAAGTTTATAGTTCTGATCTTGAAGCTTGGGTAACTGTAAATACATTCCCAACTTATGCTATTGAATATTCCCCAGCTCCATATGATCCTGATATTCCAGAAGAACCTGACCCAGAACCAGAACCAGAGCCTGATCCAGAACCAGAGCCAGAGCCAGATCCTGAGCCTGATCCAGATCCGGAACCAGAACCTGAACCAGAACCAGAGCCTGAACCAGATTATCCACGTGATCCTGTAAGCGAAAATATTTATATTTCTTCCCCAAGTTATAATTATTCATATGATGGAAAACGCCATCAATGTAGTAATAATGATTATGAGATGATAGGTGATTTATTACCTTATGATAAGATAGAAATTAGTTACAATAGATCAGTTATTAATTTTACCAAAAAGCCTGTACCAAACAAATTCACTTATAAGATTATTGATACAAGAAATAATAAAAATGTTACAAGTGAGTATAAAGGTTTTGTAGACGTTTCAATTGGTGAACTTACTGTTGAACAAGTTGGTCTTGATATATCTTCTCTTGATGTCTCAAAGGAATATGATGGGGAAAAAATTGTTATTCCAAAAGACTGTTATGTATTTGGTAAAAATGGTTTACAAGGAGAAGACTATATTGAAAATATTGTATTCCTTTGTCAAGCCACTGAAAAAGGAAGTTATGAAAACAAGTTCTTGATAAGATCAATTAAGCGACCTGGTTATAATACCGATATAAAAGGTAATTATCTAATTAACGATAAATTTGGTACGGTTACCATTTATTAATAATCAAAAGTGTGGTTAAAAATCAGCCACACTTTTTTAAGAAAAGCGGTAAATATCGTGTTTTTGGATATTTTAAAATAGTCAATTTATTAAAATTTACTATGTTTAAAATTTCAATTTTTAATTAATTTGAAAAATGATTACAAAGCTCAAGTGTAAAAGTAAATTCAACTTTTAAGGTTTTTTATTTTTTTGTTGA
>UQFQ01000016.1 GCA_900540395.1 uncultured Mollicutes bacterium | reverse complement strand
GAGTTTACTTTTTTTAAATTTTATCGAACCACTTGTTTATGGGTGGTTCTTTTTCTATTTTATTTTGCTTTTATAAAAAGCACGATTATCTAGACCAAACAATCTTTCGGTATAGCTTCCTTCTTCTACATCTTTATATGCTTTATCGAGCATCATCATTTTAGCATCCATATCATCAATCATCGAAAGAATTAAAGCTTCTCTAGTTAATGGCAAAACAGCAGCCCCATATTCAAGTTTTCCATGATGAGAAAGTATCATATGCTCTAAAAGCATTGGGACTTCGCTTTTAATATTTAATTGATCAGCGATTTCTTTAACAAGGGACATCCCAATAGTTAAATGCCCAAGAAGTGTACCTTCTTCAGTATATTTAGTGGCGATTGGTCCAGAAAGTTCAATAACTTTACCTATATCGTGAAGTAAACATCCGCTAATTAATAAATCTCGATTAAGTTCAGGATAATGGGTGCAAAGAAAATCAGCAATATCACACATTGAAACTGTATGATAAAGAAGACCATGATAAAACTCATGATGATTTTTTACAGCCGCTGGATAATCAATAAATTCTTTATAATAGCGAGTAAAAATTTCTTTAAGAATTAATTTACAATCTTCATTTTTAACACTTGCATAATGCTTTTTAAATTTAGCTATTAATGTTTCAACAGGAATTGGGGATTGTAATAAAAAGCCTTCTAAATCAGCGTCATTAGGATCAACTTTATATAAACCCAAAACTTTAATTTGTAATTTGCCTTTATAGTCTAATGTAGTTCCATCAACTCTAACAAGTCCACCTATCTCTAAAGTTTCCAAATCTTCATTAGTAACGTCCCATTTTTTACCATCAATGACGCCACTACCATCTTGAAAATGTAAGTTCAAATAAGCTTTACCACCATTGGTTAAGCATTTAGCAAAATCCTTAACTAAATAAATTCCACTTGCATTAGAGCCATCAGTTAAATCTTTAATCATTTAGCTTCTCCTTAGTTTCATCAAAATCTTCATCGCTTTCAATAATCTCGTTAATATCTTCTAATGAATATCCTTTGTTGATAAGCTTATTAACAATTTTTGAATTAGCATCAACTTGATTATCATTAGTGATGAAATATTTCATCTTAACTTTTTTAAAATCTTTTCTTAATCTTTCTTTTTCACTTTCTTCATTAATTTTAAGATTATTTAGGACGTCTAAAATAACAATAATATTAAATCCTCTTTGAAGCATACGATCATAAATTTTCTTTTTTTGCTTTGCAAAGTTATTACTAACAAACTTATTTTTGATGCTATCAAAATAGTTTAACGCTTTCCTTTTTTCATTTTCTTCGTCAAAATCAAGTTTTTTTATTAATTCTTCTTTCAAACCACTTGATCTAAAAAAGTTAATAATAAAATATTGACCATAATTATTTTTATCAAAATAATCTAAATAATTATCGACAAATTCTTCATCATCAATTAAATGTGAGACTTTAAGTTCTTTAACAACTTCAATAACTAAATGATAGTCATTAAACTTACCGATTGCTTTTTTTAATAGCTCTCTTTCAGTATAAGGTTTTTTATTTATAAGAACCTTAATGTATTTTCGAATTTCTTCTTTTTCTTCAAAACGTTCAATATCTTTTTTTGTTTTTGCATCAAGTTCCTTCCCCTCAACAATTATAAAATTATTAAATGTTGGTCGAGAAATTTTTAATTTGGAATCATCAAAAAAAGTAATGATGATTTTGCTCCCTTTATCTTTTATCTCTTTAATTTTAAGACTTAATTTGTTACCAACTTCTTCTAATTGCACGTTTATATACCTCAATAATATTGTTATAGAAAGTCTTTTCAGAAAAACAATCAATCGACTCAAAAGCGTTTTTCCTTATCAAATCACTTTCTTCTTTATTTAACGATAATACATAGTGGAGTTTTTCTTTAAAATCAGTTACATCTTGGAAGAAGAAGCCTGTTTTATTATTATAAATAACCCCAACTAAATTATTATCAAAACGACATAATACTAATAAATCACTAGCCATAGCTTCCATAAAAGTCAAACCTTGTGTTTCACTAATGGAAGCATTTAAAAATACTTCGCTCATTAAATAATAGTATGGAACCAACGAATTATCGACTTTACCAACAAATCTAATTCTATTAGAAACATTTAGTTTTTGAGTTAAAGCTTCTAATTCCCCTCTTGCTGGCCCATCTCCTACAAAAAGTAAAACTGTGTCTTGATCATTATATTTTTTTAAATAATCAGCATACCCTTCAATAATGATGTCAAAACTTTTTTCTTTAGCGATTCTGCCAAGACACAAAAGTATCTTTTGATTATCTTTAAAACCTAGATTTCTTCTCATTTCTAAGCTTTTTTCTTTATTTTCTGGATTAGGAATAAAGCGATCGAAGTTAAATCCGGTTGGCACTACATTTACATATTTTTCAACACCTACTGAACGGATATAAATCTTAGTTTTTTCACTTGGTGAAATAATTTCAGTTGCTCTATTCATGCATGATTTATCAAATTCTCTAATTGCCCATTTAGAAAAACGATCAAAGTAACCTTTTGTTGCATAATATGTATAATCTTCATACATTGTATGATAGGTATAGACACTAGGAATGTTTAATTTACTGGCAACAATAAAACCAAATTGTGAAATTCCGAATTCAGTATTGATGTGGCACAAATCTAGTTTAAGTTTTTTTAAGATTTGAAAAGCTTTTTCATTATAAATAAATGAAGCACGATAGCCATATAACTTTTTAAGTTCTAAACCAGGAATTCTTAAAATATTATCTTTAAAAGAAATTTCTTTTTCGCTACTGGTAGTTACAACATAAGCATTGTGCCCATATTTAGTCAAAAGTTTAAATAAAGAATCAACACTGACCGCCACCCCATTAATGTCAGGTAAATATACATCTGAAAATATCGCTATATTCATTTCTCTTCTTCTTTCTTTTTCACTTTTTTCTCTTTTTTAGATATTTTATCACTCTTTTCCTTATCAGATTTATCTTTAAACTTTATCATCTTTTGAAGAAGTTCTTTTCTTTCCATTACTCTTGTTTCATATGCAATATCAGAAGTTTCTTTTCTTTCAGCATAAGTTGAAAGTTGAATTGTAAGCATAGTTTTCTTATCACCAACTGGAAGAATTCTATCTTTAACAGGCATTCCTCTAGATTTATAAGTTGCAGCAACAACTCCATTAATAATAAATGGAATATAGAAAGTAATAAATCTCCACAAAAGAAGAAGAATATTTATTCCACCACCTGTTCTATAGAACTCAGCACTAAAATATCCACTAGTTTCGCCAAATAAAGAACCAAAAACAATTTCACTAGCTCCAGCACTTCCAGGCAAAGGCAAAAGACCTGTTGCCATTTGATGGAAATTAGAATAAACAATACTTTGATATATTTTTTGGAAAATAGCTCCAGCAGAGCTTAAAGTTTCTGCATCAAAAGCATTCAAGGCTAAACCACATAAAAATGGTTGAACATTAGAATTTATGATTTGAACACAATAAATTAAGAAAACAAGTCCGGTAAAAGCCATATTTGATTGTAATCTTCTAAACTCAATACGATAATTCTCAACTTGAATTCTAATTGATTTCCTTTTTTCTTCTGGATTTTTAATAATTTTTAATTTCGCACAAATTCCGATTAAACCATTGCAAATAAAGTTTTGGAATTTTCTTGATAAAGACATAAAGAATAATGCAACAATAACAATAAGATTTAAAAGGAAACCAAAAGCAATAAAAATCCATATTGGAAGATCAAAACTAACAACTCCAATACTAATTGGGACAACATTAATTTTTAAAATATCGCCAAAACTAGTAATCAAAGAAATAATTCCAAAGATAATTAAACAACTTTGGTAAACAATAAAGCTCATTACAAAAATAGAAGCAGCATTTGAAACAGGCATACCTTGCTTTTTAAATACATAAACCTGAGCAAATTGACCACCACTTGCTCCAGGTGTAATCGCACTATAAAAAGATCCTATAAGTGCATTTGCAAAAGCTTGGTGCATTTTATAATGTTTTGTATATAGCTTTGCAAAAGTCCAAATAATCAAAGCGGCAATAAAGAAACCAAAAATTACCGATCCAATCAAAAGTAAAAAGTACCAAACATTAGTTTTAGAAACAACATCAGGAATTGTTTCATAAACCAACATATCAGAACCATCAGGACCTTTAGTTGGCTGTACAAGGTTGTACCATAAAACAACTACAGTAATTAAAAGAATAATTGATAGGTAAATTAAATACTTATATTTATTGCTTTTTTCTTTATTTTGTTTTACCTTTTCTTTTTCTTCGACAACATCTTCTTGAATACTTTCACCTAAATCAGTTTTCTTGTATAAGATGTCGTCAGTATAATCTTCATCTATATTATCAAAATCATTTAATTCTGCAGTGTTTTCTTCAATTTTACTTTCGTTTTCTTCTAAATTGTCAGTGACAATTTCTTCTATGTCTATGTCTTTATTTTTTCTTTCGTCGTCCATAAAATACCTGTGTTAATTTTATCAAAGATTGTTGAATATAACTATAAAAATAGTATCATTTTGTTATGCGTAAGTTTTGGAAAATTTTGATGGTAATGATAAAAGATTGTAAATTTGTTTACTTCTTTTATTTCTTCTTGCTTTTCCTTTCTGTATTCTTCACGATAACATCTTCTTATCTAAATAAGATTTTAATAGATGTTCTTCAAGCTCAAGAGAATTTAGGAGGGATTGGAACTCCTATTAAAGATATCTCTTCACTTGGCAGTGATGTTAATATTTTAACTACATTTTTTGTAACAATTTTTGGTGGAATTGAATTTTTAAGTTCTAACTTATGGATGTTTGCCGTATTAATTGTTGGATTTGCTCTTTTAGCCGCTGCTATCATCATCACTAGAATGATTATGAGAAGTTCTTTTATGAACAAGATGAGTAAAAATCTACAACTTCTTCTTTTTTCACATATCGAAAGACTTCCTTATTCAAAAATTAAAGGGATGAAAAATGGTGATATTATTCAAACCTGTACTAGAGACGAAGATATTGTAAGAAGATTTGCTGGACCAGATATCACACTTATTGTTTATACCTTTTATATCGTCCTCTTAAGTTTTATCTTTCTTGCCATAACCAATTGGATGATTGCTTTAATTAGTATTTGTATTCTTCCACTTATGTTCATCTATTCTTTTTTTATTATTAAAGAAGTTAGAAGAAGATATCGTTTAACAGATGATAGCGAAGGAAACATGACGGATAAAATTGAGGAAAATTTAGCAAGCGTTAGATTAGTAAAAGCTTTTAACAACGAAACTCACGAGATTAATAGTTTCGAAAAATACATCACAGATTTTAGAAATAAGTATCTAAACTGGCGTAAATTATCAGCTTTTTTCTTTGCTAGTAGTGACGTTTTTGTCTTCAGTCAAATTGCATTAACCACTATTTTTGGTTTCATTCTTTGCTTTAATAACACTATTTCAGTAGGTACATTATTTGTTAGTTTTACTTTTGTTAATTTAATGGTTTGGCCAGTTAGAGATGTCGCCACAGTTTTATCTAATCTTGCTAGAGCTAATGCTAGTTTAGATAGAATCAATTTGATTTTAGATGAACCACTAGAAGATACCGAAACTGGTTTAACTCCAAAAATTAAAGGAAATATAGTTTTTGACAATGTATCATTCTTTTTCTGTGATTCTAATCAAGCTGCAATTGACAAAGTTTCATTTTCTGTCAAAGAAGGCCAAACCGTTGCTATTATGGGTAAAACCGGATCTGGTAAATCCACTCTTGCTTATTTATTAACAAGATTATATGACTATACAAGCGGAAGTATTAAGCTTGATGGAGTTGAACTTAAAGAAATTCAAAAATCTTACTTAAGACAAAATGTTTCAATTGTTTTACAAGATCCTTTCTTATTTTCAAAAACAATTAAAGATAACATTCGTATTGCCAGGCAAAGTGCTAACGAAAAAGAAATAATTGCTGCTACTTCTATTAGTCAAATTCATTCAAATATCCTTCAATTTCCTCATGGTTATGATACACCAGTTGGAGAAAAAGGAACCACTTTAAGCGGCGGTCAAAAGCAAAGAGTTGCTATTGCAAGAACTTTATTAAGTGATGCTCCAGTTTTAATTTTTGATGATTCTTTATCAGCTCTTGATACAGAAACTGATTACAACATCCGTAAAGCATTAAAAGAAAAATCAGGAGAAAGGACAACTTTTATCATCACTCATCGTATTGCAACTGCAAAAGATGCTGATTTAATACTCGTTTTAGATAATGGAAAAATTTCTGAAATGGGCAAGCACCAAGATTTAATACAAAAAGATGGTCTTTATAAAAGAATTTATGATATTCAAACCAAAATGGAGTAATTATGGCTGGAACATCGGTTTTCAAAGAAGAAGAAATCAAAAGCAAATTTAGTATTGCTGTTTGGGCAAAAACTTTTAAATACCTTTTTGTAAAGTGGCCACTACTCATCGTTCTTTTTATAGGAATGATGTTTACATCTTTTTATGATGCTAGCTTTATTCCGTCAATGAATGCTGGTTTAATTAGTGCCTTTGATAGTGGTCAACTTGTTGGTTACAATTCAATTTTTGATGTCATCTTAAACGTTAAAATCTTAGGAATTGATTTATCACTAACTTTTTTAAATTACATAATCTTCTATATCGTGATGATTGTTTTAAGAAGTATTTCTATTTTCTTAACTTTCTTTACCATGAGTTATTTTGAAATGATAATAATGACTGGTTTAAGAAGAGATGCCTATAAACGAATTCAGGAACTAAGTTTTTCATATTTTGATAGAACTCCAAGCGGCTGGTTGATTGCAAGACTTCAAAATGATGCGGCTAATATTGGTGATGTATTGTCAAATTCCGTCTTAAGAATTTTCTGGATTGCCGTTGAACTAGTCTTCACTTTAATAACAATGTTTAGCTATAGCTGGTTGCTATCATTAATAATTCTTGCAACCACTCCTCTTATTTTCTTCATTGTTTTAATATTCCAAAGAATTATTTTAAAACTTTCCCGTATTGCAAGAACCGCCTATAGCGAATTCGTCCGTTGGCTTGCTGAATCAATTAGTGGAAACAAGACTATTAAATCTCTTGCTATTGAAGACACAATTTATAAAGAATGTGAGGAAATATCAACAGATGTTTGCAAGAAACGTTTTAAAACTGGAAAAGTAAATGCTTTCTTTAATCCATCAATAAACGTCTTAAGCGCAATTACTACCGCAATTATTATTGTGGTTTTTCCAATGATTAACATTTCTAATGAAACGACAAGTACAATTGCGATGATGGTTCTTTTCCTTGGCTTTGTAGGTAGTATTTTTAATCCTATTGCCCAATTTGCTGAAATTTTTGCTGAGTTAATTTCGACTCAAGCTAATGTTGAAAAATTATTTATGCTTATTGATACCAAACCAGAACTTGTTGATTCAAGTGAAGTTATCAAAAAGTATGGTAGCTTATTTGACAATAAAACAGAAAATTTCGAACCGATGAAAGGCGATATCACTTTAGATCATGTTTCTTTTTCTTATAAAAAAGATTTAGAAGTTTTACATGATATGAACATTCATATTAATGCTGGAAATAGCATTGCTATAGTTGGTGAAACAGGAAGCGGAAAATCCACTACTATTAATCTACTTTGTAGATTCTATGAGCCAACCAAGGGTCAAATATTAATTGATGGAGTAAATTATAAAGATAGAAGCGTTGGATGGCTGAGAAGTAATATCGGCTACGTTCAACAAACTCCATTCATCTTTAAAGGAACAATCAAAGATAATATTAAGTATGGTAAATTAGACGCAACCGATGAAGAAGTCATTACTGCTGCAAAGGTTGTAGATCTTCACGACTTCATTTTGTCTTTAAAAGATGGTTATAACACTTTCTTAAAAGATGGTGGCGATGAATTATCGCAAGGCCAAAAACAATTAATATCTTTTGCTAGAGCAATCATTCGAAATCCTAAACTTTTAATTCTTGATGAAGCAACTTCATCTATTGATACTGAAACGGAACACGTCATTCAAGAAGCAATTGCTAAAGTTTTAAAAGGTAGAACGAGTATTATGATAGCTCATAGACTTTCAACAATCGTTGATTGTGACCGTATACTAGTTATGAAAGATGGTAAAGTTATTGAGGATGGAAACCATAAAGTTTTGATGGAAAAACATGGTTACTATTACGAACTTTACATGAACCAATTTAAAGACCTTAATTTAGAAGCACAAATTAAAACTTTCGATGAACAAATAACAGGTAAAAACGTCAATCTTTAATTAAACGAAACTTCATCTTCCATTTTTACTGCCGCTGGTATTTTTGGAAGTCCAGGCATTGTTAAAATATTTCCACAATATACAACAATAAATCCTGCTCCATTAGATAAAGATAAATCTTTAACATGTAATTTAAATCCTCTAGGAGCGTTTAAAAGTTTAGCATCATCAGAAAAACTAGATTGAGTTTTTGCTATACAAACTGGTAAGTTGTCTTTCCCCATATTTTTATATAATTCAAGTTTTTGCTTAGCTAAATCGCTATATTCGACGCCATCAGCACGATAAATTTCTTTGGCTAAAATATCAATTTTATCTTCAATTTGCGAGGTTAATTTATAAATTGCAGCAAAATTACTACGTTTAGTTTCTAAAACTTCCATTACTTTACTCGCCAATTCGCGACTACCCTCTCCTCCATTTAGATATCCATCAAGGAAAGCGAATGGGAAATAGTTTTTATTAAGAAGTTCCATAAGTTTTTTAACTTCATTTTGACTATCGCTTTTAAAGTGATTTATAGCAACAACAACAGGAACATTAAATTTTCTTAAATTTTGATAATGTTGTTCTAAGTTTTTAAAACCGTTTTCTAAAGCTTCAAGATTTTCGTGGTCTAATTCATCAAATTCAACGCCACCATGTAATTTTAAAGCTCTAATAGTTGCGACTAAAACTACAGCATTTGGATTCAAATTACCTGTACGACATTTTATATCAAAGAATTTTTCAGCACCTAAATCACTAGCAAAACCGGCTTCAGTAATAACTAATGGTGATAATTTTAAAGCGAGTCTTGTTGCTATTAAACTACTACAACCATGTGCAATATTAGCAAATGGCCCGCCATGAACAAAAACCAAATTGTGTTCTTGTGTTTGAACAATATTTGGCTTTAATGCTTCTTTCATGAGTTTTAAAATAGCAACCGATATCTTTAAGTCTTCTAAATAAACTGGTTTATCATCAAATGTATAAGCAACTATGATTTTTCTAACTCTATTAATAAAGTCAGTTTCATCCTTTGCTAAACACATTATTGCCATTAATTCACTTGCAACAGTAATCTGAAAATGATCTTCCCTTTTTATACCATTTTTATCACTTCCTAAGCCAATATTAATGGTACGAAGTTCACGGTCATTCATATCAAGTGAGCGCTTCCAAACAATTTTATTAGGGTCGATATTAAGTTCGTTGCCTTGATAAATATGATTATCAATAACAGCACTTATTAAATTAATTGAACTAGTTAAAGCATGCATGTCGCCAGTAAAATGCAGATTGATATCTTCATGAGGTTCAATCGTTACTTTGCCTCCACCTGTGGCTCCACCTTTTAATCCAAATACTGGACCTAAACTAGGTTCTCTTAAACAACCTATTGCCTTTTGTTTGATTTTAGCAAGTCCATCTATTAAAGCAATGGTTGTTGTCGTCTTTCCTTCACCAGCTTTTGTAGGAGTTATGGCTGTTACTAAAACAAGTTTACCATCTTCGTTATTTTTGACTTCATTCCATATCTTTTTAAAGTCCACTTTTGCTTTGAAATTTCCGTAATATTCAAGAAAGTCCTCGCAAATTCCGAATTTTTTTGCAACTTTACCAATATTATCTAACTTCATCTTTATATCTCCTCAAGAGTTCTTTTATTACATAAGAACTCATTAATAAACCTGCTGCATTAGGAACAAACGCCATTGAAGAAACAACTTGTCCGCTAACTAAAGGTTCTTCTAAAGAAGCAACAACATTAATCTTTTTTAAATCAACATTTTCTTTTCTTAATAAGTAACGAAACTTTTTAGCTAAAGGGTCACAGCTTGTCTTATCAAGGCGTGTAACTATTAATTTTGAAGGGTCTAATCGATTGCCTGTGCCCATTGATGCAATTAATGGAATATCATTATTAATTGCAAATTTAGATAATAACACCTTAGCCTCAATATCGTCTATACAGTCAACAATATAATCAAATCCTTTTAGAAAAGAAAAATCAGTTTCTTTATCAATAAAAATATGTTTTTCTTCAAGGTTTAAGTCTTCTCTAATTTCTAAAAGTTTTTCCTTTAAAACTTCACTTTTAAAATGACCAACATCTTGACTAAAATAAGCCATTTGTCGATTAAGATTTGTAGCATCAACCTTGTCACCATCGATTAAAAGTAAATTTTTGACTCCGCTTCTTACTAAAGACAAAGGGACAATTGAGCCTACGCCCCCTAAACCAATGACAACAATTTTAAAATTTTTAATTAAATTAAAATCATCGCCTAATAACAATTTGCTTCTTGTATCAATTAAATCATTCATTTATATTAATCCATTCGACATTGTCAAATTGATGTTTGAAGAAAGTCATCTGCCTTTTAGCATAATGATGAGTATTGTTTTTAATCGTCTTTTTAACTTCTTCACCATCATCAGATAGCAAAAATTCTTTATAGCCAATCGCTTGTAGTCCTCTTAAAGAATTATCATAATTTTTAAATAAATTACGAGCTTCTTCTTCGAGTCCGTCTTCAAACATTTTATCTACTCTTTGATCAATTCTTTCATAAAGAAGAGATCTTTCGATATTTAGTCCAATAAACTTAACCTCAGGATAAATAAGTTTATTTTTGCCATTTTCATTTAGTTCGCTCTTACTTTTTTTATGAATTTCATAAATATATAGGGCTCTTAATAATCTTTTACGATTATTAACACCAATTTTTAAGGCATCATCATGATCAATCAAAAGTAAACGATTATATAGTTCTTCATTTGATAATTCCTTTAAAAAGTCATCATCCATTTTCTCTTCTTTTAAAAACTTATAATCAAATAAAGCAGCTTTTAAATATAAGCCGGTTCCACCAACCATAATAATATCTTTATTTTTAAACTTACTAATTAATGCACGTGCTTCTTCTTGATAACGACTAACATTATAATCTTCAGTTATGGAAACAAAATCATATAGAAAATAACGCCCGGAATTTAGCTCATCTTGACTAGGTTTTGCTGTTCCTTTATTAAGTTCTTTATAAACTTGAAAAGCATCAAAATTTATAATTGGAGCATTATATTTTAATGACAATTTTTCTGCAAAATCACTTTTTCCAGAACATGTTGGACCTAAAATAGCATAAATCATAAATCTAAAAGTTCGCTAATTTCTTCAAGCAAGTTTTCGTTTTCTTCTTTTGATATAAAGTAGTTATGCAAAAGAGGATCATTATTAAATGATTCCATCTTAATTTTAGCGTATTCTCTTCTTTTTTCAGTTGGAAGAGAAATATAATCCGAAGTAATAATCTTTTTGACGTCTTCTTTCAAATAACCGCTATTGAGTAAAGCCGTTTTTAAAGATATATACTCTTGATAAATCTCACTTCGAGTAATCTTGTTTCTGATTTGACTAATAAGTTTTTCAGTTTCGTTTTCAATCATTTATCAATTCACCAATTAAAGAATATACATGTGATTCTGTAACTTTGACTTTTACTAGTTTTCCAATTAAAGACTCATCACCTTTAAAATGAATAATTTTCATATTATATGCATATCCAGAAAGCATATTTTTGTTCTTTTTACTTTCTCCATCTACCAAAACTTCAAAGGTTTTACCAACCATTTCGTCTGCGTGTTTTTTAAAGTTTATTTCTAAAGCATCAACTAATTCTTTAAAACGTTTAACTTTTTCATCATAGGTTACATTATCAACAAGTCGAGCTGCTGGTGTTCCTTTTCTTGGAGAATAGATAAAAGTAAAAGCACTGGTATAATCAGCTTTAAGAGCAAGATCTACAGTTTCTTTAAACTCTTCATAACTTTCATTTGGAAAACCAACAATAATATCAGTAGATAAAGCAATATTAGGAATTTTATTTCTAATACGGTCTACAAGATCTAAATACTCTTTAGAAGTATACCTTCTACCCATTCTTCTTAAAGTTTCATCACTTCCGCTTTGAACAGGAAGATGAATGTATTTCATGATATTATCATGGCGAGCAATAACATCAATTACATCATCATGAAAATCGCTTGGATACGAAGTTAAAAATCTTAAACGAGGCATTCCTAAAGACGCTACTTTATCTAAAAGCATCGCAAAAGTCTTTCCATCTTTTAAATCTTTACCATAACTATCAACATTTTGACCAAGTAAAGTAATCTCCTTATAACCAGCATCAACAAGTTCTTTACATTCAGATAAGATATCATTAATATTACGACTTCTTTCTTTTCCTCTAGTATATGGGACTATACAATAAGTACAAAATTTATCGCATCCATACGAAATATTAACATAAGCCTTATAATCATCAATTCTCGTAACAGGCATTTTTTCAATGATGTTACCTTCTTTAGATAAAACATCAACATGACGAGAATGCTTTTTATCTTTGATAAATTTTTCAAGTAAGTTTAGGATATCTTCAAGGTTATGAGTGCCAAAGAAAATATCAACATGAGGAAATTTATTTAAAACATCTTCAACAATATGTTTTTGCTCAACCATACAACCACAAAGCATCAAAATTAAATCTTTATTTTTCGCTTTAAGGTTTTTAAATTGACCAATTTCCCCATAAACCTTGTCTTCAGCATTTTCTCTAACTGCACAAGTATTTAAAACTGCAATTGTTGCTTCTTCTGGATTTTCAGTTTTTTCCATCCCAATAAGAGATAATAAACCCATTATAGTTTCTTCATCTCGATAATTTGCTTGGCAACCATAAGTTCTAATAAATACTTTTTTATGAGTAAATTTATCAATTAATTCTTGCGAAGGAGTATAAGAAAAGTTAACAGTTTCAATCTTTCCAACTCTTGTTCTGGCCTTATCTAAATCAGGCATTGATTCAATAATTACGTTTCTTCCCATAGTTAACCTTTCTTATTAATAATATATAAAGGGATAATTTCTTCACCTTTAAATGTCAAATCGTCAAATTTTAAAATAACGGCGGAAAAAAGTTTATCATCATCATCAAGATAGGTAAATCTTTTTGTTTCGTTATGTTTGATAATGCGTTCTACAACACTATTTATTTCAGTACCTAAAACGCTATTATATGACCCACACATTCCAACATCGGTTATATATAACACTCCAGTATTCAATATTTGAGCGTCTCGAGTTTGAACATGTGTGTGAGTACCTAAAACAGCACTTACGCTATTTTTCAAAGCATAGGCCAAGGCTTTTTTCTCACCTGTTGATTCAGCATGAAAATCGATAATATGAATATCACTAATATCGTCTTCAATTACATTTAATACTTCTAAATAAGGATCTTTTACTGGAAAGGAAGAAAATGCACTCCCAAGTAGATTAGTAACTCTAATTGAGATTCCATCTACATCAAACACTTTGCTTCCTTCACCAGGAAAATCTTCAATTAAATTTAGTGGACGTATCAATTTATCAGTTCTTTCAATATAATTCTCTATGTCTTGTCGATCTTTGTAGTGATTACCTAAAGTAACACAATCAACTCCATTTTTAATTAGAAAATCATAATGATTACGGTTGATTCCTCGTCCTCTTGAAATATTCTCACCATTAGCAATAGCAAAAGATATGTTATATTTCTTTTTTATGGTATTAAGATTATCAACTAAAGCTTTTCGACCAACTTTTCCAACAATATCACCAATAAATAATATATTCATTATTTAGCTGTCTCTTGTGCTCGATATTCTCTAATGACATTAACCTTAATTTGACCTGGATAAGTCATTTCATTTTCAATACGTTCTTTGATATCATGAGCTAATTTGAAAGCTTGTAAATCATTAATCTTTTCAGGAATAACCATGACACGTACTTCTCTACCAGATTGCATTGCGTAGCAACTTTGAACACCATCGTATGATTTACAAATAGATTCAAGTTGCTCAACTCTTTTAATATAGCTTTCAAGTGTTTCACTTCTTGCTCCTGGTCTAGCAGCTGATAAAGTATCGGCAGCTTGAACAAGATAAGCAATAATTGATTTTGCTGGTACATCACCATGATGGGATTCAATAGCATTAACTACTAAATCATTTTCACCATACTTTTTAGCAAGTCTTGCCCCAATTTCAACGTGGCTTCCTTCAACTTCATAATCAAGGCCTTTACCTAAGTCGTGGAGTAAAGCAGCACGTTTTGCAAGTTGAACATTTAAGCCAAGTTCACTAGCCATTGCTCCACAAATTTGAGCGGTTTCAACTGAATGAGTTAATTGATTTTGACCATAACTTGTACGATATTTAAGACGTCCAACAAGAGTAACAAGTTCTTTATTCATATTAGAAATACCAAGTTTAGCAACAGCGTCTTCTCCAGCTTTTCTAATAATATCATTAACTTCTTTAGTACATTTATTAGCGACTTCTTCAATTCTTCCAGGTTGAATACGTCCATCCTTAATAAGTGTATTTAAAACTCTTGAAGCTACTTCTCTTCGAATTGGGTTAAAGCAAGAAATTGTTATAGCTTCAGGAGTATCATCGATAATAATATCGACTCCAAGCAATTGCTCTAAAGATTTAATATTTCTTCCTTCTCTACCGATGATTCTGCCCTTCATTTCATCACTAGGAAGAGAGATAGTTGTAACAGTTCTTTCATTTGTTACATCTTGAGCATTTCTAGCCATTGCCATTGCTAAGATTTCACGGGATTTATCATCAGCTTTTCTTTCAGCCTCATCCTCTTTTTCTTTCATGAATTTAGCAATATTTTGAGTTTCTTTTTCTTCAACTCGACGATAGATTTCTTCTCTAGCTTCTTTTTCTGTAAGATTAGAAACCTTTTCAAGTTCAGCAAGAATAGAGTTAATTTTTTCGCTTAAAATTTCACCTTTTTTCTTGTTATCCTCAATTTGTCTATCAAGATTCTTTTCCTTATTTTCTAAAGCATTTTCTTTTTTAAGTAAAGCTTGATCACGAGCATCAATCGATTGTTCTCTTTGAAGAAGTTTATTTTCTTGAACAATAACTTCTTGTTTTCTTTCTTTAATGTCCTTGTCAGCTTCTTGCTTCATTTCAAAAACTGTTTGTTTAGCGTCGATTTGCGCATTTTTTTGAATTTTTTCAGCCTTTAAATTGGCATCATTAATAATCTTTTCAGCGTTAGAATTTGCTTTTTTAACTTTTTCTTTTGCTAAAAAATATACGCCAAATCCACCAAGCAAAGCGCCAATTATTAAAACAGCAATAGCAATTACGCAGACAATCCAAATTTCAATGCCAGAGCCAGAGGCATCAGCAAATACATTTAAAAACTTATCCATCTTCTAATCCTTTCTACGTTAAAGGATTATGCAAATAATTTATGTTACTCCCTAAGGAGAAAATTCATTCAATCTATATTTCAACTTCCGGTTCTTTTTTTATTGAGTCTTTGGTCAAAACTTCTTCTTTAACTCTTTTAAAGATATCTTGGTTTTCACGAAGATAGGCTTTAGCTGTTTCGCGCCCTTGACCCATTCTTTCACCATAGACTTCATACCAACTTCCAGCTTTTTTAACAATTCCTTTTTGAATCGCTAAGTCTAAAAGTTCACCTTCTTTTGAAATTCCTAATCCGTAAATGATATCAACCTTACAGCTTCTAAAAGGTGGAGCAACTTTATTTTTGACAACTTTAATATTACAAACGTTGCCAATTATACTATTGCCTTCCTTAATTGCTTCAGATTTACGAATATCAATACGTACTGAAGAATAAAATTTAAGAGCTCTCCCACCAGTTGTGGTTTCGTTACTACCATAAATTACCCCAACTTTTTCTCTTAGTTGATTAATGAAAATTACAGTACAATCATTTTTATTTAAAATGGCTGTAATTTTTCTCATAGCTTTCGACATCATTCTTGCTTGAAGTCCAACATTAGAATCAATCATTTGTCCTTCAAGTTCAGCTTGTGGAACTAAAGCAGCAACACTATCAACAATAATTAAGGAGAAAACTCCACTTTTTGCTAGAGTCTCAACGATTTCTAATGCTTCTTCGCCACTATCTGGCTGAGAAAGAATTAAATTATCAATATCAACTCCTAAATTTTTTGCATAATCAGGATCGATACTATTTTCAGCATCGATATATGCAGCAAGACCGCCTTTTGCTTGAACTTCCGCGACCGCCGTTAAAGCAAGGGTTGTTTTGCCACTACTTTCTGGACCATATATTTCAATAATCCTTCCTTTTGGGTATCCACCAATTCCAAGGCAGTTATCTAAAAGAATACTTCCACTAGAAATGGCTTCAACGTCAACACTAGGTTTGTCGCCTAAACGAACAACAGTACCTTTGCCGAATTCATGCTCGATTTGAGCAAGAACTTCTTTTAATGCGTCCTTATTAATTACTTTGTTTTCAGACATAAAAACTCCTTTCACTAATACAAACGCACCAATTAAGAAAAAATTTAAAAAAATTTTAAATAATGCTTAAAAGTGCATTAATTGCGGCTTGTACTGAATATTCTCTATTTTCTTCTCTACCTAATTCTAAATGTAGAGGAATTGGCCAAATTTGACCTTTATAAACAATGGCAATATAAATTTCGCCAACGGTTCCGCCTTCTTCATTAGTTTCAGGGCCGGCATTGCCTGTAAAAGCAACACAGACATCAACGCCTAAAACTTTTTGACCTTTAATTGCCATTTGTTGACAAACTTCATAGCTTACAACACCATGCTCCTCAATATAAGCAGCAGGAATTCCAAGCAAGTTTTCTTTTAATTCTTTTGAATAAGTTACAAGAGCACCTTTAAAAGTTTTACTTGCTCCACTAACATCTGTAATGGTTTTTCCAAAAAGTCCACCAGTAAAGCTTTCGATTGAGCCTAAGGTAAGATTCTTTTCGGTTAATCTTTCGACTAACATTTGAGCATTATTCATTATTTTCCCTCCTCGTAAAATAGGTATTTAATGTTTTGTTTTACATAAATGATGCCACTTAAAACACTAAAGAATGTGGCAATATAACATAGCCAATCGCTAATATGTAAATAAGCTGGCCAATTATAATCAAAATATGAAAATGGGAAGCCGTTTAAAAAGACAACAATGATTGCAATCATTTGTGTGACTGTCTTTAACTTACCAAAGATGTTTGCCGCAACAACTACATTCTTTTTAGCAACCATAAAGCGTAATCCATCAACGACTAGATCACGAATTACCATAATGATAACTAAGAAGAATGCAAATTTTTGATTTCCCACTAAACTAACAAAATTTAAACTTAAAAAAATCATCATTGAATTGATGAGCATTTTGTCAGCGATTGGGTCTAAAAATTTTCCTAAATCAGTAACTTCATTATTCTTTCTTGCTAAATATCCATCTAAAAAATCAGTCATGGAAGCTACTAAAAAGACAAACATCAAAATAAGCATTATCCAATTGATAGTAGCGCCACCTTCATTTAAAGCGATATCTCCAACTTCTTTGATTGAAAAAACTTGGAATTCATCGAGAAAATACAAAACAATAATTCCAATAATCAAAAGAGTTGCAAGAGCAATTCGAGCTAAAGTTATTTTTGTTGGCAAATTAATTTTCTTCATACTTCAATCACGAGCGAGTAATTCAGTCCATAAGCCTAGTTCTGTTATATGTAACCATTTATCTAAGTTTTCACTTACCAGTCTTGATTCAGTTCTCTTGACTAGTTTCCTCTACCAAAATTTGAGTTTCTTGCTTAAGGGGTTTACCGCGTTTCACTTTAAAGTTTCCTTCAAATTCGTCACTGTGGCACGTTAAGAAAAATCATCATGAGCATAAGCTTTTAGACTATTTTCGCCGTTACTTTCTCCAAAGTACCTAGTTTTATTTATTCAACTAGCATAATCACTACAATCATCGCAGATTGTGCAAGCCAGGACTTTCCTCTACCTACACAAGTTAGGCAGCGGTTACATAGACTGAAATTTATTTAACTTTATTAGGATCAACACCAAGCTCATAAAGTTTTCTTTCATAAGCTCCACATTTTTGCAAAAGCTCAAGATTATCAAGTGAAGATTGATGAGAACTCATTAAAGCAATATTTTTACTTTTTTGAATAGAGATCGCTTGGTCTTTATCACGTAAATTTGCTTTTAATGTTTCATTATCTCTTTTTAAGGAGATAATTTCAGCATTTAATCCATCAATTTCTTTATCGATACTACGATAATCTTCAAGAATTTTATCCAAAAAAGTATCAACTTCTTCTGGATCATATCCATTAGCCGATTGCTTAAATTTTTTGTTTAAAATATCTTTTGAACTAAGGCGTAATTTCATAGAAATCCTAACTCCTTAATTATAATTTAAAATCATGCTTTATTCAATCTATCTAAGTAGATAATTTTAAGCCTTTTTCTAAAGAAAAATCTCAATTTAAGGCTATTTTACAGCAAGCAAAAACCAGAATAAAATTGAAAATTATAGCCTTGATTTTTATAATTTTAATTGTGAAATTTATTAGACGAATTGTAAAAGATTGTAACAGTATTGTTTTCTTAGACTTTGAAGCCACTGATTCATCAATGGAAATTATTTCAATTGGCGCAATTAAGGCTGAATTAGATTCTAAAAAACAAATCAAAAGTTATGATAAAGGTTTTAAATGTTATGTATATACAGAAACTAAGATTTCTCCATTTATTGAAGAGATGACTGGTATCACTAACGAGCTTTTAGACAAGGAAGGTATTAGTTTTGAAGAAGCTATTAATCGACTTAGCAAATATGCCGGAGACCCAACTTTTGTCCATTTCTTTACCTATGGTAACTATGATATTAGACTTTTACATATCGATGC
Source organism: uncultured Mollicutes bacterium (assembly GCA_900540395.1). GTDB lineage: Bacteria > Bacillota_I > Bacilli_A > RFN20 > CAG-826 > Onthovivens. The sequence goes on along the minus strand of UQFQ01000016.1, from coordinate 16,397 downwards.
AAAAAATAACGAATTATTACAAAATAACTTAGTTTTGCAGGTTTTTCGTAAGCATTCAGACTTTTCTAAAATCTTAAATCACTTTGTTAGAAGCGAAACAAATCAGACGTTATCTCTTATTAAAGCTTTAAAAGTTTTTAATGTTAAGCCAGTAGAACCAATTCACGACCCATTAAGTGATGCTAAAAATTTAATGTTTTTATATGAAGCATTTTTAAAATCTCACAACATTATTCGAGTCCAGTATTTAAAAGTTATTGCTAATAATCCTAATTTAGAACCACCTGTTAAAAAGTTATTAAATAAACTAGTTAAAGACAAATCAGTAACTATTGAAGATTTGAATACTTACATTAATGAGGAAATTAGTTAATGCATTTTAAGTTTAAAATTAATGAAAATAATGAGATAGTTAACTATCAAAATCGTGGAATGGAATTAGAACACGAGCTTAATGAAACTAATTCTTATTATAAAGATAATAAAATGGCATTAATTAATAAGCGTCCTACCCCTATAAAAGTTGTTAAATGTTTTAACAAAAAGATAAGTGAAGCCTATTTTGAAGAAGCTTCCACTACTGATTACTATGGTGTTTATAAAGGAAAATATATTGATTTTGAAGCAAAAGAAACAACCTCAAAAACATCTTTCCCTTTAGCTAATTTAAGAGAAAATCAAATTGAACATATAAAAGACGTTATTCAAAATAAAGGCCTTTCTTTTTTAATTGTTTCTTTTACTGATATTGAAAAATACTTTCTTTTGTTAGGAAAAGATTTAATTGATTTTATCAATCTAGATGAAAGGAAAAGTATTCCACTTTCTTACTTTAAAGAAAAAGGATTTGAAATAAAAAGAGGCTTAATTCCACCTCTTGATTATCTTGCTGTTTTAGATAAAATAGTTGAGTTTTAAGGGTTTTTTGTGCAAATTCCAGCTAGTTTACAGCCTTCACACTTAGGTGAAATAGCCTTACAATAATATCTTCCAAAATGAATAAATTGATGGTGTAATTTAATCCAATTTTCTTTTGGAAAATCTTTTTTAAGTTTATTTTCAACAGTTAAAACATCGTCTTTTTTCTCAGCTAGTTTAAAGCGTTTAGCTAAGCGTTCAACATGTGTGTCAACTGGAAATTCTGGAATTTTAAAAAGTTCAACACGCACAACATTAGCTGTTTTATTGCCTACACCCGGTAAAGACATTAAATCATTTTTATCACTTGGTACTACTCCATTAAAACGAGTTAAAAGTTCATGGACAATGCCTTTTAAATTCTTGGCTTTATTTTTATAAAGCCCAAGTGATTTAATATTATTCTCAATTTCTCCAATTGTTAAAGAATCAATTTCTTCTAAACTTTTATATTTTTTAAAGAATGGTCCAGTTACTAAATTAACTTTTTTGTCAGTGCATTGAGCACTTAGCATAACTGCGATTAAAAGACCATAATCAGAATTATAATCTAATTCACATTTTGGATTAGGCAAAATTTCATCAAAATATTTTTGTATAATTATGCACTTCTCTTCTTTATTCATGATCATTAATTACATCTTGTCTGATTCGTTTAATAATGGCGCGATCTATTTGATTAATTGAAGTGTATCTTTTGCTTTCTGCTTCTTTTAAAGATTCTTTAATAAATGGGAAGTTAGAAGAATCGGCAAGCCAATCACTAATACGATTTATTTCAACTGGCGTCAATGATCGATTAAATAATTTTTCAAGTCTTTCATAAGTCTCTTCTCTTAACTCTTCTGCTTCATCGTTTTCTTTTAATTCAACATCGGTAAAAATGCTTTCTTGAAATTTACGATATAAAATCTTTTTTAAAGGTTCAATTGAAATTGATAAACTATTCCCTTCAAGAATAACTTCTAATAATTTCCTCTCGTAAAGTTTAGCTAAAATATCATCAATCTTTTTTTCGTCGTAATTCATATTTAAAGCTAAAGAAGATGAATTAAATACCTTGTTTCCTTGACTTATTAAATGATCAACTATTAAAACAACAGCTAGTTCTTCTTCACTTAAGCCAATTTTTTTATAAAATTCAATTAATAGATATGAAAAGTTGATTGCGTTTGCGTTATTAAAATTCATAATTTTCACCTTTCGATATTTTATCAAATTTACGTTTTTCTTCTATAATTTTGCCTTCTTTTATAGTGGAAATTAAATCTTTATTTTCTTTTAAAGCTTTTAAAGTTTCTCTTTCTGGAGTTAAGCCATATTCAACAATAAATCTTTTTGCTCTTAAAATACGTAAAGGGTCTTCTTTAATGCGTTTAGTTGGGTCTCCTATAAATCTTAAAATTTTGTTATTAAGATCACTCACACCATCTTTAGAAACATCTTTTACTTTATAATCTTCATCAATATAGATTGCATTAATGGTAAAATCTCTTCTTTTATAATCTTCGTTAATATCTTTTATAAATTCGATTTTACTAGGATGACGTGAATCCAAATATCCGCTTTCTTTTCTTAAAGTAACGATATCACAGTGCTTATTGTCAACTTTTAAAGAAAGGGTCCCAAACTTTTTATAAGTTGCATTACAATCTAAAAAGCTTAGAACTTCATCCGGAGTTGCATCTGTTACAAAGTCATAATCTTCAATTTTTCTTTTCATCAAAAAATCGCGACTGGTTGAACCAATCATATAAAGATGAAAATTATGTTCTTTAAAAACCTTTTTTAAATATTCAAAAATTTCGTTCATTGTGAAGATTATAAACGAAATTTTTAAAAATAGAAATTATCAAACACTAGTTTGATTATTTTACGCTTTGTTTTAAGCCTTTACTTGGTTTAAATCCGATAGTTTTTGTTGCTGGAATTACAATCTTTTCGTGATTGCCAACTGGACTTGTTCCAGTACGTGATTTTCTACTTTTAACTTGGAAAACACCAAATCCTGAAATTTTGACCTCTTCACCGCGAGATAAGCATTGTTGTATCTCTTCAAATAAGATATCTATAAATTTTTCTGCGTCTTTTTTACTGGAGCCATAAGCCTCCGAAATAGCTACAACTAAATCTGCCTTGTTCATAATTTCTCCCTTTTTTAAATTTAATCATGTAATTTTGTTTTAATCAATATTTAGTGATTAAAACAAACTAACCCGGTTTTTTTACAAGTTTAATTATTCAAACTTCATTAGGAATGTCAATAAAAATTTCTATTTAATTCCTTCATATCTTTAATATAAAGTATTTAGCAAAAAATTTTAAGAATTAATTTTAAACGATATTAATCGAATGTTTCCATTTTTAAAGGTCTAAGCATTAAGTTTTGAACGGTTAAATTAATATCTTTAAATTCGTAAAGAATATCATAAAGCGCATTTATAATTGGCGTATCAATATTTTCTTCTTTAGCTAGCTGATGAATTACCTTAATTGTATATAAGCCTTCAACAGTAATTTTGTTTTCTTCTATAACCTTTTTTGCGTTTTGACTTTTGCCAATTAGAAAGCCAAAACGATAATTTCTTGATTCTTCAGAGTTACAGGTTAAAACGAGATCGCCAACTCCAGTTAAACCAAAAAAAGTATCCTTATTAGCCCCATTTTTAACGCCAAAACGAGTCATTTCAGCAAGACCACGAGTAATTAAGGCTGACTTTGTATTTTCATTAAAACCTAAACCTTTAATTAAACCACTAGCAATAGCGATGGCATTTTTAATACTAGATCCATATTCAGAGCCAATAACGTCATTACTTACATAAACTCTAAAGTAATTATTCGAGAAAAGATTTTGAACTTCTTTTGCAAATTCAAGCGAAGAAGAAACGCTATTTAGACAAGTCAAATTATGTTTACAAACTTCACTTGCAAATCCCGGTCCTAAAATAGATGCAAGGTCACATAAAAATTCTTTATTTAAATTTAAAGAAATATATTCTTGAATTCTTTTATTTGTCGAAGGCTCTAAGCCTTTAGTTGCATTGATAATTTTAATTTTCTTATTTAAGCGTTCGTTAAGTTCGTCTATTGCATCTTTTATACTTTTACTAGGAACAGCTATTAAAACATAATCAGATTCATTTAATAAAGCAAAATCATTAACTGCTAAAATATTTATGTTTAAAAAAACATCTGGAAGATATTTACTCAAGGTGTGTGAATTATTAATTTCATTTTTGTTTTCGTTGTGACGAGTATAAACAAAAACTTCATTACCGTTTTCTGCTAAAACATTACTTAAGGCTAAACCCCAAGCTCCACTTCCTAAAGTAAAAATTTTCATTACTTTCTTTTCCTTAAAACAAGATTAATTGGAGAACCCATAAGTTCAAAAGATTCTCTAATTCTATTTTCAATATATCTCATATATGAAAAATGCATATAGTGAGGATCGTTAACAAATAAAGCAATGGTTAATGGCTTAGAAGCAACTTGTTGAGCATAGTAAATTCTAACTCTCCCACCATTAAAATCCGGAGTCTCGTTCATCATTTGAGCTTCTTGAATAATTTCGTTTAAAACACTTGTTTTAATTTGGAAAATATAAGATTCGTAAACTTGATCAATTAATTCAAATAAATCGTTTACTTTTGTTTTATTTAAAGCACTTAAATAAATAACAGGAGCATAATCTAAAAATTTAAATTCTTTACGAATGTTTTTAGTAAACTCAGCTTGTGTGTTGTTGTCCTTTTTAACTAAATCCCATTTATTAACAACAATGATAATGGCTTTTTTTGCTTCAACTGCATAGCCAACAACATGCTTATCTTGTTCAGTAATTCCTTTTTCTCCATCAATAACAAGTAAAGCAATATCACTATTATCAATTGCTCTTAATGCTCTTAAAGCGGCAAATTTATCAATCGCTTCATAAATTTTTCCACGTTTTTTTAGACCGGCTGTATCAATAACAACATAATCTTTTTCATTTCTTGTAAATGGTGTATCGATTGCATCACGAGTTGTTCCTTCAATATTAGAAACAATGACTCTTTCTTCATTTAAAATCGCATTACATAAACTTGATTTACCAACATTAGGTTGACCAATGATACAAAATTTAACATCATCGTCTTCAATATTTTCTTCATTTTCAGGGATATAAGAAACAATCTTATCTAAGATATCACCAATACCAACACCATGAGCTCCACTGACTGGAATTGGGTCGCCTAAACCTAAAGAATAAAACTCATAAATATTGTTTTTTAAATGATTATCGTCAATTTTATTAACAGCAAGAATAATTGGTTTATCTGTTTTATAAAGCATTCTAGCAACCATTTGATCATCGTCAGTTAAACCAATCTTGCCATCAGCTACAACAACAATAATATCGGCTTCATCAATTGCTATTTCAACTTGCGTTCTAATTTGTTCTTGAAAAGGTCTATTTTCTACTTCAATTCCACCAGTATCAACAACATTAAAATGACGAGTTAACCAACTAGCACGAGAATAAATGCGATCTCTAGTAACTCCTCTTTGTGACTCAATAATTGACTTTCTTTCTCCTATAATACGATTAAAAATGGTTGATTTACCAACGCTAGGAGCACCAACAATAGCTACTAATTTTCTATTCATTAGTTATTCCTCTTTCTTTTGCTATTGCAATTATTGTATCGACAACTTCTTCAATTGTCATATTTGTTGTATTAACTTCAACACTATCTTCAGCAGGATGAAGAGGACAGAAAGAACGATGTGAATCAATGTAATCTCTTTTATTAATATTCTTTAAACAATCTTCGTAACTAGTTTCGATTCCTTTTTCAAGATTCTCTTTATATCTTCTATTTGCTCTTTCTTCTGCAGTAGCCACTTGGTAAATTTTTAAATCAGCATTTGGCAAAACATATGTTCCAATGTCTCTGCCATCCATTACAACACTTTTATTAGCAGCAATTTGTCTTTGAAGTTCAACAAGATGTAAACGGATGTTTTTATAGCTAGCAATATAACTAACGTTATTTGCTACTTCATTTTCTCTAACCTTTTTAGAAACATCTACATCATTTAATGTAATATTATTCTTATCATCAAAAGAGATAGAAATCTTTCCAATTAATGAATCACTTTCTTTTTCGTTTGTTGGATCAAGTCCTGCTTCAATAACAGCTAATGTAAAAGCACGATACATTGCTCCTGTATCAATATATGTAAAATTTAAACATTTAGCGATTAATTTAGCTACAGTGCTTTTACCGCTAGCGCTAGGACCATCAATTGCAATCGAATAATTTTTTACCATACATTAAACCCCAAATATTTATCACCTAAAAAGAGAAATAGCACAATTAAAGCAGTAATTAAAACAACGACAAAGATAAAATAAAAGAATCTTTTCCATCTCCTTTTTGATGTATAGATATCGTAAACAGACTTCTCAAGTTGTTTTTCTTCCCTTTTGTCATAAGAATGTTTATTACCAGGTTGTTGATTTTTTTGAGTTAAGCTTTCCTTAGTTTCTTTTAAGACTTGTGAAATAGTTTTAGATTCTTTCTTTGGCACATTTTTATTTTCAAAAGAAAGAGAAGAATTTTTAATTTCTTCTCTATATTCTTTATACTTTTCGGTTCTAGTAACGTGCTTTCTCATGTCAATTACTATACCAAAATTAAATACATTTTTATATATTAAAAACTTACAAGTAATCCGCCAGTTAAAGCGTAAAAAGCGCATAAACCTCGATTATCTTCGACAATAATCGAATCAAATTCATATTCTTCTTCGATTAGTGCTTTCAATAATAAAGCGCTTTCTTTATTTTGAGTGTGTGAGATAACACAGGTTCTGCCTTTTGTTACAGGGCACATTAATCCAATATTATGAACAAGACGTTTTAAAACGCCTTTGATGGTTCTAACTTTTTCTTTAATCTTAATTTCACCGCCTTCACCATAACAAAGGGGTTTAATAGCTGCAAGTTGAGCAATAAAAGCTACAACTTTACTCATACGGCCATTTTTAACAAGGTTATCAAACTTATCTAAAACAAATAGTAATTGGATTGAATCACGATACTTTAATAATTCTTCTTTAATTTGATTAAATTCTTTACCACTTTTAATTAAAGAATAAGCTTTATCAACTATAAGTCTCATTGCTCCAGCGGTTAACATACTATCAATAATAAGAATATTATCTTTATTATTGCTCATATCTCTAGCAACACAGGCACTGTTATAGCAGCCACTTAATTTTTGACTAATAGTTACACAAATTACATATTCTGAATCCTCAAAATGATTTAAAAAATCTTGTGGCGATGGACAAGAAGATGTACAAGCTTCTTTTGAAGACTCTACTTCTTTTAATAAATCATCAACATTAAGTTCGTCATTATCAACAAATTCTTGCTTGCCAACTCTAATAGTTAAAGGTATGACATTAAATCCGACTTCGCTATCAATGATATGATTGCTTAGTAAATTTGAACTACTATCAACACAAATTCTATACTTCATAAATTCTCCATTCTGCGTATTTTTAAAATACAAAAATTAATATAATTAGCCTCATACTCACTAAAATTATAGTAATAAAATTATTTTTTTAAAACATATTTATAAATTGACTACTTATTATCTACAATTTTTTAACTAATAATGTACTAAATATCTACTAAATATGCATTTTATGGCATTATTCTGTTTTCAAAATAAACGATGAATTTATTCTCTAAGCATGCTAAAATCATAAGGGCGCATAAAAATGGCAAAAATAGTATTAGTTGGCGGAGGTTCCGCCAGTGGCAAAACTTACGTAATTGATCAAGTTATCGACAAACTCGGGAAAGATAATATCACCCACTTCTCTATCGATGACTATTACAAGGATCTTTCAAATCTTACACTTGAAGAAAGAAAGAAGCAAAATTTTGATCACCCAAAAGCTTTTGACTGGAAGTTAATGAGACTTCAACTTTCAATGCTTAAAGATGATAAACCTGTAGATAAACCTACTTATGATTATGTTGAACATAACCGTGCAGAAAAAGTTGTTCACGTTGTTCCTAGCAAATTGATTATTGTTGAAGGAATTATGGCCTTAGTCAACAAAGATGTTCGTGAACTAGGTGATTTAAAAATCTTTATTAACGCAAGTCGAGAAAGACGTCTACTTCGAAGAATGGATAGAGATATTCATGAAAGAGGCAGAGATCAAGAATCTATCGTTAATCAATACTTCTCCACTGTTCAACCAATGTATGAAGAAATTATTGGTCCTTCACAATATTACGCCGATTTGATTGTAAATAACGATGGGTACGACAATAAATCAATCGAAGTTATCTGTGCTGTATTGAAAGACGTGATGAATGGAAAGATAAAATAATATCAATTTAGATTAACCATTAAGCAGAGTTAAAAGCTCTGCTTTTTTAATTGAAAAAAAGAGTTGTTTCTTTACACAACTCCTTCTTCTATCATCCAAACATTGATGACGTTAATAGGCACTGAATCCTATTCTCTTGATTTACAGCTTTTATTATCCTTTGCTGTTTTTTTAATTCGAGATTTTATCTCTATGTACTTAATTTATAACCCATTTTTTTGACTTTGACAAGACCTAAAATCAAATAAAATTCTGTTTATAAATTTTAAATAGGGAGATTTTTTTACATACTCACCTCTTATATACGATAAATATGCTTTATTTTATCAACTCAAAAAATATCAAAGATCATCTTTAATGACGCTAGATTTTGCATAAGCAGTATTTCTAGCTTCAAAGAAATCAGTTTTTATCATATTGGCATCACTATATTTAGATACCCAGCTCATGCTTTCAGGTTCTCTATCGTAGCCATCAAATAGTTTTCCTAATCCAATTGATGTACTTCTTAAGTTGCCTAGATATTTAATGTAATCCTTAACCATTTGTTCATTTAGGCCAGGGATATCATTTCCAATAATATACATCCCCCACTCAATCTCTTGTTTACATCCTTCTAAGAGCATATCTTTTAAAATTTGCTCATTTTCTTTAGTAAATAATTCAGGTTCTTCTTTTCTTAACTCTAAAATAATTGATTTAAATAACCATAAATGGGTATTCTCGTCTCTATTTATGTATCTAATGTTTTGTACCGAACCACTCATTTTGTTGTTTCTCGCGAGATTATAGAAAAACATAAAGCCACTATAGAAATAAATTCCTTCAAGGATGTAATTAGCAATTAAGACTTTTAAAAAATTAAATGGTCTTTTATCTTTCAAAAATGAGTTATATGCGTTGCCAATAAATTCATTTCTTTTTAATAAGTGTTTGTCGTTTTTCCATTGATATAATATTTCATTTCTTTCAAATGGTGAGCAAATTGTATCAAGCATATAAGAATAAGCTTGTGAATGTATAGTTTCTTGATAACATTGAATATTCAAACACATATTGACTTCATTTGCTGTTATATATTCACCAATATTAGGCAAATTAGCTGTTTGAAGAGAATCAAGGAAGATTAAAAAAGAAAGAATTTTATCGTATGCTCTTTTTTCAGCAGGAGTTAAAGCTTTACGATAATCTTTTACATCTTGATTCATGTTTATTTCTTCTGGAATCCAGAAGTTATTCATCGCTTGTCGATACCAATTACTTACCCATGGGTATTTCATATTATTAAAATCATTTAAATTTGTAGTGTTCCCACCAATCATTCTTCTTTTATTAACATCAATATCTCCATTTGGATTGAATAATTGTTTATGTGGCATTAATTCATCTAATTTAATTGTCATAATTGTCCTTTCAAATATATTAGTAGATAATTAGTAGATTTTTAGATATAAATCTAGTAGTTAATTAGCACAACCTTCGCACTCTTCAACTTCTAACGACTTACTTCTAACGTAATAAATTGTCTTAACTCCGTTTTCCCAGGCCTTAATATAAAGTTCCAAAATTTGACGCATTGAATAGTCATGAGTTATATAAAGGTTAACGCTTTGAGCTTGGTCTACATGTCTTTGTCTAACTCCTGCCGCTCTTACACTCCAAATTTGATTAACTTCGTGAGCTGGTTTATAGAACATACTATTTTGATGAGTAAGTTCAGGCGCAACTCTAGGAATCATTTCACCTTTTTTCTCTTCGTAGAAGAAGGTCTTCATAATTGGATCAACTCCAGCTGTTGTTCCAGCAATAATTGATGTTGATGAAGTTGGTGCAACTGCAAGTAAATAACCATTTCTCATTCCATAACCATGAACACTCTTAGCTAGATTTGCCCATCTTTCACTAACATAGTTCCTGCTAACGAAATAATTACCGTTATCCCATTCACTTCCATCAAACAAACTATATTTGCCCTTTTCAATGGCTAATTTATTGCTAGCTTCAATTGCATAGTAATTTATATTTTCAAAAAGAGAATCAACATAGTTTAAATGCTCTTCGCTTTCCCAATAGATTTTCTTTTTAGCAAGTAAATGATTATATCCACTTACTCCAAGTCCTATTGAACGATATTTTTGTGTTGTAAGTTTAGCGTATTCAAGAGGATATAAATTAATGTCTATAACGTTATCTAAAGCTCTTATTGCCGTTTCTACAACCGTTTTTAATGTATCTTGGTTATCTACATCAAAATTGCCTAAACAAAGCGAAGCAAGATTACAAACAACAAAATCACCACACTTTGTCTTTTCAACAATAATATCGTCTCCTTCTTTTGATTTAATAGAAGTTTTTTCAATTTCACCTATTGCACTTGTATTTTGAGCAATTTCAGTACAAAGGTTAGAACAATAGATAATTCCTTTATGTTTATTTGGATTAGTTTCATTTACTAAATCTCTATTAAAAGCAAATGGTGTACCAGTTTCAACTGCCGATTTAATAATCAAACGAATAATTTCTTTAATTGGAATTTCTCTTTTATGGATTCTTTCATCGTTTACGCAATCAAAATATTTATTTTCCCAATCTTTACCAAAATAATCTTCGATATGATAACCTTTCACATCATAAACTTCTTTTGGATCCATTAAATACCATAAAGCATTAATATTATCTCTAGCTAATTTCCAAAAATAATCTGGGTAGCAAATTGCAGGGAAAACATCATGGGCTTTCATTCTATCATCACCATTGTTAGTTCTTATTTGTAAAAACTCTGGTAAATCCTTATGCCAAACATCTAAATAACAAGCTACAGCTCCTGCTCTAACCCCAAGTTGATCAACAGCTACTGCAACATCATTAACAATTCTGACCCATCTAATAATTCCTCCAGCCGCTCCTTTATATCCACGGATTGTAGAACCATTAGCTCTAACTTTGCCAAAATATAAACCCATTCCACCACCATGCTTAGAAACAGTCGCAAAATTAGTTATTGATTTAAAAATACCATCTAATGAATCTTCTACTGTATCAATAAAGCAACTCGATAATTGATGAAATGGTTTACGTGCATTCCCCATTGTTGGAGTTGCTAATGTAAACTCAAGTTTGGATAAAGAATCATAGAATCTTTTAACCCAATAAAGTTTATCTATTTCATTCATTGCTAAATGCATGGAAATAGTAAGCCACATTTCTTGTATACTTTCTAAAACTATTCCATTATGATTTTTAGCTAAATATCTTTTTAAAATTAATTCAAAAGAAGAATAGTTAATCAATCTATCTCTAGATTTAACAATCATCTTTTCACATTCATCAATTTCTTCTTTTGTATATTTCTCTAACAAAAATGTTCCATAAATATCGTTATCAACTAAATATTGAATTTTTGAATATAAAGAAGTTATTCCTAACTCTTTTTGAATTTGTTTAAGTTTATTGTTAAATGAATAAATATATAATCTAGAAGCTATATATTCCCATTTAGGAGCTTCAAAATTAGTTAATTCAACCGCTGCTTTAATTAATGCTTTAACTTTACCTTCTTCGCTTGTTTCTTTAGAAAGAAAACTCTTAAACTTAGAAAGTAAATGTGATAAATCATATTCATCTTCACTAAAATCTTTTTCGATTCCTTTTAAAGTTGATCTTAAATCTAAAGTTGTAATTAAAGAAGCTATTTCATCGCGGTTGGCTCTCTTTTCTTTACGACTATTTCGATAAAGAATATAGCTTTTAGCGCATTCAAAATAACCAAGTTCCATTAAAGCCTTTTCAACTAAATCTTGAACTTCTTCAACAGTTGGCATTTCTTCTTCAATTGAGTCAACTACTTTACTAGCAATCTTATTTAATTCCTCTTCATTAACTTTATTGTCAACTGATTTAAAAGCTTTACTAATAGCTTTACTAATCTTTTCCTTTTTAAAATCTTCGACTCTACCATCTCTTTTTTTAATTGCTTTAATCATTGTTTTTCCCTCATGCTCTTTGAATAATATCAACTATCGTTTTCTTTGTAATTAACGAATCTTAATTTTTTGAAAAATGGTTAATTTTAGTAGATATTTAGTAGATATTTTTGAATATAGATTCGCTACTTGATAAAATGTTGACTATGGAAGAAAAAAAGATATTTAACATCCTTTATGGTCAAAGTGGCGGACCAACTAGCGTCATTAATGCTTCCGCTTATGGTCTAATCAAAGAAGCTAAAAAACATCCAGATAAAATTGGAAAAATATTTGCCATGCATTATGGTATAGAAGGTCTTTTAAAGGAAGATATTATTGATGTTACTTCGCTAAAAGATAAAAACTTAAAAGCTTTGCTTACTACTCCCGGTGCTGCCTTTGGTAGTAACCGTTTTAAATTAAATGATGAGATAAGCGATAAAGATAAATTTGACCAAATCATTGAAATCTTTAAAAAATATAACATACGTTATTTTTTCTATAATGGCGGAAATGATTCTATGGAAACCATATTAAAGATTTCTCGCTATGCAAAAAAAGTAAATTATGAATTATATGCAATCGGTATACCTAAAACCATTGATAATGATTTAATGGAATTTGATCACACTCCTGGCTATCCTAGCGCCGCTAAATTTATTGCTAATGCTGTTAGCTCAATTTATTTTGATGATGCCAGTTATTTAAAGGGACGAGTCAATATTGTTGAAATAATGGGCCGAGATACAGGTTGGTTAACCGCTTCTAGTAAGCTTGCTGAATTAAACGGAGCAAAAGTTGATTTAATATACGTTCCTGAAGTAAGTTTTGATACTAGTTCTTTTTTAGAAAAAGTGAAAAAAATATATGAAGAAAAGGGACATTGTCTAGTTTGCGTTTCAGAAGGCATTCGCGATAGAAACAGTAAATTAATAGGTGTAATGCAAGAAATGAAAGATACTTTTGGTCATACTCAACTAGGAGGAGTTAGCGTTTACCTTTCTTCTTTAGTTACAAAAGAGTTAGGTTATAAAACTCGTTATATTGAACTTTCACTTCTTCAAAGAGCAAACTCAATCATTCCTTCTTCTGTTGATCTTAAAGAAGCTATAAAAGTTTCAAGTTTTGCCTTAAAAAGTGCTTTAGTTGGTAAAAGTCAAAAAGTCGTTACTATAAATCGAATAGTTAAGGGAAATAACTATAAAGCAAAATATTCATTAACTTCTATTTCTAAAGTAGCTAACAAAGTCAGATATCTTCCATTATCATATTTAAACGAAACGCAAGATAACATTAATGATTCTTTCATCACTTATCTTCTTCCTTTGCTTAGTAGTAAAAAAGATAAAGCTTTATTTGATTCATTTAAAATATAGTTCTTCTAAAAAAATACTTAGGTCACTAACCCTAAGTATTTTTAATAAATTCTTTTTTGATAAACAATTATGCTTTTGTAAGGAATAAATGTTTGAAGAGTATAATCCAAATGATATCAACGATTTGGAGAACAATACCCCAACCCAAGAAAGTATAGATTAAAGCAGCAACAAGATTTAACAAAGTAAATTTTTCTAATACTGCACTCCATCTAATAACAAGTTCGACAATCCAACCAACAACTGGAAGGATGAGCAAGATTATTTGAGCTAATCTTGGTAATTTAAAGAATTTTTTGGCCATTATTCTGCCTCCTTATTTTTATATTTACATTATCTCATAATTACGCAAATATTTGTTAAAAATAATGATTTTAATCTAAATATTTTAAATCAGGATAACTTAAAAGATCTTTTATTTTAGCACCAGGATAATCCTTTAATAATTTCTTGCTTCTTTGATCATTTGAGCTTTTGTTTAACTTTTTATTTAGATAAAAATAATAGGACAAGAGTAGATAAGTCACATCTGAGTATGAAATAGTGTCGTTATCATGAATTTCACGATCTTCCCAGTCATACTCTTCATATTCATCATCATTATCTTCGTGATCATTGATATTTTTGTATTTAGCACCTGATAAAAAAGCTAGAATTTCTTTTCTAGCCTTTTCTATTTCCTTAAGATTACCTTTTACAAAGAATTGATTATAAATTAAATCAATAGTCTCTTCATCAGCTAGTTCAGCTAAACCTAAAGCCATTTTAAAACAGCCATCATCTTTATTTTCAATTGCTTTTTTAATTTGTTCTCTTTTGTCCAAAATTAAAATACATTTCAATTAGTTAGAAACTCCCATCATTAGCTTCAAGATATTCAATGAAAATATCTTGAATAACAATATTAGTATTAAATACCTCTTCACTTGGAGAATAGTCAGGATTATCAGCAAGATAGTTAATAGTCGCAACATAAGTATACTTGCCACTTCCTTTTGAGCCTTTATAGTAATTACTACTATTATTCCAAGTGTCGAATTGCTGATCAGTTAATTTAGCAATGCAAAAAGTATTGTCAAAAGGTAAAACTTTAATTAAATCACGATATGTAAAATCACCAGATTCTGCACTATCTCTAACTCCTCCAGTATTGTGGAAAGCGGCAGTAACTTTTTGATCATCAATTAAAATTGATTCATGTTTTGGATCATTTGCATAAGCAATCATTGCATCACAAACAAGTTCGAGAATGTCATTTTTAGATTTTGCTTCTGAGAAACTACAAATTACTCTATCAGCTTGTGCTAGCTCATCAGAATACTTATCTAAAAGAGAATTAATATAAGAATCTTCTTTATTGAAGTAGCCACTGGAATAAGGACTTATAACGTTAGCATTCGATGTAATGATTTTATATTCATCATTTTCTTTAGCTAAACTAAAGCTAATACGAGACACTCCCTTACCATTAGAACCACCTTCAGCATATGGAACCCCGTTTATTTTTCCATTTTTAGTATCATGGTCATGTCCTAAAAACATTGCATCGACATATCTTTCTCCACTTACGCCGCTGACTTCTGTTAATGATTCGAAAAATATAGGTTCTTGACCATAATCAAAACTTGCACCATCGTGAGCAGCTAAAATAACTAAGTCACAATCTTCTTCTGTTTTAAGGTAATCACTATAAGATTTTGCAGTAGATACTTGGCCTTTAAATTCTAAATATTGAGAAACACTATAAGTTATATCTGTAGGCAAACTTTCTGCGCCAGTACCAATTATTCCAACTTTTACATC
Organism: uncultured Mollicutes bacterium; assembly: GCA_900540395.1. Taxonomy (GTDB): domain Bacteria; phylum Bacillota_I; class Bacilli_A; order RFN20; family CAG-826; genus Onthovivens. Next base: position 928 of record UQFQ01000016.1, on the reverse strand, counting down.
TTTAGTTTCAACTATAGTATAAGGTTCAAAATATGGAAATTCCTCGCCAGTCCTTTTATCAATAGCATTAGCAGCTAACATTGGAAAATCCATGTTAGAAATATTTTCTTCTAATACATCAAAGCCCCAATCAAATTCATGATTGCCAACCGTCATCGCATCAAATCCTATATAATTCATCGCATCTACAATTATTTGCCCATGAGTTAAATTCGATTCAACACCACCTTGCCACATATCTCCAGTAGAAATAACAATGCTTTCTTCATCTTTACGGTCTTTTAAATAAGCACCGAACTTGCTCATTCCTATTTCGCCATTATCACCATTTTCGATAAAAGAACCATGGAAATCATTAATAGAATATATTTCTATTGTAGTATATTCAGGTTCTTCTTCCTCTGGTGGTAATTCTTCAACTACGTGGACATCAAAAGTAAATGATTGATAGCCATCTTTACTAACTTCTACAGAAATATCTCCAAGTTTATTAACAATGGTTCCTTCTTCAGGTGTTATTGTATAATCACTTAAAGTTTTGCTGTTCCTTGCATCAATAACTCTTAAATTATCATATGATAAGGCTTCACCAATTAAATAATAAGATTTAAAACCATCATCAAAAATAGCTTTCATCTTTTGATTATTCTTATTATCATCTAAATTTGTATCATCCTCTTTAGCAGTTTCACCACAACTAGGAACAATCAACAATGCTCCGCAAAGTATAAAAGGTAAAATAAATTTCTTTTCCATTTAGATAACACTTCCTCTTTCCTCATAAAGTTCTCTTAAATTTTCAGCAACAATATCTCGACATGTAAGTTCAGGGTATGAGAAAAGCTCTTCTTTAGGATAACCGATTTGATAAGCAATGTAATCAATTGTTGCGATATAAACATACCCATCTTCGTTAACAACAGGAGTC
>UQFQ01000015.1 GCA_900540395.1 uncultured Mollicutes bacterium | reverse complement strand
GACCTTAGGAGAGCAAAGGACATCACTTACAGACAAGATAAAGATGATGAATGGTGGAACTAGTAACAATAAATCGGTAGTCAATGTATCGACTGCAATCACTAATTTTGATGGAGGAATTTATTAATGGGACTTAAAAAATTAACTTTTGATGAAGCTTTAAATACTGCAAAAGACGATGCTTTCTTTAACTGGTATTTAACAAATAAAACAAACGGCATATTTACTGATTTAGGCGATAAGTGTGAGGCTACATCATCTAATGGAAAGATCACTTTTAAAGATGGTTTCGTTTCAATTTATGGAAGAAGGATCTTTATCGAAAACGGAACTAATATTTCAGTCAGTTTAGATAGTACAAAGAAAGGTTATGTAATTCTTAAAGTAGATACGATAAATAACGAAGCTAGCATTACATTAAAAGAAGGAACATCAAGTAATTATCCAGGTCTTACTCAAACTAATTTATTAGAGAGTGATGGCGTATTTGAGTTTCCTATGATTGGCTATTCTAAAACGACAACTTCACTAACTTTAGATAAATCAGTAATTAAATATATTGAGACCAATCAAACAAAAATAGATACTACAAGGAATGTTTGCTTATCTTCAGTAAGCGAAGCTAAAACAGAGCTTAATAATAGAATTAGTGGTCTTCAACATGGTTTAAGATGTCAAAGTTTTACATTTCCAACTAAGAGCGACTCTACTTATAAATTCAATATCTCATCGATGATGTCTAAGCAAGCAGTTCTTATCACTTTTGCTTGTTGTAATAACATTGTTGCTGTTTCACTGAATACTCTTAAAGGAACGACTAACCTTACTTTTACTTATAACTATTTAGGAACTAACTATAACGGATATGTAGAACGAAGTGGTGACTATCTTTATATCGAACTTGGTAGTTCAACTCACACTTTAAAAAGAATTGATTGTTTTTATTAAGGAGGAAATTTAAATGGCAACAATACAACTTAGAAGAAAAACTACTAGTGGAAGCGGGCCTCTTACTGGTACAAGTGGAACCATCAAACAAGGCGAGCCTTTAATTGACTTAAATGGTGGTAATTTATATATTGCTAAAGCCAATAAGACAGGATCAAGTTCAAATCCACTTAGTGCTAGTGATTACTTTGAATTTGTAAACTCTAATAACCTAACATCAGTTTTAAATTCAAAGATTAATGAGCTTGATTTAGGAACAGCTAGTAAATATGATGTTGGAAATGGTGAAGGTCAGATACCAGTTGTTGATAGTGATGGTTTCCTTTCTAGCAGCATCATTCCTAGAATTGCTATTACAAATACATTTGTAGTAAGTAGTCAAGCTGAGATGCTTAAACTTAGCCAAGCTGAAACAGGTGATATTTGTATTAGAAATGACTTATCTAAAACATTTATTTTAAAAGGCGAACCATATTCAACTTTAGCGAATTGGCAAGAACTAAAAAGTCCAACTGATAAAGTAACCTCTGTTAATGGTAAGACCGGGGCAGTTAATATTTCTTTAAGTGAGCTAGGTGGTGTTTCAACAAGCACATTTAATTCACATAAGAGTGATAACACCCATCTTAACGCTGTTCAAAGAGAGCAACTTGAGAATATGTATATCTCTGAAATTATCGGAAGTAGAGCAGCAATTTACGATGAAAATGCTTCTAATTTTGATAACAACACTATTAATAATGGTCTTTATATTAGGTCGGTATATGCCGAATGCTACAACATGAAGAATAGAAAGTTTGAGATAGGTCTCAATAAATCAGCTGTTCTTACTCCAAGTTCAACAATAGATGGAGGTACTTACTAATGGCGACCATTATCGTTAAAAGAGGCACTAAAGTTCCAACAACATCTAATCTGACAAGAAATGGTGAACTAGCTGTTGATTATTCTACAGGTAAACTTTATGTAAGATGCTCAAAAGGAATAATGTGCGTTAATACTAATAGCATCACAAGTAGCTCTTCTAGTAGCGGTGAAACAACATCTAGTTAGGAGTTTACTATGGCGATTATAAAAGAACTTAATTCAAGCTATGGTATTAAGCCAAGTTATCACCGAATAACAAACATATCGCTTAATGCTATAGATAAAGAAGTGGTTATCTGTGTGGGTTCATATATTTCTAAGGAAACAAGAGATAAAGGATGCGATCCAATCGACACAATCGATATCTTAATTCCTAAAGAAGATTATGAATCCTTTTTAGTTGGTGATGTTTTTAAGGCTGGATATAAGTGGCTTAAAGAAAATGTTATCGGTTTGGAGGATGGAATAGATGATTAAAGAGATAGTTTTAAAACGAAATAAGTTAATTGCTACCTTAGATAAAAAGAAAATTATAAATTCCATAATGGCATCTCTTCCTGGACTTAAGATGGCGTTCATGTATTTTGGAGGGAGCGTGTGTTATGGCACTTTTATAAGTGGTAAGAGTGACTATGACATCAATTTAGTGGTTGATGACTTAAATGGGGCTTTTAAAACTAATATAAGTGGAACGGATGTTTTTATTTATGGCGTGAGCTCGATATTAGATAGGCTAAATCCAAATAGTCCTATATCACAATATAAGAGGAGCTTTATCGATGATGTTTTAGGACTTCCCGATACTTTGATAGGACTTAATGAAGAGTATAAAGACCTTTATGAAGAGTACAAAAACTTTGATTTTAATAAGAATCTGAAGGGTTTTTTAACAAATTTCTATGATTATTTTGCTTTTTGTTTTAATGGTGACTTTCAAGTTGGGAAGAAGTTTTATCACGTTATCAGAATGAGAGGGCAAATAGAAAATTATAAGAAAACTGGTGTCTTTTCTTTAGATCTTCCTAAGTCTTATTTTGATGAGGAAATTGATTATAAGCTCAATTGGAATAATGAAACTAGAAGGAAAGAACTAAATGCAAAACTAGAAAAATACCTTGATGAAATATACGAATTTAAGGAGGGATTAAAGGATGGATAGTACAGAAATTGTTTTAACCATCATCTCAGTGCTAGGGACTATCTCTAGCATTTTATTTGCTTATCTAGCTTTTAAAAGAAGCAATAAGCTGGAACATAAAGATGAAGGTAAAAATGAAGGAGTAATGCTTAGTGAGATAGGTTATATCAAATCTTCTATTGATAGAATTGAAAAGTCACTTAATCACTTAGAAGAAAGATATACCGACCTTTCAAATAGGCTAGTTAAAGTCGAAGAATCAACTAAGAATGCTCATAAAAGAATCACTGAATTACATGATGAAATAAAAGGAGGAACAAATCATGAATGAGATACTTTCAAATGTTTTAAGCTGTGTTGTAACAGCAGTAGTAATTCCTCTTATCACCTTACTAGGTTCTAAGCTTATCAAATGGATTTCTAGTAAGATTGATAATGAGAAAACAGAAAAATATATAACAGAAGCCACAACTATTGTTTTAGATGCAGTTAAATGCGTCTTTCAAACCTATGTTGAAGCTTTAAAGAAAGAGGGAAACTTTGGAAAAGATGCTCAATTAATCGCTCTTAATAAGGCTAAAGATATCGTTCTTTCTCAGTTAAGCGAAGATATCAAAAACTATATCAAGACCAACTTTGGTGATGTTGATACCTGGGTTACCACTCAGATTGAAGCAAGTATAAATACACTTAAAACCACTTAAACTAGTAAATGACAACATTAATTTTTCATTAAGATTTCAAATTTTTTGGTAATTTTTTCAAAATAAACTCCTTCTTGTATAGTGAAGGGACATAAAACTTTTTGAAGATTTTTTAGAAAATTTTGTCTTTTCTTGACTACTTATATATTGAAGGAGGTTTTTTAAATGATTAATGAAGAAAGAAGTAGTTTAAGACTTATTGAACTTTTGCATCTTAAGCATCAAATGAATGATGGTTATTTTAGTAAAGAAAATTTTAATAAGTTAGTTAGACTTAATGATGAAGAGCAAACGCCTTTATCAATGTTTTTAGTAGGTAAGGCTTATTATCTAGGTCTAGGAACAAAACTAGATAAAGAAGAAGCTATGAATCACTTTGAGTTTGTAAAAGAGCATGGAAACTTTGAAGTCTTAACTCAGATGTTCATGCTTTTAATGGATGACGAGAGTGACCAAGTAAAAATAATGATAGTGGATGCTCTTAAAAAAGCTAAAAACGAATTTGAAGATATGATGCGTTATGAGTCTGAAGATGAAGATGATCTTATTGATGATTTTGAAGTGATAGACGAATTACCTAGAGCCTAATCTCATCAAATTATCGCTTTTGTCACGCTTAAATCTCATTAAAGCCTCTATATTTTCTAAATGTATATTTTTGGTTCATGTTGCCCTTATTTTGCGTATATAAAAGTAGTAAGGAGGCAAAACAAATGAGCCAAGAAGTATTTAAAATTGTTAGAAGATTAGAGGATGGTTACGCAGATTATTTTGATGTTGAAAGACTAGGAGTACTAGCTAATGAAGGCGATCTTTATGCTTCAGTTGAATATGGGATTTGCCTTTATTTATGTGAGCAAGTTTTAGAAGATAAAGAAAAATCCTACATCTATTTTGAAAAAGCTAGTGCTAGCGATGATTTCAATATTCTTTTTGAACTTGTATCTTTTATGAACTATGTTGAAGATTCTCGGTTTAAAGAGTTAATCGATAAAGGCATGAAAAAGATACGTAAGAAAATGGGAGATAAAGCCAAAAAACTAGGAATTGATATCAACAATCTTCACTTAAACTAATTATTCTAATCACGCCCTGCTAGAGAAATCTGGTGGGGCTATTTTTTATGCTCATTTTTATTTTGAAGGTTAAGTTTTTTATTCTAACTCGCTCTGTTAGGTAGAAGGAGTGAACGAGCTTATTCAGTTTGCTCCATTGCTATTGAAGGAGGATGTTTTAATGAATCAAGAAATTAAAACCAAGATAAAAAGACTTAGAGAAGATGGACTAGGCTATGGAAAGATTGCAGAAGCATTAAATATATCTAAATCAAGTGTATCAGCATTTTGTCAAAGAAATGGACTAGATAAAGAAGGCAATAAACCTAATCGCTGTAAGTATTGTGGAAAGATAATTATTAGAGCTTCAAAAACACAAAATAAAGTCTTTTGTTCATCTGAATGTAAAAGCAGATATTGGAACGAGCATAAGGATAAAGTGAATAAAAAAACATACCACGAGAAGAACTGTTTATATTGCCATAAGAACTTCTCAATTTATGGAAAACCTAATCAAAAATACTGTTCTTTTTCATGCTACTTAAAAGCTCGTTATGGAGGTAAAGAAAATGACTGATTTATCTTCATATAAAGCCAATTTAGAGAACTATTTAATAAGTGTTTCTATATTAAAAACCATGCAAAACAAAGGGATTTTATCTAATAACGACTATGAATTAGCTGAAGAGGATCTATGTGAAATTTATTGTATCAATAAGTCATCTATATTCCGAGAGTTGACTTGATATTCTTCCCAACTAGAGCGATGTATATAACACGAAAAGTAGGTGATTTTATGATGGAAAAACGTATAGAAAAGGTAGCGGTTATGCCTAAATTAAAGCAAAGAAAAAGAGTAGCAGCTTACGTTAGAGTCTCAATGGATAAAGAGACCATGCTTCATTCATTTACTGCTCAGGCTAGTTACTATAAAGAACTGATTTCAAAACATAAAGATTGGGAGTTTGTTGATATTTATGCTGATTATGGAATAAGCGGGACAAAGGTCAATAGACCAGAATTTAGTCGAATGATTGAAGATTGTAGAAATGGCAAAATCGATATGATTATTACTAAGTCCATCTCTAGATTTGCTAGAAATACTGCACTTTTACTTGCAACCATAAGAGAACTCAAAGCACTTCATATTAATGTTTACTTTGAAGAGCAAAACATGAATTCAATGAGTGAACAAGGCGAACTTATGCTTACACTTCTAGCTAGCATAGCTGAAGCTGAGGCTAAGTCGATGGGCGAAAATGTAAAATGGCGAATTAATAAAACATTTGAACAAGGGGAAATTTATAGCACTACACGTTTTTATGGCTATGACATTATTGATAAGAAATTCGTTATTAATGAAGAACAAGCTAGCGTTGTAAGAAGAATATTCCAAATGGTTTTAGATGGACTTGGTTATATAAAAATAATCGAAGTTTTAAATAAAGAAAACATTAAAAGCCCTAGTGGAAGTAAATGGACAATCCGCTCTTTAGAAAGAATTGTCAAAGAAGATACATACATAGGCAAACTTACGCTTCAAAAGACATATCGAGCAGAAAATCATACAAAGAAAAGGAATCTTGGTGAACTAAGAAAATATATAGTTGAAGATAATCACGAAGCAATTATAGATCGAGATACTTTTAACAAGGTTCAAGAGATTATTGCCTTAAGACGCAATAAAGCAAAAGGTGAATATGATAGCAACGATTTATTTAAAGGTATGATTCGTTGTTCTCTTTGCGGAGCATCCTATCAAAGAAAGAAAAGATATGGCTATAACTTATATGATTGGAAGTGCTGGAACTATCTTTATTCATCTAAAAGCGAAAGATGTAAAACTGTAAGTCTACCAGAATCCATTTTGATTGAAAAGACTAAGGAAGCTTTGGAAGTGGATGAATTAACTTCAAAATTAGTAAAAGACAAAATAAAAGTAATCTTCGCTCATCCTAATAGAGTTTTAGAGTTTGTGTTTAATGATGGAACAAAGAAAACCATTGCTTGGGAACTTAAATCAAGAAAGTATTCTTGGACTCCAGAATTAAGGGAAGAAGCAAGAAGAAGAGCTATAAAGAGGAATACAGGAAGAAAGGAGGAAGAATAATGCCAAATGTAAAAGTCATAGAACCAACAAGAAACTTACATACCCATAGACTTACTGTTGAACGAGCTAAAAGAAGAGTTGCAGCCTATGCTCGAGTTTCAACTGATAGTGATGATCAAGAAAATTCATTTGACGCTCAAAAATCATTTTATGAAAGATACATCAAAGAAAATCCACTATGGGAATTTGTAGGAATCTATGCTGATGAAGGAATAAGTGGCACATCAACCAAAGGTAGAAAAGAATTTCAAAGAATGATTAATGATGCTAAAAATGGAAAGATTGATTTGATTATTGCTAAATCCATGTCCCGTTTTGCTAGAAACACTTTAGATACTCTTACATACATTAGAGAGTTAAAAGCAAGAGGAGTTGAGTGCTTCTTTCAAAAAGAAAATATTTATACATTTGATTCAAAAGGCGAACTATTAATAACAATCATGTCTAGTTTAGCTCAAGAAGAAAGTAGAAGTATCAGTGAAAATGTTAAATGGGGCATAAGAAAAAGTTTTGCTGATGGCAAGGTTTATCTTCCTCATAAAAATTTCATTGGATACAAATATGATGAGAATAAAAACATCATTATTGATAAAGACACTGAATGGGTGGTTAAGCTTATTTATAAAGAATTTATGAGTGGCAGAACATTTAGACAAATATGTAAGATTTTAGAAGAGAAGGGAGTAAAAACTCCTGGCGGAAAATATAAGTGGAGCGAAACCACTGTAAGAAGCATTTTAAGAAATGAAAAGTATTGCGGTTCAGCTATTCTTCAAAAGACTTTTGTTGAGGATTTTTTAACACACACTACAAAGGTCAATAATGGCGAAATTCCTAAATATTATGTTCGTGATTCACATCCTTATATCATTCCAAAAGAAGAATGGGACATGGTTCAATTAGAACTTCAAAGAAGAGCAGAACTTAGATATTCTTATTCTTCAAAAAATTGCTTTTCTTCAAAATTAATCTGTGCAGATTGTGGACATTTGTATGGATCTAAAGTTTGGCATTCGACTGATAAATATAAGAAAACTATATGGCAGTGCAACTATAAATTCGATAAAAAGAATAAAGAACAATGCCAAACTCCAACTTTAAACGAAGAAGAAATAAAAGCGATGTTTGTTGATGCCTATAACAAAATGATTGTAAGAAAAGATGAAATTCTCAAAAATTTAGAATTAGTTCTTAATCAAATAGTAAGTGTTGAAAGTATCGAAGATAAAATAAAAGAAGTGAATAAAGACATAGAAAGTGTTGTCAATGATGTTGAAATCTTGATTCATTCTTCTAAAGATACTGATGAGATTAAGCAAAAAGAACTAGAACTCAAATATGATAAGCTAATTCATAAGTTAAAAGATTTAGAACATCAAAAAGAAGAAGTGATGGATAAAAGAAACAAAATAAATACCTTCATTTCGACGCTTAAAGATAAAGTAGATGTAATTAGTGAATTTGATGAAGAGCTGTTCAACATCATGGTTGATAAGGCAATTGTTAACCGAGATAAGAGTATCGAGTTTATATTTAACTCAGGATATAAAGTGAAAGTTGAGGCTAGGAAGTAAGGAATCCTAGTCTTTTTTAGTATGAAAACGAGTGAAAACGCTCGATAACTATCGACAAATATTGTTTTGAAAGATATAATTATTTGATTTGAAGAACGGATACATACTTCAAGTGGTAGGCATGGGGATAATATTTATTAAGGAGGTTTTTAAGTATGTATCATTTTGTAGAGGATAAAGAGTTTTTGAAAAGAGCTCAAAATTCTTGTGTTGAAGATTTAAACAAACTTGTTGGATCCTTGTTAGAAGAAGGTATAAGCGCCCAATTTATATTAGTTGGTAGTGGTGGTAGAAATATGGTTACTCAAAATGAAGATGGCGATATTGATTTTGATTATAATCTCTTGATTCAAAAGTGTGATGATATAAATGACTGTAGATTTCTTAAGGAAACTACGCGCAAAGCTTTAAATAAGGTAATGAGAAAAAATGGGTTGCACGATGTTGAAGATTCAACTTCAGCGTTGTCTACAAAGAACGTCTATTTTAAAGACAATCCTGGCATCAAATTTAGTATGGACCTTTGTATTGTTGCTAAAGATGATAAAGGAAACTGGTATCGATTAATTCATCAAAAAACTGGATATACAAATTCTGATAGATATTTTTGGAACTCAGTGCCAAATTCAAGTGAAATATCTGAAAAAGCCGTGGCACTTAAAGCTAATAATTTATGGGAAGAAGTCAGACAATGCTATCTCGACAAAAAGAATTTATATTTAAAAAGAAACGATAATAATCATCCATCATTCATTTGCTACATTGAAGCAGTTAATGAAGTTTATGGTCGCTATAGATGGACTAGTAAATAATAAAAAACACCGATAAAATCGGCACTTTTTAGGGGTTTCGTTTATCTAGTAAGGGTGTCGTTTTGCTAGTAGGGGTGTCGTTTTGTATCAAAGCGATAGCACAAAGACAGCTTATAACTAACATTTTGGCGCAAAGTAAGTTGTGTCAAAATCAATGATGATTGTCCGAGTAATCGGACATTTTTATTAAATGAAAGGTCTGAAATACGAACAGGAAAGTTTACTTTCATTTTTGAAAGTAAATTAAAATTACTTTCATTTTTGAAAGAGATTAGTATAGGACCATTGTTACCTTATTCAAATGAAATGAGAAAGAAATTTTCTAATACACTATGCGAGAGTTGAAGTAGGCAAAATAACGAACTTTTACGGACTTTCATAATTAAGCCCTATATAGAGGGCCCTAAATTTTGCCATTTGTAAAATATTTATGTTCACAAAGTAATAAAAGAATTAAAGTCGTTTGAACGAATTTTGGATATTTTTAAAGCTGGTTTATACAAGATAGATAAAATTACAAAAATAAACAACAAGCAAGTTGAACATGATAAAATTAATCCAGTAACAAAAGTTTTTACAAAAAATAGTATGAGTGATTTATTTTTAATTTATGAAATTGAAGGCGCTACAAAAGTCCCTCAAATACAAGGCGATAAATCTTATGACTCTATTCGCATTAATTTTGATGAGGAAATAGACGACTGTGATGAAGATTTTTCTTATTTTGGATATTTATATGGTAAAAAAATTACTTATGAGGATTTTAAATCTAAAAAGATTAAAGATACTGCAAGTTTTAAAGAAAATGCAATTAGACTTTATGAAACTATTTTAAGCAAAGATTATTTTAATAACACAAGTGAACTTGCTAAAGAATTTGAAGAAGTTAAAAATAAATATGAAGATTATTTAAAAACTAGACGTATCATAAAAGATAGTGATCCAATTGCTTTGAAATTTAGAAATTTTAAAGAAAATCATCCAATAATTAATAACAAACTCGATCCACGTTTTAATGGTTTTTTTGTTGACGAAGAAATAAACGATCCATCAAGGCCAAATGCTAAAATGGTTACTCACTTTTTTGATTTCCATCCAGAAATTAATTACGAAGATTACTGTGAGTTTATTAAATATTATTTTCCAATATATTTAGAAGTTAATATATCCGAACAAGAAGGCGAAATTAATTGGATTGAAAATGAATTTAAAATCGTGGTTAAAAGCATAAAAAATCTACTTAGAGATCATGATAGAGTTGGCCTTGTTCGTCTTGCAACAAATGTTACATTACGATATATAGATAGAGAAAAAGGAAGTATTAATGACTTTACAATTAATGACTATTTAAAATTCCATTGTCGAATTATATATCGGTTTACAAAATAGAATGGCGGATAAAAAAACTAAAATAATTGGGTTTTGCAACGTTTTTTAAATTTCTTGAGTCATTTTTTTGACAACATAGCTGAGGTTATTATATTTTATTAATATATAATAAAGAAAAACCAATAATTTTTCTTATTGTTTCGTATTTATGTTATGAGAGTAGAACGACTAGAGAACTATGTAGTCCAATTTAAAAAAGGAAACTTCGACTTGTTCGATGAATTTTATGAACAAGTAAAAAGACCTTGTTTTTATAACATCTATTCTCTGATCAAGAATCATGATTTAAGTGAGGATCTTTTACAGGAAACCTTTGTACGTTTTTTAAAGAGTGTACCAACACTTGATGAAAACGAGAACGTTTTAGGTTATCTAATTCTTATCAGCCGAAACATCACTCTTGACTATATTAAAAAGCATTCTCGAGTACGAGAATTTTATGAACATGAAGATGTTGAATCAAGAGATGAAAATGAAATTGATAAAACGATTTTACTCGATAAAGTTAGTAAGATTCTCAAAAAAGATCAACTTGAAATCTTTACGTTACATGTACTTAGTGAACTTACTTTTGAAGAGATAGCAAAGATTATGAAAAGACCACTAGGTACAATTTTATGGAGTTATAACAACTCAATAAAGAAACTAAGAAAAGAGATAAAGTTATGAGAAAAATTGATGATGAAAAGATTGTAAATACGTTTAACGAAACAAAAGACTACGAAATTAAAACCTCTTCTAGTGAAATACTTAACCTTTTTAAAGCTCAAGAAGACGTAAAAACAAAAGAAACTCCTAATAGAGAGCATTTAAAAAAGAAATATGTTTTTGGTGGAATTGGTTTATCAGTTGGAGCTATTGCCATTTGCTCATTAGCTTTGTTTTTTGTTATGAATAATGGGGGTGAACAAGGCAACGTTAATCCGCCAGTTTTAGAGGCAATAACTTCATCGAATGTTTTAGGTAACGAGCTTTTAACTTTATCTAGCTTCAATTCATATGGAGAAAATACTGTTAATAATCGTTTAGCATTATTTAAAAAGAGTAAATCTATATTAAAAGAAACAGATTTTGAAAAAATTGTTAATGATTATGATTCTATTCAAGGCGGAATATTAAATATATTAAATAAAGAAGAAAATATAAAAGTTGAAGTTCAAAAAGAAATCAACTTTGTCTATGAAAATATAACTTATAGGTATTGTGATAATTATTATTCATACACTGATGATTTTAGTGCTCCATTTATGAGTTTTTATTATAACGACTTAAATGAGGTTAATTTTTCAACAGAGTTTAGTAGAAATGATAAGTATTTAGTTAAACTAAATGATTCTTATTATGATTGTTATATTGCGCAAGAAAGCGAAATTGAAGAAGATGAAAAAGAAGAAGAAATAAAAATTTTGTGTACAAATGAGCAAAACAATGAATTCATTTTAATTGAAAAAGAAAATGAATATGAAGGACGCGAAGTTGAAAATTCTTATTCTATTTCTTATTTTTCATCTTTATCTGATTTAGAAAGGGAAAATTTTGATTATACCTTAACTTATGATCTTGAAAAAGAAGGAAATAAGGAAGAGCTTGAGATAAGTGTAGAAACTCCTCTTTCAAAAAGTGAATTTCAAAACATTTCTTTAAAAAATAATGATCCATTAACTTATGAATTTTTGGTTGAATATGAAAACGAAATTGATGATATCGAAGTAGAAGACCTTTTAGTAACTTTAGCATATGAAAATGATCAAAGAATCTATACTTCTGATAGATATAATTACCAAATTATAAAAAAATAAAAAAATTCCAATAATTTATTTTTCTCTTTCGTATTTATTGTAAATTCTTAGGGAGGAAATAAATTTATGAAAAAAACGTTATTTGTAATTAGCTTATTTTCAATGCTTGGATTAGGAGCAGCGATGCTTACAAGTTGTGATTTAGGAAATGATACAACAAAATTAGGAGATGTTGAAATTCCAACCGCTTCTAAAAAAGAGAATACTTTCCAAGCCACAACAAGTGTTAGTTTATTAAATTCAATCAATAAAACTGGAGCATTAAAGGTTCATAATCCAGTTAAACTTAGTAAAGACTTTAATAGTCAAAGCGTTCAAGAGGACTTAACCCAAGTTTTACCTCAACTTGATCTTATGATTGACAATGGTTTTGATATTAGTTCAAATGTCGAAGAAGTATCAACTGAAATTGAAGGTAAAACATATACAATTAAGGAAACAGTTTCTTATAAAGACTTCGATAATGAAACAGTAACATATTCTTTAATTTATAATGCAAGAAGTCATGAAGAACGAGATGACGATGAAGTTGAAAAATACACTTATATGGAAGGTTATGTTCTTTTAAATGATGCTAACTATGAATTTACAAGTGTCATGAAAAACGAACAAGAATGGGACGAAGAAGAAGTTGAAAGAAATTTTAGAATTAATTTAAATAATAATTCTTATATTTTTGTAGAATCTTCAATGGAAAATGAAGGCAACGAAAATGAAGAAGAATATGAATACACCTATATTGAAAACGGACGTAAAAAGATTGAATATTCTATTGAAATTGAAAAAGAAGGATTTAAGGATTCAATCGAAATTGAGTATAACGAAAGAGAGTTTGAAGTTAGTAGAACAGAAAGAGATGGCAAGATTTTATTCTTTGTAAAACTTAAAGAAGGCAGAGATTATCGCGATTATCTTACATATGAAAAAGTTATTAGCGAAGATGGAAGTGTTAGTTATGTCTTGTTAACAAACCAAAAATAGTTAAGATTTGAAAGGATTTTAGCAAAAAGCAAGCAAAATAAAAACTCGTAGGCAACTAAGCTTACGAGTTTTTTGAAGATGTTTTTAACTATTATTTCTTACTTAATGCAATTATTGTAATGACTAAGCTATAAAGTCCATAAATTGCAAGAACAACACCAAAGGCAATCCAACAATAGGTTTGCATATCTGGAATTGCAACAAATAAGATACCTAAAACAAGTAAGATTACACCAAGAATTAATTCGGTAATACCAGCATTGTTTCTGTGAAGTGCAAATTTAACAACTGCATCTAAAATAAGTAAACTTCCAAGAACAATTAAAGCAACAAAAATGATGTTTTGTAATACTTGAATTAAAGGAACATAATCGCACATTGTAGCGATGCCGACACCAAGTAAAATACCACCAGCAACACCAAATGGCATAACGAATGATTTGGTGTCATAAACACTTCTAAATAAGAAGAAAACACCATAAACGACTAATGCAAGACCTACTAAGTATTTAATAATGTCTTGGCTAATGACTGAACAAGCAATTAAAATACCAACAATGATTAAAAGGACATTTTGAATGATTTTAAGAGCTCTAGCTTTTGAAATTTTTGAGTTTGCCATAATACCTTTCCTTTCGATTAAATTATAGATTTATATTTTAACTTCGACAACCAATTAAAGTGCAAAGTATTATAAAAATACGAAGATTATCGATATAATATTTGTATGTATAAAAATTCTGTAGTTAAGGCAATTGGTGAAACTCCATTAATAAAACTTGAAAACATTATTAAGAAGTATGAATTAACTTTTAATCTTTTTGCTAAACTTGAAAGATCAAATCCAAGCGGCAGTGTAAAAGATCGTGCGGCATATTTTATTATTAAAGATGCTCTTGAAGATAAAAGAATTAATAAAGATTCAATTATTATTGAAGCCACAAGTGGGAACATGGGCATTTCGTTATCAATGATAGCAGCATCTTTTGGTTTAAAATGTATTATTTGTATGCCTGAAAATGCTTCAAAAGAAAGAGTTATGATGATGAAAGCTTATGGAGCTGAAGTTATTTTAACTAAAAAAAGCGAAGGTATGGCGGGGAGTGTTAAACTTGCTGAAGAGTTAGGAAGAAAGTATAAAAATTCATTTTTGGCTCATCAATTTGAGAATTTAAGTAATGTTAAAGCTCATTATGAAACTACATCTTGGGAAATATTGAAAGACCTTGAAGGAAAACTTGATGTATTTATGGCTGGAGTTGGAACAAGTGGAACTTTAATTGGAAATGCTAAAAGGTTTAAAGAGGTAAATTCATCTATTGAAATTATAGGGATAGAACCAAAATCTTCTCCTTTATTAAATAAAGGAATAAGCGGGCCTCATTTAATACAAGGCTTAGGACCTAATTTTTTACCAAAAATATATGACAAAGATTTGGTGGATAGAGTTATTGATATTACTAATGAAGAAGCATATGAAGGAAGTCGAGAACTTGCAAAAGTTGAAGGATTACTTTGTGGAATTTCTTCTGGTGCAGCTTTAATGGGTGCTTTAAAACTAGATAAAGAAAAATACAAAAACAAAAATGTCGTTATTATTTTGCCAGACAATGGAGAAAGATATTTGAGTGTAGAGAATTTATATGAATGAGAAGAGTATTGATGGCCTTTATCAATCAATGATAAAGACAGAAAAGAAAAATGATTGGTTAAAACTTGATCGTGATGAGTTAATAAAATTTTATAAAAACATTAGAACTGCAATGTTTTTGGATTTTTATGACGAGAAAATTAGTAAAAGTGAGATTGATAAATATATAGATAAAAGTGTATTAAACCTCAAACTTGCTTTTAAAGATAACTATGATAATTATAAAGATGCTTTAAAAACATTTTATGATAAGTTACCTCTTTTAAGGGAAGAACTTCTTTTAGATATAAAAGCTATTTATGATGGCGATCCAGCATGCGATTCGTATATTGAAGTAGTTAATGCTTACCCAGGATTTTTAGCTATTAGCGCATATCGAATTGCTCATGAATTTTATCTTCTAGGCTTAAAATTTCCAGCACGAGTTTTAACTGAATATGCTCATACTAGAACTGGTATTGACATAAATCCAGGAGCAAAAATTGGAAAATCTTTCTTTATAGATCATGGAACTGGAATTGTTATTGGTGAAACTACTGAAATTGGTAATAATGTCAAAATTTATCAAGGAGTAACTCTTGGTGCTTTATCTTTAAAAGAAGGGCACTCATTAAATGGAGTTAAACGTCATCCAACAATTAAAGACAATGTCACTATATATAGTGGCGCCTCAATTTTGGGTGGTAGCACTGTAATAGGAGAAAACTCAATAATCGGTAGTAACGTCTTTATTGTAAAGTCTGTATCACCTAATACGATGGTTAAAAATAAATGCGTTGAAGAACCAAATAAAGGAATTTAAACTAAAAACATTGCAAAAATTAAATATTTTTGTGAAATTGTTTTCTCTTAAAGATACTAGAAAGACCTATAAAACGGTCTTTTTAATTTTGGGTTGTTCGCGAGTTCGAACCCCTCGCTATCCGCCATTTTCAGATTTTGCGTAAAAAAAATAGGACCTTTGTCCTACGATGTATATCAACAAGCAAAGCTTGAAATTCTTTTTCTGGTGCCTTCTGTCGGACTCGGACCAACCACCTACTGATTACAAGTCAGTTGCTCTACCAGATGAGCTAAGAAGGCATTTATCTTGGTGGGCGTTATTAGGATCGAACTAATGACCTTTTCCGTGTGAAGGAAACGCTCTCCCGCTGAGCTAAACACCCAACTAAATAACGCTCTTTATGTCTTAAATTTTGGTGGGCCTTAATAGACTTGAACTATCGACCTCACCCTTATCAGGGGTGCGCTCTAACCAACTGAGCTAAAGGCCCACAATTGCGCTTCTTTAGACGCTCAATTACTATACACTAAAACAGGAAGATAAATCAAGCATTTTTTTCTTGGTTTTGTTGTTAAAAAATTGCAGCGAAAATTGTTGTCAAAATATCATCAATAAATCTGTAAAGATAAATATATCTAATTACATAACTTGTGTAATTATTTATTGATATTTAAAAATTAGATTCTATGATAATTATTCGGGAATGAGGGGACTGGGCTATGATTTCGATTTATGTTTTAAGTGCACTAACTATATTAGCTATGACTTTATCTTTCTTTCTTTTTCCTACTATTAATATAAAAGGAAAAAGAATAGATACTTACTGGTTAATAACAACAATTGGAGCAATATTAATTTTACTTTATAATATAAGTACTGCCGGAGACATACTGAATTTATTTATTCAAAACAATTCAACAAATCCATTTAAGATTATTGTTTTATTTCTTTCTTTAACATTTATTTCTAAATTTTTGGATGCTGTCGGATTGTTTAACTTTCTTGCAAGTAGAGCAAGTAGAATTGGTAAAGGTAATCAATTTATCATATTTACAGCATTTTACTTTTTAATATCACTTTTAACTATCGCAACAAATAATGACATCATCATTATTGTTACACCAATTATGATTTACTTTGCTAAGGCTTCAAAAATTAAGCCAATGCCATATTTGATTATGGTTTGCTTTGTCTTGAATACTCTTTCAACAACTTTCTTAACAACAAACGTTTCAAATTTGTATTTAGGCTCCTTTTTTGGAATAACATATTTTGATTATTTAGCTAAATTAACTCCAGTTTCATTGATTTTAATGCTTATCTTGTATGTTTTGCTTATTTTAGTTTTTTATAAGGACTTAAAAGTTAAAATTGAGGTTGAAGTAGAAAAGGAACCAATAAAAAATAAATTTTTGTTAGTTTTAGGATTAACATCTTTAGCATTAACCACTGTCTTTTTAATTATTTCTAATCTTATTAATGTTGAAATGTATCTCATAACTTTAATTTTTGCTTTGATTGATTTAATAATTGGAAGCATTTATTGTTTTATTAAAAAAGAAAACAAAATTTATATACTTAAACCAGTTAAAACTTTGCCTTATGAGTTTATACCATTTTTAATTTCGATGTTTATTATAATTTCGAGTTTGAACCAAACTGATTTATTGCTTCAAATTGGTAATTTGTTAAATTCTATTGAGTCTATAGAAGCAGAAGTATTTGCTTATGGTTTAACAAGTGCAATAAGTGCAAATCTTGTTAATAACGTTCCTATGTCTTTACTTTACGCCAATATTTTAAACGCTAACGCTTTAACAACAGTGGATAATGTTTATGCAGCTATTCTTGCAAGTAATTTATGTGCTTTGATTACTCCTTGTGGAGCCTTATCAAGTTTAATGTTTATGAGAATATGTAAAGAAAACGAGGTAAAAATTTCTTACCTCGATTATATGAAATTTGCTCCATTAGGAATTATTTTACTTGTTATAGGTATCGGGCTAATAATAGTTTTTTAAGAAAATAGTTAAGAATTAAAGGTTTTTTGGTTGCGAATCGAGTTTGTTTTCTTGACTATCGCCAGATTTTAATTTCTTTTTTAATGGAACATAGATGTAGATTATAAAACCTGTTGTTAAGATAATGCATGCAACAAGCCAAGCAAAAGGATCAGCAAGGCATGTTACAATATAACTTCCTGGGTTGTTATATAAATCTATTGAAGTTGATATTGTTTGAACAAAAATATATGGCCCAAATGAACAAAGAAGAGTTCTAGCAAGAAGTTCACCAACACCAGCCAAAAATGGTACAAGTGGTTTTTCGATTCCTTGTAGAGAACATCTTAAGATAAATAAAACACCTAAAAATGGAAAGAAAGGAACAGTAAATAAAACGTTCAAGCGACCAAGATATGATGTTTTTTCACTAATACTTTCGGAAGAATAGAATATTTTTAAATATGTATCATCTATTAAAAGAAGTAACGCAAGACAAAGCAATATAACATACATAAGAAGCATTAATATTACAGCTGTAATGATGCCTTTTTTAACTCTTTTATATAATTTCGCACCATAATTTTGCCCGCAATATGATAACATTGCTGTTCCTAAAGCGTTTAAAGGCGTCATTAAGAATGTTTGAACCTTGTTTGCTGCTCCGTAAGCGAGCTGAGCAGGCCCATTATCTATAACTTCTCCAGCTAAAGTGGTATCAAATTTAATGATGGTTGATTGAAGTGTTATTAAACCAATTGCGAGTATTGAGAATTGAAATGCTAATGGCAAGCCAAGTTTTAAATGTTTCCAATATAATTTCCATTCGATATTTAAATCTTCTTTTTTGAATCTTAAGTAAGGATATTTTATAAAGGTATAAATGTAACATAAAGCGGCTGAAATACCTTGAGCTAATATTGTTGCGGTGGCTGCTCCGGCAACGCCCATATGAAAAACAACAATAAATAATAAATCGAGTAAAATATTTAATATAGTTGAAGCGATTAGGAATAAAAGCGGTGTAATAGAATCACCAATTGATCTTAAAAGCGAACAAATTTGGTTGTAAGCTACTTGGCAAATCGTTCCTAAAAATATAATAAAGATATAAGTTTTTGCCGCTTCATATGTTTGACCACCTGTAGAAGCACTTAACCCTACTAGTGAAAGTAGTGGATCTATTAAAGAAATAGAAATAATTGTAAGAAAAATAGAAATAATAAAAGATAAGACTATTTGTGCAAAGAAAGATTTTCTAACACCAACTTCATCATGTTCGCCTTGGAAAGCAGAAGATAAAACGCTAAATCCTGCTGCGCACCCATATGCAAACTGCAATACAATATACGTTAAGGAGCCAACGTCATTAACACCATTTACTTCATTAGCAGATAAATTCTGACCGACGATTATAGCATCAGTTAAGGTGTAAATTTGTTGAAAAATATAAGATAGAAATATAGGAACCATAAATATAAGAATAACCTTATAGATTTTTCCTTGTGTCATGTCTATTGGTG
The DNA here is from genome assembly GCA_900540395.1 of uncultured Mollicutes bacterium. GTDB lineage: Bacteria > Bacillota_I > Bacilli_A > RFN20 > CAG-826 > Onthovivens. Next base: position 18,946 of record UQFQ01000015.1, on the reverse strand, counting down.
CAAAAAGTTTTTTGAGCATAAAAAGTTCTCCGGAATTTTCCGCTAAATATTTAATCACAAGTAGTAGTGATTGTGAATCTGTTTTTAATAGATTTTCTAAAGTATATTTTTAGGACTTTTGTAGTACATTTTTTGTAATAAAAAAATAAGTTCATGCTTATACTAGAAATGTACTAAATTGCTACTTTTTAATGAAAAAAGTGGGGTTTTGCACTCTTTTAAATTAAAGAAATAGGAAACTGCTTTGTTAAATTTTAATATTTGATTTTTTAAGTTCTATTTTTTTGTAAAAAAAAGAAATTCCATAGAATTTCTCCAACGAATAAGAATGCGTTTAGTGAACTAACCGCAGCCATTAAGAATTTATCTTAACCTGTGTCGTCTAAAACAATTAATTCACACATTTATTAATATAATGATTTTTTTAAAGAGTGCAAGTTTAATACATTAAAATTTACAAACAATTTACAATCGAGTTTCTTTGTAAAGAAGTAATTTATCTTTCGAGCGAAAGGATGATTTTAAAATGTCGATTATTTTGCTAAAAATATGTTGACATAATGTCAGTAATCGTAATTTAATCATATTTAGAAAGAGAAAAAGTTATGACAAAGTATCAATTACAACTTGTTAAAATTTGCTTAGCAGCATTATTTCTTGCCCTTGGATGGCTTATGCCTTTTTTAACAGGTCAAATTCCTGAATTTGGTAACATGCTTTTACCAATGCACATTCCTGTAATGATTTGTGGATTTGTTTTAGGCCCAGTTTATGGAGCTTTAATTGGATTTATTACTCCATTAACCAGATCTTTAATTTTTGGTATGCCACCTATTTTACCTACAGGTCTTGCCATGTGTTTTGAACTTATGACTTATGGTTTTATTTGTGGTGCTGGTTTCTACTTATTAAATAAATATGTTAAAAAAATCCCTACAATTGCTTCTATTTATATTTCTTTAGTATCAGCAATGATTATTGGTAGATTAATTTGGGGGTTCTTTTATTTCTTATTTAATTTTGCAGTTGCTGATGCAGCCCCATTTACTGCAATCTTCTTTTTAACAGAAGCATTTGCAAATGCTTGGCCAGGAATGATTGTTCAATTAGTTTTAATTCCTGCAATTGTTGAATTATTATATTCTCAAAAGGTTTTACAAAACTTATTACCTGATTATGCAAGAATATTTAAGAAAAAAGGAACTGAAAATACTAATACAGAAAATATCTAGTATTTTATCAAGAAAAGAAAACTGTATTGTTGCTATAGATGGCAACTGTGCAAGCGGAAAATCTACATTGGCTAATGAACTTAGCCAATTTTTTGATACAAGAGTTATTCATTTAGATGATTTTTATCTTCCTAAAGGTCAAAAAGACTTGTCTAGTTCAAATGATGGAAATATAGATTTAAAAAGATTTAAAGAAGAAATAGTTAATCATCTAAATGAACCTTCCTTAGAATATCGAGTTTTCTCTTGCAAGGAGCAAAAAATTGTTTCAAGCACTATTTTGGACAATAAACAATTAACTATAGTTGAAGGAAGTTATTCTTTAAATCCTTATTTTAATAGATATTATGATCTCTCTATTTTCATTAAAATTGATTCTGAGACGCAAATAAAAAGATTAAAGGAAAGGAATAAAGAAAATTATCAAGACTTTATAAACAAATGGGTTGTTTTAGAAAACAAATATAATAATTTTTATCAAATTGAGCAAAAATCAATGTTAGTGGTATATAACAATGATTGATTAGTTTCGAACGAAAGTTTTTTTCTTTATATATGAAAAAAATTTTTATAAAAATGTAAATATTATAAGTTTCGTATATTGCTTTATGGAAAAATTCTATATATGATTTAAGTAAATGTAAGGGCTTTCATCGTGAAAAAAATATACTTAAATCTCAAAAGATTTGATATACCACAAAGTTTCGGTGGTATAAACAAAGATAAAGAAAACGAAACTTACGGAGCAAAGATAGCTGGAGGAATTGAGAAAATGAATCTTTCTCTTCCAGTTACTATTTATTTTCAAGAGTCTAATCTCTTAAGTGCTTTATCATCTGTCGATAAAGTTAGAATTGGTTGCCAAAGTGTTCATTATCAAGACGTTAGCGTTGGTGGAAACTTTGGTGCTTTTACAACTTTTAGAACCGCTAAAGCAATGAAAGGAATCGGAGTTACCGATACAATCATTGGTCATTGCGAAGAAAGAAATTATTTGAATTACCTTAATCAAACATTTGGCGGTCAAGGCGATATTAATAAGATTCTTAATGAAGAGATTAAAAGAGCACAAGAAGCAGGATTAGATGTTCTTTATTGCATTGGCGAGAAAGCTGAAGAACAAGATAGAAAATATGATGTGCTTAGACATCAATTAGAAGTTGGTCTTGCTGGTACTGATTTATCTAAAGTTACAATTGCTTATGAACCTGTATGGGCAATTGGACCTGGTAAAGTACCTCCAGGAAGAGAATATATTGAGGATATTGCGAAATTTATTAAAACTGTAGTTAATTGTCCTGTTGTTTATGGCGGCGGATTAAAAATCGAAAACGCTGAAATGATTGCTTCAATTCCTGAAGTAGATGGAGGATTAATTGCATTAACTAAATTTGGAGCCGATTTTGGCTTTACCTTAGAAGATTTTGAAAAAATTGTATTAACTTACGAGAAAGGACTAAAAAAATGAAAGTAAAATTAGAGTATGGAGATGGCCAAGTAAACGTTGAAGTCCCAGAAGGTAGTGACATTTTTGAAACAGGAGTCACAGTCAAAGATCCAGAAGGAATTAAAGACGTTAAAAAAGCTACTCTCGATGCAATTTTACATCCTTTTGATATGAAGCCTATCAGTGAACAAGTTCACAAAGGAAGTAAAATTACAATCGTTTTCCCTGATAAAGTTAAAGGCGGATTCCAAGATGATTCACATCGTAAAACATCCATTCCTCTTATTATTGAAGAGTGTATGAAATATGGTGTTGAAGAAAAAGATATTCTTCTTATCTGCTCCAATGGTTTACATAGAAAGAATAAACCTGAAGAAATTAGAAAAATTTTAGGTGATGAAATTTTTGATCGTTTCTATCCAAAAGGACAAATTATTAACCACGATAGTGAAGATTGGGATCATTTAGTTGATTGCGGAAATGAGCCAAAATATGGTGCAAAAGTTGTTATGAACAAATATGTTTATGACAGCGATGTTTGCTTCTTAATTGGCCACGCTCAAGGTAACCCATATGGTGGATATAGTGGTGGTTATAAACACTGTGCAACTGGTATTTCTAACTGGGAATGTATATCCTCACATCACTGTCCAGCAGTTATGCATAGACCTGATTTCGTTCCAGTTTCTTCACATTCATTAATGAGAAAGAAATTTGATGCAATCGGCGAGTGGATGGAACACAGTATGGGCAAGAAATTCTTCTGTGTTGATGCTGTCTTAGATTCATTCTCACATCAAATTGCTGTTTATGCTGGTGAAGCTCATAAAGTTCAAGAAGAAAGCTGGAAGATTGCTGATAAGAGAACTTATGTTAAATGGGCAAAGAAAAAATATGATGTTATTATCTTTGGTTTACCAAATGATTTCCAATATGGTACAAGACAAGGTAGAAACCCAATTCTTGTTGAACAAGCTATATCCGCTCAAGTAATTAGACTTAAGAGAGTAATGTCAGATAAACCTGTTATCATTGCTTTATCTCAATGTGATGGTGATTTCGGTGATGAAGAATTCCCAGCAATGAAAGATGTTTATAACTACTTCCAAGAACATGGTAATACTCTCCCTGAAATTGACGATTATTACAATTCAATGGATGTAAAAAAATATATTGAACTTTACCGTCATCATTATGCATTCCATCCATATCATGCTTTCTCTATGATCTCTTGTGCTCATATCGCTGAAAGAGATTGTAAAGCAGTTTACATTGTTGGTGCTAAAGCTCCAGGAACTGCACGTGAGATGGGTATGAAAACAAGAAGTACAGTTATGGAAGCATTCGAAGATGCTAAGAAATATGTTGGAGATCATCCAAATGTACTTGTTCTCCCAATGACATTTAAGAGACCATCAGTACATCTTTGCATGGAGGATGAAAAATAATGGATGAAAAGATTTTAAAAATTCATGGCGAAGAGTTAACTAAAGGTAAAGTCCCTATCGATATATACAAAGATAAGGAAACTACCTTTAAAGCAATGGCAGACTTAATGTGTGATACAATCATCGAAAATAACAAAAAAGCCTGCAGAACTCTATTTATTTGTCCACTTGGACCTATCGGACAATATAAATATTTCGCTGAAAGAGTTAATAAAGAAAGAATTGATTTACATAAAGTAACTTTCATCAACATGGATGAATATATGCTTGATGAACATACAATTGCTGGAACAGATTTCAAACTTTCCTTCAAGAAAACTATGTATGAACTTTGCTACAACAAAATAGACAAAGATCTTATTATGCCAGAAAGTCAAAGAATCTTCCCAACACTTGAAAATAGAGATTATATTGACGAAGTAATTAAAGATCATGGCGGAGTTGATATCTGCTTTGGTGGAATTGGTATTACTGGTCATATGGCATTTAATGAACCACCATTTGAAGGTGAAAAAGTAAGCGAAGAAGAATTTGTTTCTTCTAGAACAAGAGTAGTCAAAATTACTGAAGCAACTCGTGTTGTTAACTCAATGGATGATTATGATGGCGCCTACTATATGATGCCAGAATATGCTATTACAATTGGTCTTAAAGAAATTCTTGAAAGCAAAAAAGTGCGATTATATTGCTTCAGAAATTGGCATAGATCAGTTGTCAGACGTGCAAGTTTTGGAGAATACAGCGTTGATTTCCCAGCTTCATTACTTCAAAAGCACAAAGACGCAAGGATAGGAATTAGCGAAGAACTCGCTAAGTAGGAGAAATATATGAAGGATAAATTTAATCTTGATGCTAAGATGAAGCACCTATCTGATTCAATGAAGTCGCATTGGCGTTCTTTAAAAGATAAAATGACTCCTAAGTTTGTTAAGGAGAAAAAAGCCGAAAAAGAAGCAGCTATTGCAGCTATTGATTTAAGTGCTTTATCAAAACCAGTTAATGATGCAGAAACTAGCGGCCCTAAAAAGATGAAAGACTTTTCAATGTGGGCTGGATGGAAAAACGTCGTTGTTGGAATTCTCGGTATTATTGGCATAATCGCTATTTGGTGGATTTATGCTGTAGTTGAAGAAAGTGTTGGCGGAACAAGTTGGCTTTCTTCACCTCCAGAAGTTTGGGCAAGATTCATTGCCACAGCCATTGAAAGTAACATCTTATGGGTTCACCTAGGTTACTCAATCTCTCGTGTTTTAGTTGGCTATCTTATTGCACTTGTAGTTTCTATTCCTGTTGGATTTATCATGGCTTGGTATAAACCATTTAGAGCATTGCTTGATCCATTCATTCAATTCTTAAGATGTATCCCACCAATTGCTTATGTTCCAATTGTTGCAGCAGCTATGGGTCCTTATGAATCAGCTAAATATTTCATTATTTTCTTAGCTTGTTTCTTAACCATGACAGTCACAATTTATCAAGGCGTTAAAAACGTTGATTTAACATTAGTTAAAGCAGCTTATACATTTGGTGCAAGAGATAGAAATTTATTTACTGGCGTTATTGTTCCTAGTGCATATCCATTTATTTTAACAGCTATGAGACTTGGTATTGGTGCAGCAATGACAACACTTATTGCAGCAGAACTTACAGGCACTACATATGGTCTTGGTTCTTATATTAATACACAAGCGTCGCAACTTAGAATGGACAATGCTGTCTTAGGTATTATTGTTCTTGGTATCTTTGGTATTCTTTTCGATAAAATCTTATTGTTCACTGAAAAGAAATTAACAAGATGGAAATAATAAGAGGATATTAATATGGAAAAAGAAAATGAAGTTGTCATAAAAATTGATAACGTTAAGAAAATATATCCAGTTGAAAAAGGTGAAGATGTTGTCGCCTTAAATGGAGTTAACTTAGAAATTAAAAAGAACGAGTTTATTTGTGTTGTTGGACCTTCTGGATGTGGAAAAACAACATTATTAAATATAATTGCTGGACTTGAACAACCTACCAGTGGAAGTGCTACTATTCACGGAAGACCAATACTTGGCCCTGGCCCTGATAGAGGTGTTATTTTCCAACAATACGCATTATTTCCTTGGTCAACCGTTAAAAAGAACGTCATGTATGCAACAAAGTTTATAAGACATGAAGTTCCACAAATGGTTAAGAACAAAGAGACAGGAGAAATGGAACAAGTTTTTACAACAGATGTAAACGGAAACAAAGTTCCTGTAATGAAGAAAGTTAAATACACAAAACTTGAAAGAGAAGCTATTGCGAAAAAATACATTAACATGGTTCAACTCAATGGCTTTGAAAACAAATATCCAAAAGAGTTATCCGGTGGTATGAAACAAAGAGTTGCTATTGCTAGAGGATATGCTCTTAATTCGGAAGTCTTATTACTTGATGAACCATTTGGTGCGCTTGATGCTCAAACAAGATCACAACTTCAAGAAGACTTATTAAAAACCTGGGAAAAAGAAAGAAAAACTTGTTTCTTTATTACCCATGACGTTGACGAATGTGTCTTACTCGCCTCAAGAGTTATCATTATGAGTGCAAGACCTGGACAAGTTAAAGAAATAATTGATATTGACTTACCTTATCCAAGAACACAAGCCACTAAACTTGATCCAAAATTCCAAGAATATAGAAACCATATTTGGGATGTTGTTTACAAGATGTATTTAAGTAGTGGTGTACATTAATAAAATTAGCCATAACAAATAGAAAAATTTGTATGTAATAAATTAAAGGAGAAAAATAATGAAAAAATTTACTTTACTTGGCGCAGTCGCTGCTGTAGGTGTACTTGCTGTAACCTCATGTGGCGGAAATAAGGAAATTAACGATGATACCTTACCAGGAGTTAGAGTTGGTTTACACCTTAACCTTGGTGCAGGTGCTGGTTATAGTGCTTATAATCAAGGATTTATGGTCGAAGAAGGCGTTAACTTTACAGCTGTTACTGGTGATGGTCCATCACTTGCAACTCAAGTTATTGCAGGTCAAATTGATGTATCATTCATGGGCGGCGGCGTCGCTTGGAACTACTTCACAAAGGATTCCAAAGTCAAAATTGTTGCTTTAGATAACTTAACAGATGATGATAGATTAATTGCTAAACTTGACGGCAAAGGAAAAGATTTAACAATTAATTCTACTCTTGAAGAAATCGGTGCTGCATTAAAAGGATCAACAGTTGCTTTTGACCAAACAGCTACGCCAGCTTCATTCTGGACAAGTTTGGTTAATGCAGTCAATGCTAAATTAGAAGAAGGACAAAGAATTTGGTATCAAAGTGGCGAAGACAGACTTCCTAACAATTTAACTAATGCTGATTATGTTGCCGCTAACCAAGTTAATATTGTTAATGCAACAAATGTTAACATTTCAACATCTGCACAAACAGCAGATTGGGACTTCGTTATTGCATTTGCTCCAGTTGCTACTCAATTAGAACAAAATACAAAAGTTTTCAAAACTGTTTGCAAAACTTCTACACATATGTCTGATTCTTATGCTCCATCAACTTGGGCAGTTAATACTGATTGGTTAGCTAAAAATGAAGAAACATTCAAGAAATTCATGAGAGCTTTAGTTAGAGGCATGAATTTCAGACATGATAACCCAGCTGAAACATGTAAAGATATTGAATCAGTCACAGTTGGTCAAGTTGCTGCAAGTAGTTTAAATACTGATATCGCTGTTTGGTTAAATGCTGAACAACAATTAGATCTCGATAAGACTGGCAATATGATGAAATATGTTGAAAACATTAGAAATGGTCAATTAACAGGCGCTAATGCTTCTAAGATTTCAAAAGAATCTAAAGATGTTGTTGATTTCAGCTACTTACTTGAAGCTTGTAAAGATTTAGCTTAATAACTAAGATTATTTATTAATTAAATTCGGAAGCCCTTAAGAGGAAGTGAAAACTTCCTCTTTTTATATGTTTATTATCAGAAGTGAATAGTTAAAAATAAAAAATCCCTTTAATTTGCAAGGGATTTTTTAAAATTAATTAACTTTTCTTAACTTAAGCTAGTGCTATTGAAGACATGATAATTAAATAAATATTAATGATAATAATTGCGACTGTTGTTGCCATATAAACAATTTGTACACCTTTATTACTCATCTTTTTATTAAACCATGTTCCAAGAAGAGAACCGATAATTGAAATAGGGACAAGGATGATTAAAAATATCCACCATGATTGATCAGCAGTAGTAGGAAGTTGTTCTATTGTAAATAAAGTTACAAATGTTCCATCAATTCCAGCCATTACAATTTTGGCCATTTGAGAGAATATAATTGTAATAAGCGAATTGATTGCAGCTTGTTTCATACTCATTCCGAAGAATAAAAGTAAAACAGCAACGTTAATTGGACCGCCGCCAATTCCTAAGAATGTTGAACAAACTCCTAAGAAAATACCAATAATGATTGTTACGATAAAGTTATTAATATGCATTTGTTTACCTTTTGGTAACAAAAGTTGCATATAAACAAGAACAAAGATTAATAATGCAATTAAAATTGAAGATTGAATAATAATTAAGACATCACCATTTGAAGAATCTTTAACAAATTGGAATAAGAATTGTCCAACAACTCCTCCAATTACAGCACCGATACCTAAATAGACAGCAGTCTTCCAATTTTCAATTTTACTTTTTGATGCAACGTGTCGAATAATGGAAGTTGAAGTGCCAAAGACAACACACATTGTTGAAATCATATTAGTGATTTCAGGGGTTGAGAAATAACCGAAAGCGTCAAGTACAGGTCTAATAATAACCCCGCCACCTATACCTGCAATCGCCCCAATAATAGATGCAATAATAACTACAATTGGAAAAATAAAATAGTAAACCATATTCATATTGTAGACCAAACGAAACTAATATTAAAGAATGTATTATTTATTAATAAATAATACATTTAAAATATTATTTAATAATAATCTTTTTTATGATAAAACTTTCGTTTCATTTGTCAAAACGAAAGTTTTATAGTATAATCGTAATACGAGGATTTAAAAATGAAAATTAATAAAAGACAAGGGGAGATTGTAGAACTTGTTGATAACGAAAAGCAAGTGACAGTAAAAGAACTATCAGAAAAACTAGGGGTTAGCGAGGTTACTATCAGAAAAGACCTTGATACTTTAAGTGAGTATGGTATTTTAATCCGACATCATGGTTATGCGTTAAAGAAAAATACCGCTGACATTACAAATCGACTTTCGATTAATTATGAAACGAAAAGTAAGATTGCTAGAAAAGCTAATACTTTAATCGGTTTTAACGAAACTATTTTAATTGGTAGTGGTTCAACTTGTGCTTTATTAGCTGAAGAAATAGTTAAAACAAAGCCTAGCGTAACAATAATTACACATTCAATTTATATTGCAGAGCATGCTTCTAGACTTGGAAACAACAAGATTATTTTGCTTGGTGGCGAATATCAAGCTGACGCTCAAGTTATGGTCGGACCTCTTGTTAGATCATCTGTTAGACAATATTACGTTGATAAAATCTTTTTAGGTACTGATGGTTTTATTAAAAACGTGGGCTTTATGGGTAGTGATGTATTAAGAACAGATGCAGTTAAAAATATGGCTGAAAGCGCAAGAAATATTATTATCATCACTGACTCCTCTAAATTTTCAAAGAGAGGTTTACTTGTCCAATTTTCTCAAAAAGATCCAGCCAGAATTATTACAGATAAAAAATTGCCTGAAGATTATCAAGAATTCTTTAAGGCAATTGGTGTTCCTTTAACTTTAGTAGATTAATTAATCTTCTTTAGTAAAAGTGTATTTATATGAGAACGAAGTTTCTTCGTTCTCTTTTAATTTATTAATCGCTTTTCTTTCTTCTAAATAGTTGGATTCGTTTACATAATTTGATATACCCCACCAAGGCTCAATACAAACATATTCGCCTTTGTTTGGGTTAGACCATATGGCAAAATAAGGAGCATTAAATTCATAAGTAATTTTAATAGAATCAAACCCCGTGAAAAGTTCTAGCTTTTCTTCCATACCTTTAAAAACAAACGTATCTCTTTTTTGGAAGGATTCTTTCTTTAAATTTGTGCAATTTAGAAGAATACTATCCTGGTTATTTTCGTCAATAAGTCCACTAATCAAAGGTAAAAATTGATAATCTTTATCAAAGATGACGTTTCCAATTTGACTGTTTGCTTTAAAACCGGTATGAGATCCATAGCTAAAATACATTGTTTTATTATCGTTATTTTTGATTTTAGTTGTAACTTGTAAGGAGTTAGCTATGAGTTCATAGGTTATAAAGAAAGTAAATTTAAAAGGGTATTCTAATAGAGTTTCTTCGTTTGAAGAGAACGAGAATGTGATTTTACTTTTTTCTTTTCCAAAAACTTCTAAATCATTATTTCTAAGAAAACCATGGCGTGTTTTTAAAATGTAGTTTTGATCTTCATATAAAAATTTTCCTGCTCCAATTAAAGGAAAGATTACAACATCTTGAAATGGCCATGAGTCTTTCTCGACTTGATATAACAATTCAGAATTAGTTTCTTTAAAAATAACGGAAGTAAGTAAAGCTCCATGAGGGTTGATACTTACTTTTAAAAATTTGTTTTCTATAATTTCCATATAAAATACCCCTATGTTTCAAGTGAAACTAGACAGATATTTTATTTCTTATAAAAAGAAAAAAAGTATCATATCTATGCTATAATTTTAAAAGAATGAAGGAGTTTTTTAAATAATATGAAAAAAGAATTTAAGAAAATTAAAACTCTATTAGAAGACGGCTATCAAATAGTAGATGTCGTTATTGAAGATGGCAAATTTAAAAGGCTAAAAAAATCTACAAGTGATGATAAAACGTTTGATGGGAAAATAATGATTCCTGGATTTATTGACGAACACACTCATGGAGCAGATGGCTACGATTTTTCAACTTGTAAAACAGTTGAAGAAATGGAAAAAATTCTAAGCTTCTATGTAAAACATGGTGTAACTAGCGTTTTACCAACATTACTTACCGAAAGAGATGAAGTTATTTTTAAACAACTTGAACTTTTGTATCAAGCAAGTTTAAAAAATCCAATAATTAAAGGCGTACATCTTGAAGGGCCTTTCCTTTGTAAAGAATATAAAGGCGCTCAACTTGAAAGTTGTCTTCAAAAACCAACAATTGAAAAATGTAAGATGTTTATGGAAAAATCACATGGTTTATTCAAACTTATGACAATTGCTCCAGAAAACGAAGGTAGCGAAGAAACAATTAAATTTTTAACAGAAAATGGTGTTAGTGTAACATTAGGTCATAGCGCAGCATCTTTTGATGATTGTACAAGAGCCTTAAATAGCGGGGCAAAATGTATGACTCATATGTTTAACGCAATGAAAGGTATTCATCAACATACTCCATCTATTGCTAGTGCTGGATTATATTATGATGATTTTTATACAGAAGTTATCTTAGATGGAATTCACGTTCATAGAGAAATGGTTGAGTTTATTAGAAAAATAAAAGGCAATGATAAAGTAATTGGAATTACTGATTCTTTAATGGCTGCTGGTTTACCTGATGGAAACTATTTTATTGGTGAAACTCCTATAACAGTTAAGAATCACGATTGTGTAATTACTGAAACTGGTGTTAGAGCTGGTTCAACTTTAGATATGAAAAGAGCATTCGATAATGTGAAAAGTTTCTGCAACATAGATGATGTAACCGCAAGTCATATTTGTTCACTGAACTCGGCAAAAATGTTAGGTATCGATGATAAAGTTGGATCAATAAAAGAAGGCAAAAATGCTGACTTCTTAATTTTGAATGACAAATATGAAATTGAAGAAGTTTATATTAATGGGGAGAAAGTTTTATGAAAAATGTAATCATTGCTCATGGTGGAGCACCAACAGCTGTTATTAACGCTTCTTTATATGGAGCAATTAAAGAGTTAAAAGAAAGTGGATTTGATGGCAAAATCTTTGCTCCAAGATATGGCTCTGATGGATTATATAATGAAGATTTTATTGATTTAACCAATTTAAGCGATCATGATTTAGAAGTTTTAAAACTTACTCCTGGTAGCGCAATAGGATCATCTCGTTTTCCGCTTTATGAAAAAGAGTATCGCCATATCGTTGACGTTCTAGTTAAACATAATATTGGTTATGTTTTGTTTACCGGTGGTAATGGGACAATGGACACCATTGGTAACATTTATAAATATGCTAAAGAAGCAGGCGTAGAAGTTACTTGTGTTGGCATCCCTAAAACTATCGACAATGATATTGGAGTAACTGACCATGCTCCTGGGTTTGCAAGTTGTGCCAACTATATAGCTCAAACTGTTGCTGATTGTGCTCAAGATGTTAAAGGCTTACCAATACATGTATCAGTTATTGAAGTAATGGGAAGAAATGCTGGTTGGCTTGCTGCAAGCAGCGCTTTAGCTAGAAAGAAAACCGGTGACGCTCCTCATTTAATTTATTTTCCAGAAATTCCTTTTGATGAAAATGAATTTATTGAAGACGTTAAAAAAGCTTGGAAAAAAAGACATGGTGTAGTTATTGTTGCAAGCGAAGGTTTAAAATACGCAGATGGAACACCAATTGTTAAACCTATTTTCAAAACAGAAAGAGCTACATATTTTGGAGATGTTTCAACTCACCTTGCCACACTTATTATTGAGAAATTAGGAATTAAAGCTAGAAGTGAAAAACCTGGTTTAATTTGTAGATGTGACCGCGCTTTAGCTTCTAAAGTTGATTTAGAAGAAGCAGTTTTAATGGGGAGAACTGCTATTAAAGCAGCCTTAAATAAAACTAACGGCTTTATGGCTGGCATAAAAAGAGTTTCCACAAAACCATATAAAATTGAACCTATTTTAATTCCAATTGAAAAAGTCATGATGACTGAAGCAACTTTCCCTCTTAAATATATTAAAGATAAGCATGATGTTACTGATGAATTCATTGAGTGGCTTAAACCTTTAGTTGAAGAGACACCTGAAAGCATTTCCTTTTTAGATTAATAGGTTTTCATAAGAAAAACCTTGCAAAACCCCGTTAAAAATTTAAAAACAGCGTGAAATATGCGCTGTTTTTTTGGATTTAAGTAAAATAAAAAGGCGACTTGAGCCACCTTTTTATTAGGAGAAAATGAAAGCCTTATTTTTTATAGATATAATAAGCGTCTCCAATTGAACCAAATTCTACATTAGCGGTAAGAACGATTTCTTTAACAGCTTTTCCCATTAAAGGAATAATATCTTTAAGTTCACCTGTAATGCCTTTATTAGTTTCGAGTTCGTTAATGTATTCTTTTAAATAATATCTATATTCAAATGATTCTCTCTTTTCGACAAGAAGAGGATAGATTTTGCTGCCTTCTTTCTTTTCTGGATGTGATTCAAACCATTCAAGAATGTTACGTGTTGTAGCAAGTCTAATATCGGTATCCATATTAATTTTTGAAATTCCGGCTGGGATAACTTCTTTTAATTGTTCAATTGGAATACCATGTCCATGGACATTGCCACCTAAAGCATTAATTTCATTAACAATATATTGTGGAACAAGACTTGACCCGTGTGAAACTAACACAGCGTCAATCTTTTCATGTAACATATTTTCCATAGTTGCAATAGCAATTTCTTTTCTTAATTTTACGTTATCGCCTTTTATAGCACCATGTTTTGTTCCATAAGAAATAGCTAATAAGTCAACACCAGTTTTCTTTAAGAAATCAATTGCGGTTAATGGATTAGTATAAGTAGAAGTTTCTGCAAATACATGATCTTCAACACCAGCTAAAACTCCAAGTTCAGCTTCAACAGAAACATCATGTTTGTGAGCGAATTGAACAACTTTTTTAGTTAAAGCGACGTTTTCATCATATTCAAGAGCGCTTCCGTCAATCATAACGCTATTAAATCCGGCTTGAATACAAAGTTTACATGTTTCAAAGCTTCTTCCATGATCTAAGTGTAAAGAAACTGGAATGAATGTTTTTTCAGCTAATTTTTTGACATAGCTAGCAATTCTTTTAGCACCAAGTTTCTTTTCTTCCATTGTTCCATGAATGAAATCTGGATTTCCGCCAATAAAAGCAAGACCTGGTTCAGCAACTTGAATGATTGCAGCACAGCGTAACTCTTCACAAGCTTCAATTATTGCTTTTGCTTGGCAAAGAGCATTAACGTTAAAAGCACCATGAGCAATTTTATGATCACGGGCATATCTTAAAATATCTTTTGATTTTATGTATGGCATCTTTAAGCCTCCTGTAAGCCTATTATCTAATAATAAATAGCAATTATCTATTAAAATTTACGGTTTTATAGTCGTATTATTAAAATTTAATTTCGTTTAAAATCAAAACTCTTTCAATTGAAAATAAAAACTAAATGTAGCCGTGTGATTTTTGAGAAACGAAATTTCAATAAAACAACATTAATATAGATAGGATTAATAAGATTTTGCTTTTTTAAATTAAAAAGAAGATTAATATCTTTGTTTGTTTTGTTAAATTTATTATTTTCATTAGTGCCTGTTGTTGCTTCAAAATTAGAGATAACGAAAGAAGAAAATCCATAGGTTCGATCCTTCTATATGACTAAAAGGTTGATCGAAAGCAATAAAAAAACACGATATTAATCGTGTTATTCTCAGTCTGGGGCGAAATACCGGGATCGAACCGGTGCATGCTTGGTTCACAGCCAAGTGAGTTAACCACTTCTCCAATTTCGCCAAATGCTATGTAATTATACATTTTAAGCCGTGTTTGTGTCAAATATAATTTTTAGCAAACTAATATTGACAGTGCTAATAAAATAAATATAATAATATTAGCACTCATAGAGCAAGAGTGCTAAAAGGAGGTAACCTAATATGAACGGATATCAAGGACCAGAAGATTATAGCAAAGATGAAAATATTCTTTCAAAGTTTGGAAGAAACATAACTGAGCTTGTTAAAACAAATAAGATTGATCCAGTTATTGGTAGAGATGATGAAATTAGAAAAATCATCACTATTTTAGCTAGAAAAACAAAAAACAACGTTATTTTACTAGGTGAACCAGGTGTTGGTAAAACCGCAATTATTGAAGGACTCGCACAAAGAATTGTTAAAAACGATGTTCCAACAACATTAAAAGATAAAGAAATATTTGAACTTGATATGGGTGCTCTTGTTGCAGGAGCAAAATATCAAGGCGAATTCGAGGAAAGATTAAAAGCTGTTTTAAACAAGATTAAAGAAAGCGACCATAAGATAATCATGTTCATTGATGAGATTCATCTTATTGTTGGAGCTGGTAGAAGCCAAGGCGCTCTTGATGCTTCAAATATGTTAAAACCAATGCTTGCTAGAGGCGATATTGATTGTATTGGTGCAACAACACTTAAGGAATATCAAGAATATATAGAAAAAGATAGAGCACTTGAAAGAAGATTCCAACCAGTAATGGTCTATGAACCTACAAAGGAAGATACGCTTTCAATTTTAAGAGGTTTAAAAGCTCGTTTTGAATCGCATCATGGTGTTCATATTACTGATAATGCTCTTGTAGCAGCAGTAAATTATTCAACAAGATATATTACAAATCGTTTTTTGCCAGATAAAGCAATTGATCTAGTTGATGAAGCATGTGCTGAAACAAGAGTGGAAATTGAATCTATGCCAAGTGAATTAGATGATGTTTCTCGTAAGATTAGACAGTTAGAGATTGAAAGACTAGCTTTATCTCAAGAAAAGGATGAACAATCTAAGTTAAGGCTTGAAAAACTTGATGCTGAACTTAATAAACTTAATGATGAAGCTGCAAGTTTAACTAAAGAATGGCAAAAAGAAAAGGCTGAAATCAAAGAAGTTAAAGATCTAAAAGCTAAATTAGACGATTTAAACTTCAAGCTTCAAAGCGCTTTTAATAATGGAGATTATAAAACTGCGAGTGAAATTCAATATAAAGAGATACCAAGTATTCAATCAAGAATAGATGCTATTGAAAAAAGTGAACAAGAGCACAAAATTCTTTCCGACGTAATAACTGAAGAAAATATTGCTTCAATTGTTAGTAAAATGAC
Source organism: uncultured Mollicutes bacterium (assembly GCA_900540395.1). Classification (GTDB taxonomy): domain Bacteria; phylum Bacillota_I; class Bacilli_A; order RFN20; family CAG-826; genus Onthovivens. Next base: position 2,708 of record UQFQ01000015.1, on the reverse strand, counting down.
TAATATTCCAGTTAGTCGAATTACACAAGGTGAAAAGGAAAGAGTTTTAAATCTTGATAAATTGCTTGCTAAAAGAGTTATAGGTCAAGACAAAGCTATTAAACTTATTAGTGATGCAATTATTAGACAAAGAGCAGGAATTAATGACCCACATAGACCAATTGGCAGTTTCTTATTTTTGGGACCAACAGGTGTTGGTAAAACTGAAGTTGCTAAAGCTTTAGCAGAAGCGTTGTTTGATAGCGATCAACATATCATCAGAATTGATATGAGTGAGTACATGGAAAAGTATAGTGTGTCAAGGTTAATTGGTGCCGCGCCTGGTTATATAGGCTATGAAGAAGGCGGTCAATTAACAGAACCTGTGCGTCACAATCCTTATTCTATTGTTCTTTTTGATGAAATTGAAAAAGCTGCACCAGATGTTTTAAATCTTTTATTACAAATTATGGATGATGGAAGATTAACTGATGCTCAAGGGAGACTATGTGATTTTAAAAATACCGTTATTATTATGACTAGTAATATTGGTAGTGAGCAAATTTTAAACGGGCACCCTGAACTAGTAGAAAAAATTTTACATCAAACATTTAAACCTGAATTTTTAAATAGAATTGATGAAACTGTATATTTCAATTCTCTTTCAAAAGAAGTGCAATATAAGATTGTTAATAAGATGCTCAATGATTTAAAGAACAGACTACTTAATGAATACTATGTTGTTGATTTTACTGATAAGGTCAAAGACTATGTTCTTGAAAATGCTTATTCTCCTGAATTTGGTGCTAGACCTTTGAAGAGATTTATTCAACATAATATTGAAACAATTCTAGCAAGACAAATCATTGATCAATCAATTAAAACAGGGAAGAAGTATATTGTCGATTACGATAAAGAAAAAGGAGTTTTCGTTCAATAGTGAGAGCCACACATGTGGCTCTTTTAACTTATTTTAGGAAAAAATGTAAAGAATAAAGCATTTTAAATAAACACTTTGTTTTACTAAAAACACTGCAAAAGTTAAATAAAATATCAAATTAGTAAATAAATAGTATGTTATTAGTGCAAGTTTAAGTGACAAACTAGTAGTTAAAACTTTACATTTTCTTTACATTTTAATATCTAATTAATTATAATTTTTGCATGGATTTAAGCCAGATTTTATCTCTCTATGCTGAATTTCCAATGCTAATTATAGCTTCAATTTTAGTATTAGGAGTTATCTTTATTAATGGGTGGACTGACGCTCCTAATGCTATAGCTACCTGTATATCTACACGTTGTATTAAACCTAAGGCTGCAATTTTAATGGCAGCTTTTTTTAATTTCCTAGGCGTCTTAACTATGTTCTTTATATCTAAGCAAACTGCTCAGACGATTTCTGACATGGTTGATTTTGGGACAAATTATGCCGTTGCTTTAGATGCTCTATGTGCTGGAATGATTGGAGTTATCGCATGGGGTATTTTGGCTTGGTGGTTTGGAATTCCTAGTAGTGAATCACACGCATTAATTGCTGGTATTACCGGAGCAGGTCTTGCTGCAATGACGATGGGCTTAGATGCTAAGATCGAGTTTGGACCTTTATCTAGTTGGGCTTTGACAATATATGGATTAGTTCTAAGTTGTTTCTTTGGGTTTTTTGTTGGCTTTGGTTTAACTAAATTGATAGAAGTTTGCTGTCGAAAAGTTAATAGAAATAAAGCTAGACCTTTCTTTAAAAGAGCAGAAGTTGTAAGTGGAGCAGCTATGGCTTACGTCCACGGAGCTCAAGACGGCTTAAAATTTATTGGTGTTTTATTTTTAGCCATTGAATTAGCCGCTAAAGCGAAAGATCCAACAAGCACAGTAGCTTTGTCTAATGATTCAAGTTTATGGTGGTTAGCTATTATTGTTGCTTTAATAATGGGGCTAGGAACCTCAATTGGCGGATATAAAATTATTAAAAAAGTTGGAATGGGCATGGCAAATTTAGAGCCATATCAAGGCTTTGTTACTGATACAACCAGTGCTATTGGAATTTTGCTTTCAACACTTTTCGGACTTCCAGTTTCGACAACGCAGGTAAAAACAGTTTCTATACTTGGAGTTGGTGCTACTAGAGGTATAAAAAGAGTTAAATGGTCAATTGCTAAAGAAATGGTGCTTACTTGGCTATGTACTTTCCCTGGATGTGGAATTATAGGTTATATCATTACTTTAATTTTCATAAGTATATTTAGATAGAGGGTTTAACTATGTTTGGTAAAAAGAAAAACAATTATTTTTATGAATCGTTTGAGAATTTGTGCTTATATGCAATAAAAGAAATGGATGTTTTAAAAGAAGGACTTGCTAATTTTAGTAATGAAACATTAATCGATTTAAAAAACAATGTTCATAAAATCGAGCATGAAGCTGACATTAAGAAAAAAGAGATTGAAGAAAAACTCGCTAAAGAGTTTATAACTCCTATTGATAGAGAAGACATTTTTGTTCTTTTAGATAATATCGATGATTTATGTGATGCTATTGAAGAAATTTCTTTTAAACTTTACATCAGAAACTATAAAGAATTGCCAAATAAGACAATGATTTTTGTTGACCGAAGTAAAGAAGCGGTTGAAGCAGTCTATGAAGTTTTAAAAAACTTTGATCAAATTAACAATAAAGAAGTCATGGATCCTCTTATTAACAAGGTTTTGATGATTGAAGAAGCTGTTGATAAG
>UQFQ01000014.1 GCA_900540395.1 uncultured Mollicutes bacterium | reverse complement strand
ACTTTAGCGAAAAATTAAAACAGAGGCTTGGCTGATTTTAGGAGGCCAAAAAATGAGAAAAAAGTGTCGTTTTGCAGGTTTATTTCTTGCAGGTTTTAGTGTCTTTGCTCTAGTAGGTTGTGGAAATAACAATAATGGATTCACAGTTACCTTCAATTCTAATGGCGGTTCTAGCGTTGAACCTTTCATTTCTTATGATGGAAAAGTTATGGAACCAACTGAACCTACAAAAGATGGTTCTACTTTTGCTGGATGGTTTGAAGATGAAGCTTTAACTGATGAATTTTTGTTTGACAGTGAAATTGTAAATGGCGATACAACCCTTTACGCAAAATGGGATGATAACACAGCCAAAGTCGTTGTAACGTTTGATTCAATGGAAGGCAGTCCAGTTACTTCTCAAGAATTTAATAGCGGTGAAAAAGCTATTAAACCTACTGATCCTACTAAAACAGGATATAAATTCGGTGGTTGGTACACAGATAATGAATTTAAAAATCAATTTGATTTTGACACTACAGTAACAGAAAGCATTACTTTATACGCAAATTGGGAAACTTACACTGTTGCTGAATTAATTGAACTTAGTAAGAACTATGTCGAAAATCCTTCTACAGAAAGATTTTATACGTATGTAACAATTAAAGAAGTTTCTAGACCAGAATATGGTGAAATGACTGTTTTTGATGATACTGGCGAAATTTTGGTTTATGGAACTAGAGGTAGCGATGGTAAAACTTACTATGAAGATTTAGAAGATAAACCATATGCTGGTGACGACATTTTACTTTATGCCAATGTTCAAGAATATAAAGGAACACCTCAAATTAAACAAGGATGGATTATGGAAGTTCATCATAATGAAGACGAGTTTGATATTACTGATTATACAGAGAAATCAATATCAGAAGCTCGTGAAGAAGATAAAGGTGCAAAAGTTCAAGTTGAAGGCGTAGTTGCTCAATTTACTTATAATGCTTCTCAAAGTCGTACTGGATTTATCTTAGTTGATGATACAAGCTCAATTTATGTTTACGATGATCAAATTGCAATGCAAGTTGAGAAAGGTAATAAAGTAAAGATTGCCGCAACTAGAGACAACTGGATTTTAGAGGATGAACAAAGCAGCGCTGAAAAATGGGGTTATGATGGCTGTATTCAATTAACAGACGCTCATATAGTCTCTAATGATAAAGGTGAAAACGATTGGGACAGAAGCTGGGTTAAAGATAACACCGTTAAAAGTTTGATGGAAGCTGATCCAAAAGATAAAAATATAACAACAGAAATTTATAAAGTTAACGCTTTAATTGAAGAAAAGCCAGGAAGCGGATTCACAAATTATTATTTCTTTGACTTAGATGGTGAAACAGGATCATACGCTTATTCCCAAGCAAATGGTGCAGACTTTGAATGGCTTAGAAAATTTGACGGTAAGATTTGTACAGTATATTTAATGGTTTTAAATTACAAATCAGCTGCAAGTGGAATCAATGCAAGATTTTTACCAATCGATGTTATTGATGAAGGATTTAAATTTAATCAAGAAGATGGTGCTCAATTTGTTCTTGATTATTATGTAAGCGATAAATTTGATACAGACACATATTATGCTGATCCAAACTTAGAAGTTCCTACCACAGTTTCAAATGACTTAATTGGAATTAAAGATGCTAAGGTTACTTATACTTCTGATGATGAAACTGTTATCAAATTCAATGAAGTTGATGGCAAAACCTGCATGAATGTTTTAAGTTTTGCAAATAAGAGCGTTAAAATTACCGCTGAAGCTACATATGCTGGTAAAACCGCTAAATTTGAAAAAACTATTAACGTTAAAGATTTAGAATCATTTAATTACACTAATGTTAAAACAGCAATTGATGCTAAAGTTGATACTCAAGTAAGTGTAAGAGCAATTGTTGGACCTTCTCTTGTTAATAGAGATGGATTCTATTTAATTGATGATACTGGAGTAATTGCAGTTACTACTGATGAAGTTACACTAGGTACATTAAAAGTAGGAGACGAAGTTATCTTACATGGAACAAGAACTCAATTTAAAGCAGATGCTGCCGCTAATAAACCAGGACAAAGCTGTATTCTTGATGCTGTAATTGATGTTAATCTTTATGGAGAAAATGAATACTCAACCAAAACATTTAGATCTGATAAAACATTTGAAGATTTAATGAATCTTGATTACACACAAGACTTCACTAATGATGTCTATTATGTAAAAGCAAAAGTTGAAGTAAAAGAAACTCCATTCTATACAAGCATGAGTTTTGTTGATCCAGCTAATTCAGAAAACACTTTAAAACTTTATAGTGCTAGTGCAAATCAATATAGCTTCTTATTTGATTATGCTGATAAAGAGTTAACTTATGCAATAGCTCCATGTAACTGGAACCTTAAAGATTACTACGCTTTCTGTGTATTAAACGTCCAATTAGAAGACGGCACAATAATTAACAACACATTAAATTTCAATTACTAATATAAATTAATGATGTTTTGATAAACTGGTCTGAAATATGGCCAGTTTTTTAAATTACTTCAAATTTCTTTAATGCGTTAAACATTCCATTATCTTCAATGTTATCAGTGACGTAAGAAGCGGCTTTTTTAGCTTCCTCATTTCCGTTGCCTAAACAAACGCTATGTTTTACTAGATTAAACATTGGTATATCGTTAGTATCATCGCCAAAAGCCATAGCTTGGTCAGTAGAAATATTTAACTTGTTTAAGATAGCTTTTATTCCCTTACTCTTTAAAAAGTTCATTGGGAAGAGCTCAACGTTATTATCAGTTACTCTATTAAAAATTAAGTTATATTTATCAGCCAATCTTTTAAGAAAATCGTCATGAAGTGGTGAAGCAAAAACTTGAATAGACAATACTTCTTCGTTTTTGTAATTTATAAAGTCAATTGGATAAGGCTCATAATATACACTATAAAAATCTTTAATTAAGTTTTTATCAACCTCTTTAATATAAGTGTTAAATTGTGTAATTAAAATAAAACCAAAATTTTCATTTTTTAGAGTGTCGATAATACTATCTTTAATTTTAGTATCGATAAAATCTGCGTATAAAGTAGTGCCATCAATCATGGCAAATCCACCATTAACAAGAACATAACCATCAAAAGGAATTAGGTTAAACGTATCAAGTTTTTTAAGAGCGTAATAAGTTCTTGCTGAATTGATAATTATCTTCACGCCTTTTTCGTGAGCAATCCTTAAACCTTCAATTCCCTTTGCGTTGAAAGCTCTAGTTTTGTGATCAAATAAAGTCCAATCGAAATCTGAAAATATAATCTTAATTTTGTCCATGCGTTTAATATAATGCATTACTCTTTGCTAGTCAAATATATAAAATTTATCTAAAATATTGCAGATTTGCAGAGTTTTCAATTTAATTTGTGTATATTTGTTAATTTCTCAGTCCTTATAAATAATGAATTTATTGTTGGAAATTAAGGATTTTGCCAAAAAATAACAAAATTTGTTAGGAAATAAATAAATCGAAAAAAAGCATTTATTGATTCACTGTTTGAAAAACAGACTACTTTGCTAGTATAAGATATAAAAAACTCATAAAACTTAGGTAAATTAACTTTTTCATTAAGTAGATGAATCTCTAGTGAAGACTATCGGTAAAATTTGACTTTAGGATTTTGAATTTTATAGAGTAGATATTGCTGCAGACAATATGAGTACAAATCGAGAAGGAAGCTAGCGCTTCTCATAGAAAATGTGAGGTGAAGACTTTATGCTCAATCAAGCTCTATTTGAAGAAAAGCACATCGGAAAGATGTTTATGAAGATCGCTATTCCTGGCGCCATAGGAATGCTTGCAAGCGCAATCTACCAATTTATTGATGGGATTTTCGTAAACGTATTTTTGGGGTCTACTGCCTTTGCTGCTTTAAATTTTTGTTTTCCAATTATTATCATGATTTATGCTGTAAGTGATCTAATTGGAGTTGGTTCATCAGTGATTATCGCTATTAGAATGGGACAAAAGCGAAATAGTGAAGCTAATTCGATATTTTCAGCTGCATTGATTTTAATCTTTATTGCTGATTTAATTATCGGACTTTTAACTTTCTTTATAAGTCGAAATATTTTGTCTTTAATGGGCGCGGAAGATGAATTGCTAGATTTATCTTGTTCATACCTACAGGTCTATGCTCTTAGTTTGCCATTAACTGGTTATATTTTTTCTTTAGATAATTATTTAAGAATATATGGCAGAGTAAAAACCAGTATGTTTGTAAACCTATTCATGTCAATAAGTATAGTGGCGATCGAATCTTTACTTTTGGGTGTTTTTAAAATGCCTTTATAGGGAGCGGCTTTTTCTTCATGTTTAGGCTTTTCAATATTTGCCATAATCTCATTTTTGCCATTTTTATCTAAAAAAAGTTCACTTCGTTTAGGAAAGCCACATTTTGATTTTACAGAAGAATTAAGTATTGCAAAGAATGGTCTTTCTGCTTTTTTAAATAACATTGCAGCTCGTGTTACTTCTCTTATTTTTAACGTAATTTTATTAGCAGATGGAGGAGAAGACGCAGTTTCAACTTATGGTGTTTTGATGTATATAGATGGATTTATACAACCAATCATATATGGTATGAGTGATTCATTACAGCCTTGTATTGGCTATAATTATGGCTCTAAAAAATACGATAGAGTTCGTAAAATTGGTAAGATAAGTTTCATTACTTGTTTAGTTATTTGTCTAGTTGGGTTCATAATTTTAATCTCTATTCCTGGACCTTTGTCTTTAGTATTTATTAGCAATGGTAGTGCTGAATTAAAAGATTTATCTAGATTCGCTCTTATGGTTTTTAGTTTTACATATCTTACTCGTTGGATCAGTTATGCTTGTCAAGGTTTCTTTTCGGCTATTGAAAACCAGTTCCAGCTATATTGATTTCACTTGGTATTTCTTTAGTGTTTCCTTTGGTTTTGATACCTTGTTTTTCTAGTTTAAATCTACTTGGCATTTGGCTTAACTTTCCATTTGCTAGCTTACTTACTGGAATACTATCTATTTTCTTAATTTACGTATACATATATAAAAGGAAAATACTTTTTGATAGTAAGCAAGAAGATATTGTTGAAATTATCGAAACTCAAGAATGACTTTTATTGATTTAATTCCTCCCTTTTTTAATCTATACTTATTGGAGTGATTGAGGTGAATTGAATGATAGCTGATGAACTTATTTCTTTTCTTTTAGAAAAATATAAAAGAGAAAGTAACAACGATAATCTTAAAGAAGTTTTAGATACTAATCTTAATGATGAAGATTCTAAAATTGCTGATCTTTACATTAACTTGAGTAAAGCTAATGAACCAAAAGTTATAAATAAATGTGCTGATGAGATTTTGAAAATATATCCAGATGATATTGATGTTCAATTTTCAAAAATCATTGCTAATTTTACTTCAGCAAATGATTTTAAAGAAAAGATTTTAAAATTAGAAAATAAGTACAAAGATGAATTTTATAAAATAAACAATATTAGTGAGGCTTTTTTAGAAAATAAGCCTTTAAACCTTTTTGAAAATGTGGCTAATAGGCCATATCTACGACTATTAGTTCAAATTGGTTTAACATCTTTTTATAATCATGATACTGAACAAGCTTATGAATATTTTACGAAAGTTTATAATTTTGCTCCTAATTTGATTGAACAATTTAGCATCCAATATGGATTAGCATGTGTGGCTCTTAATAAAGATAATCAACTAAATAAGATTTATGAAATCTTACCAAACAATTATGGTTTAAGGTTGTCTCACGCTATAAATTCCTTTTTAAAAGATCATAAACTTGAAGCATTAAAGTCTGAATTAGATGAATTAAATCCATATCTTAGTATTATTTTTTCTAGAGGCTTAGATATAAGTGAAGATGATTTTAATTACTGTTGCACATTAAATCCATATCTTAAAGGCTCAATTACTGAAGCAATTCATACTTATAACGACATATTTATGTTATGTGATGGAAAAATTTGTGATGAAATCGTCGATGCTTTTGATAAACGTAATCCTCCATCGACAATTCTTGACCTCTTTAATGAAAACGATGGCATTGTATTTGCTCGTTTTTTAGCTCTTTTTGATAACGATGATCTTGTTTCATTTAGTTATGATGATTTCTTAAATGGTTGTTTGGGTAAACCTTGTGAAGACAAGAAGGTTGAAGAAATACTATCTAAGTTTGACAAGCTCACCGATGAAAAGATGGTTGAAGAATCATTTAATAAATTTGTAAGTCTTTCTCTTTTACAAAGAGATGAGGACAAGAAGTTTCGTTTCACCGAAACGACTATCATTTTTTATAATACCTTCCTTAACTACTTTAAGGAAAGTGCTTAATAAATATGTATAAGGGGTATAGGAAATGGAATATGTATTAATTACTGGCTCAGCAAGTGGATTAGGTCTTGAATTTGCAAAAATCTACGCAAAAGATGGACAAAATTTAATTTTAGTTGATATGAATGAAGAAGGACTAGAAAAGGCTAAAGAGTCACTATCTAGCATTAATCAAAAAATTGATGTGGTTACCTTTAAGTGTGATTTGTCAATTCTTGATGAACTAAAGTCACTTACAAAATTTTTAGAAGAAAAGAACTACTATGTTTCAACTCTTATTAATTCTGCTGGTTTTGGCGATAGGGAAGATTTCGTCAAAATGAATATTGAAAAGCAAATTAAGATGAGTGAAGTAAATTGTAATGCTCTTCTATTCTTGTGCCATTACTTTGGTACAAAAATGGCCATGGCAAGAGAAGGACACATTATTAATGTTTCTTCTATAGCTGGGTTCATTCCTGGACCATACATGTGCACTTATCATGCAACAAAAGGCTATGTCTTACTTTTAAGTGAATCAATTGGATACGAACTTGCTAAGTATAACGTTAAAGTTTTGACTTTGTGTCCTGGTCCATTTAAATCAAACTTTGTTAAATTAGCTCACAACGACTATACCTTTAAGAAGATTAAACCATTTGAAGCAAGTGATGTAGCTTTAAAAGCTTATAAAGCTTCTAAAAAAGGCAAGAGACTTTTGATTACTGGTGTAAAGAACAAATTGACAATTTTTGTTACAAGACTTTTCCCTAGAAGATTGGTTACTTTTTCTAGTGCAAAGACAATGAAAGAATAAATTTAACACCTCCTCATTAATATAAATGGAGTTTAACCTAAATTTTTTAAAAAAATTTTTCCCACGGAAGCAATTTTTAAAATGTATTAAATAAATATAAAGGAATAAGAATTTTGGATTTTAGGTGAATTTTATGAAACAAAGAAAACGGATATCAAAGGCGATTAGTTTAATAACATCAATACTTTTAATAGTGCTAGGAATACTAGCTTTAGTGGCAAGAGATAATTTTTCTTGGGCTTTAGGCATAATAAGTGGTGTATTTTTAATAGCAGTAGGTGTAGTAAGCATAATTTATGCAGTTGTTATTAAAAAGATGATACTTGGTAGTGGCTGGTTAATTATACAAGGGATTCTAGCTATTGTACTTGGTGTTGTTCTTTGTACCATTCAGGACGCTACTTTATCGATAATTTCATTCATATTGGCTACTTGGCTTGTCATAAGAGGCGTTTCCAAAATGTGGGGCTCAACAACTTTAAGGAGATTTAAGGTTTCTACTTGGTGGTTAACTTTACTGGTTGGTGCTTTATATTTTGTTCTTGGCTTACTTCTTTATATTTTCCAATCTGTTGCAAACAATGTAATTGTTATACTTATTGGTTCGTTCTTTATAATTAGTGGTCTATTAAACATTGTTGAACTATTCGACGAAAGCAAAAGAGAAAGAAGAGAAGAAAATATAATTAAAACAATACATAAATCTATCGATAAAGATATTGATCATATTGATATCGATTTTACTAAAGAAGATAAATAAACTTTATAAGAGTTAATATGATGGGACTGGTTCTGCAATAGGACCAGTTTTTTGATACTATCCTTCATTTTTAATAAATGAGCAACGTCTCAAGTTTATTACCACTAAACTTAATACCCTCATCATTTAGTAAACTTTTCTTAGATTCTACTTCCATAATAATAATCAGAAGAGAAGTTATAGCCTTAACTTTTAATAAACCATGTAAACAATAATTAGACTTCAGCAACATCTAATTAAAGACAAATAAGATCATTGCCATCTTAATCTTATGAGTGTAGTTAGAATAAAAGTAACTTCTCTTCTTGATAAACCATTAAACTAAGTTAACTAACGAAGTAGTAGAAAGACTTAGTTTAATTTATTTACTACCTCCTTCATTAATATAAAGGAGTTTATTCTTAAAAATTTAAAATATTTTTAAGAAAATAAAAGTTAATTTTTAAACCTAGTTTTTCTAGTTAGATATTAGTAATAGTTGTAATAGTAAACTCATATATTAGACTATCTAGAATAATTGATATAAGAGCTTATAGCATTACTATACATACTAGTAAAGTATCTAATATCTAGTAAAATATAGGACTTTTACATGGTTATTTATTTAGTCAAGGCTTTTTTATGGTAACTAATATTAATACCAGAGTCAAACAAAATTTGTTGAAAAGAATTTAAAATATTTTTTAAAACAACCATTAAAGATGTCTTTTTATTGGTTTTTCTATATTTTTATATCTTTTTGACTATTAGTTAAACCTATTTAATTTGTTACTTATGTATTGATACAAGTAATTCACTTAAATAAGTAAATAAGATAATAATAAAAATATTTTAGATTTGCTGACTTATTGTTTAATATCAGTAGTTATTTCTTCTTTTCTTTTCTAAATAGTGATAAACACACCTGATTTAATTTGCTTACTTATTTTATAAGTTTTAAAATTTTAGATATGAAGAAAAGAAAAGAAGAGATTAAAGGGGTTATTTATCTTTCTTTAATTGCTTTAGCTGTATTAGCTTCTCTTTTATATGGTAATCTTTTAGATGCTAATATCGGAGACTTTTTAGCTTACAAAGTATTTGGTGATTCGCTTCATATCTCTTTGATTATCTTAATACCAATAGTAATAACTCTTCTATATATCTATATCATCATCTTAGGAAAGAAATATCGTCTAATAAAGATGAATGTGAATCATTTTTCTTTCATAGTGATTTTACTCATCATGATGATATATATGGGAACTTTAGTGTTAACTAAAGACTATTCTTCTTATCTAGGAGAAGAGATATATAACTCTAGTGTAGTAAGAGGTGAATCTCCAACCATAAATGAAAGAATCTGGTCTATACTTTCTTTTTATCTTTCTTTATTAACCATATATGCTTTTTTTGAACTTGTTAAACCAGTTAGACACTTTAAAGCTTTCTTTTATCTGATTCTTTCTTTACTAATTGCTTTTTGTTTTACTTCAATTATCTATTCTTTAATCTTTGAACAAGATAAGATTGCTTTATTTAATTCTTTTAGTGTTATTTATAACAAAGAAGCTTATTTAAATTCTTTCTTTGGTCAAACTAATGTTTTTGGTCATCTCCTCTTTTTTGGAGTACTTTCTTTTGTCGCTTTAGCTTTTTTAACTCGTAAGTATTTTTTAATCATTCCTTCTTTTTTATTTACTCCATTTATTGTTTTTAGTGCTTGTCGCGCAGCGATGATGTCAACTCTTGTTTTGTATCTTAGTGTCTTTTTATATTTTTATATCCGTTCTTTCTTTATTAAGAAGTGGTTATTCTATTTACTTAGTTTAGTTTTGTTTTCTTTTTTAGTGGTTATATTTGTTGATTCAACAATATATAGCTTTATTAGATTAGATATAGGAGAAAATGAAACTATTAGTTTATATGAATTAATAGGAGAAGTCTTTGGAACACTGGTTAGTAAAAGGTTTAACTTAATTCAAAACATATTACCAATATATCAGAGTAATGATTATATCTTTGGTTTTGGCTATGGTATTGCTTTTTTACTTGCTAGAACCTATAACGAACAAGCTTACTATATGCATAACTCTCTTTTTGAAATCTATTTTCAAGGTGGAATCGTTTATCTTGTCTTTTTAGTATCTATTTATATTTATGTTTTGTATCGCACTGTTCGCTACGCTAAAAGAAGTAAGAAAACAAATATATTAGGATACTTACTTGTTTCAACTATTGGTATTGGCTTTTATGGTCTATACGAATCAATGCCAATTCTTTTTAATGATTTTTTAGGAGGAGCCACTGGTTTATTTTTAATTCTTCTTCCTTTAGTGTTTGTTACATATAGTGAAAATGGATATTCTTTGATTGATCTATCTATTGAAACACAAAAAGGGAATACTAAAACCTTTTATGTAAGTGATCTATATAACAAAAAGAAACTAGAGAAACACTTTGAAAAGAATATGAATATAAGTGTGCTTCAAGAAGTAATTCTTGAAGCTATTAGTGGCTTAGACTTAGAAATGAATCAAAGAGTAAATGTAACTATCGTTAAAGAAAATCAAGATGGCGTTTTAAGAAAGGTGAAGTGCGAGTATAATAATGAAGACTTACTCACTATATTTATATATATTTAAAGAAGGGAGTAAGGAATGAAGATATCTATTTATTAAGGATTCATTCTTTAAATTAGAGAAAGAAGAAATCTTAGTAGATATTCATCTTTATTAAGGCTATATTATTGAGATATGAAAGTTGACAGTAGTTTAAAAAAGGGGTTTATTTATTTATTGCTAGCTATTGTACCAATTGTTGTTTCAGTTATATATGGACAACTTATGGTATCTAATATTGGTCATTTTTCTGATTATGGGGAAATTGTTTTTGATTTAGGCCTTACTGGTATTATTTTGATTCCAGTAGTAGTTACTATTTACTATATTGGCTTAGTAATATTTGGTTCAAAAAGCGGCTTAATTAAATGGAATATCCAGCAATTCTCATATATTTTAATGTTTTTAGCAATGCTAGCTTACATGGCTTTTATTACCTTTACTTCAGATATTAGAGGTTCGTGTAATCCAGGGTATGTTGAAACACACCCGGATATGGTTACTCTTGATGAGAGAATATGGGCGTTCTTTTCATTTTATTTAGGTATACTCACAATTTATAATTTCTTTTGTTTAATTAGACCTGTAAAAGGATTTAAGCAAGCTATTGCTATATTTTGCATTTTAATTATATTGTTTGATATTGTAATGATTGCCTATTCTTTAATTACAGAATGGGATAAATATGTTAATTTTGAGTGGTTTGATGATTTGTATGATAAGGATTATGATAAAGTAATAAAGTCCTTTTTTCCAATTTTAAATGTTTTTGGGCATTATACATATTTTGGCATAGTTGCACTGGTCACTCTTTCTTTTGTTTTCAGGAAATATTATTTAGTTATTTTTAGCTTCCTATTGCTTCCTTTTGTTTTATATTCTAATTCTCGTATTGCTTTAGTTGGCACGTTTGTTTTATATGGTGCTTATTTTGTATATTTACGGATACGATCTTTTAAATATTGTCGAATTATATTTTATATTTTGACTGGTTTAATAATTCTGGGAATTATAATCATATTGATTGATTTTAATGCGTATAATTTCATTAAATTTGAAATGGAGAATGGGACAGAGATATCTTTAAAAAAGGTACTTTTGGATTTATGGGATTCGTTTGTTAATAAACGATTAAATATAATAAGGGATACTCCTGTAACGATAAGCAACATATTATTTGGCTTTGGCTATGGTTTGCAATTTATTATTCCCCGTACATATGGGTTTTGTTATTATTTTCATAATTCAGTTTATGAAATATTTATGGCAGGTGGAGTCCCATACTTTATATTTACTTCGATTATTTTTTTAATTGTCTTTATTAAGTTAATTTATGTAGCTAAAACTAAGCATAAATATAATTATTTAGGCTTATTCTTGGTTTTAATATTTGCTCAATCAATTTACGGATTATTTGAATCTCATGTAGCTTCTTTTAACGATTCTACTGGATTGATATTAGGAGTCTTTATTCTTTGTATACCAAATTTATTTGCAGATTATGAACTTAACGACTGTAAATATTATTATTTTAATTCTGATATTCAAAAGACTTGTTTAACTTTGACCTATAAGGAATTATTTGAATCTAATTATGATAATTCGGATTATGTATTTCAGAATATTATTAGTTTTACTAGAAAATTGGCATTTGAGCTTAATTTAAACGAATCTTCTCTATTTATTATTACATTTGATAGTAGAAGTAGGACGATTGGGCACACTGAAGTAGAATTTGATAAATTAGAGAACGTAGTTTATGTGAAATTTAGATAGTTTGATATATATTTGCTTCTATATTATGTGTTGTGTAAGATTCTTGTAAACTTAATGTAAATGATAGTTGATTTAATTAAAAACATTGATTTATATGATACTAAAGACATTTCTTGATTTCCTTATTTTACAATAAAGGAAAATATAATCAACATTGTGGATTAATTTGATAATTTGATTTTTAAATTTTAGTTTAATCTCATAATTAATTATATTAGTGTCTAGTTTTGACACTGAAGCATGCATAAATTAAAGAAATAAAGGAAAAGTGTATTGATATGGGCTAAAATATCAATATTGAGGTAAATTCAATTATGGAAATTAAAAAAGAAAAGATGAATGAGACTAGCGATTTATCAACAAGTATCATTGATCAAAATCAAGATTTATATGATGATGATATGTATATTGATGATGTCCATTCATTAAGACGTAGACTACAAAATACAGAAAAGATCATGGTTATTATTTTAGCTTTAATATCTTTTCCTTTAGCGTTCGGACTTTTATATCTTTTTAAATATGAGAGTTATTTATTTGCCTTCCCTGGTTATCTGTACTTTATAATAGAGTGGTTGGCAACTTTTTTATTAATAGTTTTCTTGGAATTTGCAACTAAAAATGTTTCTATTCAAAAAGGTTTGTTACAAACATTCTTTGTTAGTACTTTTTTTGTGTTTTTTGTCTATTTAGCCACATCATTTGTGCGGGAATCAGCAGCGACCATAGATGGTACTGATTGGTTGTATCTTAGCATAATAGCTGCTTGTTTTTACGTTTTAGTGCTTAGTTTTTGCAGAGTATTATTTGCTATTTTAGATAGAAGGAATTTGAAAATTGCATTAATCGTCGGCCCAAAAGATGATGCTGAGAACCTTGCAAGAAAATTACTTAGTGAGAAAAATCCTCACTTTAAAATTAGATATATCTTTTATGAAATTGATGGGGAAGTTAGCGAAAAAATATTTACTAAATTTCATAACGTTAATGAAATTATTTTATTAAATACTTTGTCACACAAAAACAAACAAAGACTTATGTACTTTTTTACATCAAGTTTAAATAAGGATTTGTACCTTTGTTCGAATTATTTTGACATTATTATTACGTCTTTAAACGATAGAAATATTGGGGATATGCTTGCTTTTGAGCAAAGACCTTTAAGAATTAATTTGGTTGAAGGAGCTGTAAAAAGATTAATGGATATTGTTATTTCGTTAGTTTTCCTTATTTTAACCTCACCTGTATGGCTTGTTATTCCGCTTGCTATTAAATTATATGACCATGGACCTGTTTTTTATTCTCAAGTTCGTTTAACGAAGGATATGAAAGAATTTAGAATATACAAATTTAGATCAATGAAAGTTGATGCAGAAAAGATAGGCGGTGCGCAACTTGCTAAAGCTCATGATGATAGAATTACGCCTGTCGGAAGATTTATTAGAGCAACGCGTTTAGATGAAATTCCACAAATTTTAAATATTTTAAAGGGTGATATGAGCTTTGTAGGACCTAGACCAGAAAGACCTGAATTTGTTAAAGAATTTTTGAAAGAAAACGAAATTTACCGTTATAGATATAATGTAAAGGCTGGTTTAACAGGACTTCAACAAGTAAAGTGTACATATCATACCGACTTTAATGATAAGTTGAGATATGATCTTAACTATATTGCTGAATACTCTATTGCATTAGACTTCTATATTATATTTTTAACAGTAAAAACTGTTTTATCTAAAGGAATGGCCGAAGGTGTTACGATTGATAATGTTGATTTTCATGATTTTTTAAAAGCTTATGATCATGAGTTCAATCAACATGCTGACTATATTCGTATTTTGAACCATAAGAGACAATTTGATGCAAAAACCGGAATAATTGTTCCGATTAAAAAGAGAAAGAAATAATTATGAAAGTAACTGTTTTGATTTCTGTTTATATAAAGGAAAATCCTGAGTATTTGAGAGAATGCTTGTTAAGTTTATTGTCACAAACAAAAGTGCCTGATGAAATTGTCGTTGTTAAAGACGGACTTTTAACAAAAGAATTGAATGAAATATTAGAAGAATTTTCTTCTAATAATATTTTTAAAATTATAGGCTACGAAAAAAATAAAGGTTTAGGCTTGGCGCTTAGATATGGTCTTGACTTTTGCACAGGAGATTTAATCGCTAGGATGGACAGTGACGATATATGTGAGAGTAGGCGTATAGAAAAAGAGTATAATTATTTAATTAATCATCCAGACGTAAAAATTGTTGGATCTAATTGTTTGGAATTTATTGACGATATTAAAAATGTTATTAGTAAACGAATAATGCCAGAAACGAACGAAGATATTATTGCCTATTCACATACTAGGAATCCATTTGTTCACCCATCAATAATGACCTATCGAAACACAATTTTAGAAGCCGGTAGTTATCGTGACTATTATTTATGCGAAGATTATGATTTATGGGTTAGAATTTTGAAGAATCCTAAAAATAAAGCATATAATATTCAAGAAAATTTAGTATTTATGAGAGTAAGCAATGATTTTTACAAAAGAAGAGGTGGTTTGAAATATTGTAGAGCTATAATAAGCTTTAAGAAAGAACTCTATAAAAGTGGTTATATTAAGTATCACGATTATTTTAAAACGAAGTATGCTACTCTATTTGTATCGTTGATGCCTGGTTTTTTAAGGGAACTCGTTTATAAGAAGCTTTTAAGGAAGAACTAATGATTAATATATTATATTTTATTTCCACATTATCTTATAGTGACGGAGTCACAACTTTTGTTCTTAATTTAATCAGAAATTTAGATTTTAGTAAATTTAGGATATCCATTTTATGTTCTGATGTGAGAACGTCTAAAGACTATTTATCTGAATTACAAAATTTAGGAGTTTCAGTGTATTTTGTTAAAAGCCCTGGAAAAGATGGGCTCTGCTTATTCTTGAACGACATCAAAACTTTCTTTGCTGATAACCACAACTTTGATATAGTTCATTGTAACACAACATCTTCTGGAGCTTTTGTTTTGAAAGAGGCAAAACGATATAACATTAAAACTAGAATCTTACACGCTCATGCAACAAAAAATGCTGAATCTTTTATGAAAAATATTCGCAATTCCTTACTAAAATTCATTGCGCTCAGGAATTCAAATCAAAGGTTTGCTTGTTCGGATTTGGCTGGAAAATACCTTTTTGGGAAAAAGAGTTTTTACCTTATTCACAATGCAATTGATTATTCGAAATTTAAGTATAATGAAGATTATAGAATTGAATTATTCAATAAGTATTCTTTAGATAAAAATTCAAAAATAATTGGCTTTGTTGGCAGATTTGTGGAACAAAAAAACCCAGAATTTGCAATTAATTTAATGGATCATCTTAATGAGAACTTTCTTTTATTTATTCTCGGAGCCGGACCAAAAGAAGAAAGCATTAAAAATAAAATTTCTAAATCTATGGCTAAGAATAGAATTTTTCTTATTGGAGAAGTTTCTGATACTTATAAATGGTATTCTTTTTTTGATTTTGTAGTTATGCCTTCTTTTTACGAAGGATTGCCACTCGTTGGTGTTGAGTGTCAAATTGCTGGCTGTAAACTTATATGTTCTACTAAGGTGACAAAAGAAGTAAAAATTTCAAATAATACTTTTTTTGCTGAATTAGATAATGTTGATAAGTGGATTGAATTATTAAACGAAAACAGACAGAGTTCGCGTTATGTGAATCCAGAAAATGACTACGAGATTAAATGTGAAACTAAAAAAGTTGAAGAATTGTATGAAAGGTTTTGCAAATGAAAAAGGTCGCTGTACTAATACTGTGCTATAAGAATGCTAAGCAGGTTAATTTACTTATTAATCAATTTGATGAAAATCTCTATGATATTTACATTCATTGTGATTTAAAAATGAATGATAATTCTGATATTCTCAAAAAAAACAATGTTTATATCTGCAATAAGCGCTTAGATGTCAAATGGGCGCATATTTCAACGGTTCTTGCTGAATTAGAATTATTGCGTTTAGCCAATGAAAAGGATTATATCTACTATTGGCTTGTATCTGGACAGGATTTATTGATTAAATCTTCTCGAATTGCATACGAATTTCTAAATGAACATTATGGTAGTAATTATTTTAAAATAGTTGATGAAGATTTGCATAAATTTTTAAAACGTAATGAAGTGTTTTACCCTAGTTTTTTAGTTAAGAATGTTTTTTTAATAAAAATAATTAGGAATTTCTATTTAATAT
The DNA here is from genome assembly GCA_900540395.1 of uncultured Mollicutes bacterium. Lineage (GTDB taxonomy): Bacteria > Bacillota_I > Bacilli_A > RFN20 > CAG-826 > Onthovivens. The sequence continues at coordinate 25,310 of UQFQ01000014.1, read as the reverse complement.
TAACTGGTGGCAAAAGACATACTTTTAAAATTTTCAAAAGAAAATTTTCGACTCGATATGATTTTTCATTTTCAAGTGAATTTTTTACTATTACAAAGGGAGCGGTTAATACAATTTTTAAATTTTTAAATGAAAACCCTGATTATATTAAAGAATTTTCACTGTCTATATGCCCTGATGAATGTTTCTTTAGTACTATAATTAAAAATTCTCCGTTAAAGAACACAATGACAAATGATAATTTGCTCTATGTTGATTTTTCTGAAGGCGGACCAAATCCTAAAGTTTTGAAGATTGGTGAATATAAAAAAATGATGAATTCGAAATATTTTATTGCTAGAAAATTTGATATTAATGTTGATAATGATATTATAAATAAGATTATTGCAGAAGTAACTTATGGTGAACATATTTTTAAAGGCTAAAAGAAAAATTGTAAATATTATTGGGAAGAAAATTTCTTTTTTTCGAAAAAGCGAGGTTTATGATAAAAAAAGACAAAATTTTTCTATTATTTCGTGTAATTGTATAGGAGGACTGCTTTATCATAAATATTCTATGAAGTTTCTTTCACCAACAATTAATTTATTTTTTGAGGCTAGAGATTTTATTAAATTTGTTAACAATATTAAATATTATCTAAGCTTGGAACTCCAATTTGATGATAGTTCTAAAGAATATCCAATAGGAGTTTTAGGTGATATACGTATACATTTTTTGCATTATAAAAGTTTTGCTGATGCAAAAAATGCTTGGTATCGAAGACTTAAAAGAATAAATTTTGAAAATATGTTTTTTATTTTTTCTGATAGAGACGGATTTGATAAAGATTGCTTAGACGCGTTTCTTTTATTTAAAGGGAAAAAAGTGCTTTTTAGTCATTGTAAATATGATGACCCAAACGTTTGTTTTGTAAGAAAAGACTTAAAAAAACGTGAAGTGGACGACTTGACTTGTTATTATGGACTAACTGGAAAGAGAGTATTTGAATATTATTTCGATTTCGAAAAATGGCTCTACGAAGGAGAGTGTACTGATAAGTGTCGCCTAAACCAGTAAAATGATTTTGTATTTTTTAATTATATTATTGATTATTATATTTTTTGTTTTTTTAAAAAGAAAAACAGCACTTTTATTATCTTTTATTATACTTTCTTTGATGGCTGGACTGCGAAAATATACCGTCGGCGTTGATACTTTGCAATTTTATGAAGCTTTTAACAATATTGGGCAAACTAATGATTGGACTTTTTCTGAATTTAGATATGAATATGGGTTTAGTTTACTGTGTAAAATACTTTATATAATATTTAGAAATCCTCAGTCATTAATATTTGTAACATCAATATTTATCAATCTATCTGTTTATGTATTTATCAAAAATAATTCGAAAGATTATTTCTTATCCACTTTATTATATGTATTTTTAAATTATTATTTTAATTACATGAACATAATGCGACAAGCTATCGCAATAGCAATAATGCTTTTATTCTTTAAATTTTTAAAGAATAACAACTATTTAATTTACTTACTTGGTATAATTATTGGTTTCTTTTTCCATAAGACAGCATTAATGGGATTGATTTTAATTATTATTAAAATGCTTTCAAGATTCAAGTTTCTTAATACTTTTATAATTAGTATGGGGGCCGTTTCTTTTCTTATTTATAAAGAAATTTTTATGCTAGGAGCAAATATTCTGGGCGACTATTATCTAGCGTATATAAATTCTGAGTTTGCCGACTCAAATTACTTTGGTTCGCTTCTTATGTTTTTGCAAACATTTTTAATTTTTATTTCTTGTGGATATTTGCACTATAGGACAGAGAAAAAAGATAGACTAATGAATTCGTCGCTTTTAATGACAATTTCTATTGTAGCTTTATGTTGTCTGGCTCTAGTAATGAGAATGAACATATTCAATCGAATTTCATCGATTTTTGAAATTTATTTGATTATTTTTGTCCCTAATGTATTAGATAATTATAAATCTCCAAAAGGCTATATAATAAAAAATAGGTTACTTTTGTGTTCAAATATTAAATATTTTTGTATATTTTTAGCATTACTGTTTTTCTTAGGAATTAATCTTTTAAGACCGGAGTGGTATGGAGTAGTACCTTATGAGTTTTTCTTTATGTAAATTTTTTATGTGGGAGATGAAGAGCATATGAAAATTTTGATTTATTTCAACAAACAACAAATAAGTGATAGTGGGGGGCCTAGTGGATATCTTTATAACTTATTAAAGAATTATAAAGGCAATGAAATTGTATTATTGAATTATGATGCCATGAATACTGGCAAGCTCAAGAAATTTTATCTCAAATTGCCTAATTTATTTAAACAATTTTACAGATTATTACACAATATTGCACTTATAAAACACCTTAAGAAGGGGGAGCATTATAACAATCTGGATTTCTCCCAATTTGATATCATACATTTTAACGAGTGTTTTAGTCTATATAAAGAAAGAAATTTTCTTGCAAATTATAAGGGTATTGTTGTTCTAACAAATCATACGCCATCTGCTCCTAAAGTAGAAATCATGGATTCCTTTTTAACAAGATTCGAAAAAATATTTTTAAAAAATAGAAGATCTAAGTTTTTTGATGAATTAGTTAAGTTTGCGTATTTAAGAGCAGATTATATTTGCTACCCAACAAAATATTCTGATGAAGCTTACTTTCGCGAATGGCCTGATTATAAAACGATAATTAAAAATAAAGAAGTAGTATATCTTTTAACGGGAATTACGGCGAAAGAATTTAAATTAAGCAGAGAAGATTTTAGAGAAAAATATAATATTTCTGAACAAAGTTTTGTTATTTCTTACGTTGGTAGACATCTTGAAACGAAAGGATATGATATTGTTAAAAAAGTATTTAATGAATTTAAAAATCAAAAAAAATATACATTTTTAATTGGAGGTAAAGAGTATCCTTTGAAGGGATTTAAAAATGAAAAAAATTGGATTGAGGTTGGTTGGACTAACGATGCTGGATCATTGATACACGCTTCGGATATTTTTATTTTGCCAAATAGAGAGACATATTTTGACATTGTTTTGCTTGAGGTACTTTCTTTAGGTGTACCGATTATTTGTTCTTTTACAGGAGGGAATAAATATTTTTATGGGAAAAGTAAAGGAATACTTTTTTATAAAACATTTGAAGAATTAATTGATAAGATTAATTATGTAAGTAATTTAAGTAAGAAAGAACTGGAGGACATGGGAAAAGAAAATCAACTACTTTATGCCGACAATTTTACTAATTCGGTTTTTCTTGATAATTATTTAGAATTAATGAGGTCTTTGCTAAAATATGATAAATAAAATTCGCTTGAAAATTTTTTTAGAAAAATTAATTAAAAAACCGTTTTTAAAAAACAAAATGTTGGTTTTATTTGAACAAGGTAACTCCTTTTTTGATCCATGTATTTTTACAAATGAAAAAGTAAATTATTTGGTTGTTTCAAATCGTAGAGATAATAGCATTGATTTGTTTAAAATAAACAAAGATAAAAGTATTTCTAAAATAAAAACGATTTTATTTGATAAAAGTTTAAAGCAGAAAAATATATTACTAAATAGGGCATCACTTTATTGCAACGGCGCTAAAACTTATATATTTTTTACTTTACAAATTAATGGGAGAAGTTATATTTACAAAAGAAATTTAAAAGATGTATCTTGTATTAATGAAGACGACGTTTTTTTATCGCCAACTGAAAATTATGAAAATAGTTCTGTAATGAATCCGTGTGCTTATAAAGTATTTGATGATATTTTGCTATTCTATTCTAGTGGAGAAACTTTTGAACCTGATAATATTTGTTTCTGCAAAATTGATGATTTAGAGAAAAACAATGCAATTAAGTATAAGCTAAACCCCATATTTGTGAAAGGAAGTCATTATTATAATTTTAGTAAGGTTGCTTTTGGCGATTTGCTGACAGTTGGTGATTATTATATTCTTTTTTACATAGGCTATTTAAACATCAACAAAGCATATATAAATGTTGCTTTTTGTAGAAAAACTAATTTTCCTTATTTTAAAGATTTAGAGAATATAAATCCTTTAATCGGCCCTGGAAAGAAGTGTCGAGACGCAGTTTATAAGCCAACCGTTGTCGTGAATGGAAATAATTTAGCAATATATTTTAATGGGAGGACTCGAAGTGAGGAAAGCATTTTTGTTTCAGAAGTTTCTAAAAACGATCTTTTAATTAAAATTAATGAATTTATAAAGAGGTAGATTATAAAGTTGGAGTTCATTTGTGATTTTTGTATTATCTTGCGAATGATGTTTTTAATAGTTTAAATAAATTTTTTAAAATTGGTCGTAGTTGTACTATTGAAGCTGTAGCAGCAGCAACGTTTGAAAGAGCGATGATCAAATTCGTTTAATGCTTTTGAAAATATTATAAAAAGTTAATATAATAAAAAAATAATTTCCAGAAAATTTTTAAAGTGTTTTAGAAATTAAACTGAAAATTAATAAAAGGAAATAAGCCTAGCATAATTTTTTGAAAAACTTATGATTTAGAGTTTTTTATAAATATCAAACTAACTATAAAATGGAAAGGTTAAACAACATGAAAAAAAATTCATTCGATATAATTGTGCCTTGCTACAATACAAATATAATTTTTTTTAGAAGATGTGTTAATTCAGTTATTAGTCAAAATTACGAAAATTATAGACTTATTATCGTTAATGATGGTTCAAAAGATTTTACTATAGATGATTATGTTAAAGAATTAAATAATCCACACATTTTATATATTAGGACGCCTAATAGGGGAAGCGGAGCGGCGAGAAATACAGGGCTTGAAAACCTAGTTAGCGATTATTTTATGTTTTTAGATTCAGATGATGAACTAGTATCAAATTGTTTAGAAGAAATTAATTTGTTTATAAACGACAATAATCCTCAAATTATTCAGTTTGGATTTTACTCCATAAGTCCATCAAGCAAAACAACTCATGTAGGCTCTAAACATTCACTTAATAAAGAAGATATTTTGAATTATGATAATGAAATTGCTAGAAATTGGATTAATAGTTCAGTTTGGAATAAGTGTTTTTGCAGTAAGACTTTTTCAAAATTTAGGTTTTCACCAAATTTAACTTTAGGAGAAGATAGAGTTTTTTTATTAAATGTCTTTTTAGACGATTCATTCTCGGGTTTAAAACTACTTAACAAGCCGTTATATTGTTATTATATAAATGAAAACTCTCTTTCTAGAACTTTAAATAATAAATCAATTAGTAAAATTTTATACTATTTTTCCGAATTCCTTTCAATAATAAATCGTCATCAATCAGAAAGAGAATTAAACATTTATTTAAGTTCGTTATGTGAGGACATATTGAACATTACTAACTATTATATTGTATCGAACAAGACAGCACGTTTATCCAAAAATAAAAGTTTAGTTTCGTTTATTGAGAATAAATGTATTGTAAATATAGTAAGTATTTCTAATACTACTAATTTAAATTTTAAGCAAAGAATTGCATGGTTTTTGTTCAAAAAGCATTTATTTTTAATATATTATCTAATTTTTATCGTTTTAAAGAACCTTAAAAACAAATTATTTTGATGATTTTTCTAGGTGTCCAAGATTTTAAAAATTGAATCGTACCTAAAAAAGATTGAAAATACTATAAGGCATAGTAACCATGAAATCTATTTGTATTAGGATTAATTCCATGAAAATAAAGGAAACTTGAAATGAAATTATTTAAGACTAAATCTATAAAAATTAATGCAATTTTTAACGCTATCTACCAAATATTGAGTATGTTAGTTCCATTGATAACGGCTCCATATATTTCTCGTGTTTTGGGGCCTGACAATAATGGAATTTATTCCTATTTTTACTCAATAGTTACTTATTTTGTTTTAGTAGCTACTTTTGGCTTTGCTGATTATGGAACAAAGGCGATTGCAGAAGTAAGAGATGATAGAGAAAAGCGCAGTAAAACATTTTTCTCAATAATGGTTAATAAACTTATTTTAGGAGCCTTAACTATCCTAGCTTTCTTTATATTCACATTTGTTTTGTATTCTAACGATCTTAATTCGCTTTATATTTTTTTAGCTCTTTCATGTTTTATATTTGCGGCTATCCTTGATCCAACTTTTTATTTTCAAGGGCAAGAACGATTTGTTTCAATTAGTTTAAGAAACATCACAGTAAGAATTGTAACAACTATATTTATTTTTGTATTAGTAAAAGATATAAATGATTTATTAATTTATTCTTTGATAATGGGTTTAGGTCAACTTGCCGCAACTTTAATTATGTATTTTTCTTTTGGAAAAAAAGAACTTTGTTTTGCTAAAATCGGTTTTAAGGAAGATATTTTACCAAGTATTAAAAATTCATTTTCATATTTTTTACCTGCTCTAGCAGTTACTCTTTTTTACAGTTTAAATCAAACTTTGTTAGGGTTATTCGGCTACGAGGATGCGGAAAGTGGATATTTTGGACAAGCCGCGAAAATAATTCAAATATTACAAACATTAGCCGGCTCCTTAAGTATTATCTCTTTATCAAGAATGTCTTATCTATTTGCGAAAAAAGATTTTAATGAGATTAAAAATAAAATTAAAAAAATATTCTCTGCATTTTGGCCATGCGTCCTTCCTTTGGCATTTGGAATTTCAGCAATTTCATATATTTTCGTTCCTGCATTTTTAGGTGATGAATATTTTAAGTCCATTTATTGTGTTTTAATTATGGCCCCAGCAATTTTGTTTTCACCATTAAACGCTTTAATTGGGAATATATACTTTAGACCAATGAACAAAATCGGCCTACAAACACTAATTATTTTTGGTGCTAGTGTAGCCAATATTATAGTGTGCTGTTGTCTAATTCCTTTTACTCAATCAATTGGAGCATCTATCGGTAGAACGGTTGCTGAATTTATTCAATTACCTTTCTTGATTTTTTTCTCCTATAAGTTTATTAATTATAAAGATGTTTTTATGCCATCAATTAAACCATTGATTAGCTCAGTTGTAATGGCAGTTGCAGTTTTCTTATTCATCTATTTTGTAAACTTAAATGTGTGGGTTGAGATAGTAGTAGCTATTATTATTGGTGCTGCTTTATATTACCTTCTCGAGATGATTTTTAGAGATGAGTTTGTTGTCACAACCACAAAACAAGTTTTTGGCTTAATTAAGAGGCCGTTTATTAAAAATAAGAAAACAGATGATTGATAATGCCTATTTTAGGATTTTCCGAAGACATTTATAGCAGCTTAAATTTTTAAAATAATTAATTTAGTAAAAAAGTTTGTTAATTCCACATTTTTAATTAATTTTTTTATGCTTCACTGAGTAATTTTAACTACTAATAGTCCGAAACCTTTTTGAAGTAAAAAGTCTATTACTAATGTTGCTAAATGATTTTTTAGTCGTTTTAGTAATATTGCATTTATTTTAGACTTATTGTATTTTTAAAAATATGAAAAAATTTGGCTCAATAATAGAATTTGTGGGTAAATTTTTAAGCACTAATATGCCACTTTTTTGTATTACAAATATCAGTTATCTTTTTAAAAGACTTTAGTATTTTTTGAAGACGATTGCAATTTACCGAAATCGCTAGAAGTTATTTAAGAAGTTTTTTTATGTTGGTCAAAAAGTGTTCCCCTCACTTAGAAGTTAAATAAATTATTATTTATTTTGAAATTAAAATAGATTTTGTGGGCTTTTTAAAGTTTAATATAGGTTTTTAGAAGATAGATAAAGTAAAATCGCACTCAAAGTTGGGTTAATCATTAAACCCCTAACAAGCACACTTTAAAGAGAAATATAGCTTCCACATATCTATAAATATACTATTACCTAAGACTTCATTTAATAAATCTAAAAGAAGAGGAAGAGATGGTATTTCTTTATTAATACCATCTCTTTTAATATCTTCAAAGAATCTAGTAATTAAAATAAGCATTGATTCTTGTAAAGCGGATAATAAATAATTTTTGTTAACTGATGCTTTTTGATATATGTCTTTGAATGTTTGAACTCCTTTAATGTTATTTAAATCTAATGTTTCAATATTGATATCTACTTGTTTACTAGCAAAGCTGATAAATGAAAGAGCATTATCTCTATCAGATGATTCTGACTTTTCGCTATGCATGAAATAAGGCAAGCCAATTTCATCAAAAGTTATGGTAAAGACATTTCTATTCGTTCCGTTAAGTGAGTCAGTAGTGACAAAGCCAAATACTCCTGTGCCAAAGGAAGAGTCACTTTCACTAACAGAACGAATATATTTTTGATAGTAGTAACGTCCATCTTTACCATATTTATCAATTGAAATTTGTGTGTTAATTTTGGTGATTGATTTAACCGAAAGAGTTAATTCTTTAAACCAATCACCAGTGTTGTAATAAAGTGTAATTTTAGAAGATGAAGGATCGCTTGTATCAAATTCTTTGCTAAGAGGAAGAGCAATGATATTAACTTCTTTTCCTTTAAGCAAAATATGAAACTCACCTAAACCTTTATAATCAATTAAATCATCAATATTACGAAGAATTTTGTAGTAGTCATATTCTTCTTTTTGATTACTTACTTTTTCAAAGAAAGAGTTATAACTTTTAAGAAGTCTTTCTTTTTTGATTTTTGGTAATGTATCACATAATTTTTCAATCAAGTCTTTTTTAGAAGAAGCGGTTAATGATTCATCGGCGAGAATAGATTTAACAACAGTTGAAACATCTAATTCTTTTAAACTAGCATCTTCTAAAGTAAAACCTTTTACTCCGCAAGAATAGATTAAAGCCCCATACACAGATAAAGCAGTTTCTTCATCTAATTTTTGCATTTCTTGAATTGTCTTAAGGACGGTTTTACGGTCACAAGACTCATCATATTTTTCTTTAATCAAACGAGCGATTTTTTCACATCCTAATGGATGATTAATATCTGAATAGTTCTTCAAGATATTAATGATATAAGTATCAAGTAAACGCATAAAACACCTCCTTTAAATATTCAAAACAAAAACTTAATAAGATTAGATAAGTTCATAAATGAAATAAAATATTTTTATTAAGCTCTTTGTGAGAAAATTATAAACATTTAATGTTTAAAGAAAAGAAAAAAGAAGTGAATTGTACAAAAATAGGGACACTAAAATTTAAATATAAGTAATTTTAAATTTCTTTATCAATAATATTGCTACTGGAGGAAATGAATATGTTAAACAAAGAAACCTTTTTAAGCAATGTTATTGGACTCGATTATGCTAGAGAAGAATTATTTAATACAATTAATTGGTTTAAAAATTCTGAAAAGTATGAAGCTCAAGGAATTGAAGTACCTAGAGGAATTCTTTTATATGGAGATCCAGGTAATGGTAAATCTTTAATCATTAGAGAAATTAACAAAAACTTAAACGACATTCCTTGCTTTTATTTTGACAATAATACAACAGCACCGATTGGAACTTTAAATCAGTTATTTAAAGAAGCTCGTAAATACTCTAAATGTATTATTACAATTGATGAAATTGACTTACTTGTTGATAAAGAACCTAAAATCATTCGTTTACTTCAAGAAAATCTAGATGGAGTTAAAACAGAATCAAAAAACTTCTTACTTTTGTGTGCTTGTAATTATATGAGAAAATTACCAGATAGTCTTCTAAGAAAAGGAAGAATTGATAAATTGATCCAGGTTGATGAACCAAGTAAAGAAGATATCAGAAAATATCTTAATTACTTACTTGAAAAAGCTAATATTGATAATCGCGAAGAAATGATTGATCAAGAAGTGGTTAATGTTTTTTCTTCTAAAAGATTTGTTGATATTAAAGCTGTTTTTAATGATGCCTGTTTAAGATTCGGGAAAGAAAATATCAATTCATTTAATTTAATTCAATCAGCACTTTTACTAGAAGAAAATATCAGTCCAAATTTACTTGAAAATATGGATAAAAACGAACTATATAAAAACTGTATTCATGAAGCCGGACATTGTGTTGTGTCTTTAAAGTATCGTGAACAATTAGATATCAATTCTTTAAGAGTCAATAATGGTGGTGGTTATTATAGATGTAATTTTCTAAATCAATTTGATAGCAACACTCACTATATTGATATTCAGATTTCTTTAGGGGGAGCTATTGCTCAAAAGCTTTTCTTTAAGCATGTTGGAATAGGCAGTAATGAAGATATTTCTAGAGTTAATACTAGAGCAATGGAAATGATTGAATCACTTGGCTATAAAGGCTTTTATAATGGCAAAGTTACTATTGAAAACTTTATTGATACTGATTACTTATTAACCCAAAAAGAAAAGGCTAGAGAACGCATTATTAAAAGATGCACCAGAAAAGTCTATTGGCACCTACTTAAAAACAAAAAGCTTGTTGAAGCAATTGCTAAAGAACTATTAAAGAAAAAATACTTAACTGCTAGAGAGATTTTAGAAATTGAATCTAAACATCCTTTAAGATAAAGAAATTATAAATATATAAGTTTTGCAAGGTTTTACATCAGTTTAAGAAGGTTTACATGTTCTTAAATTTGTGTAAAACCTTTTTAAACTTTTAGTAATTTTGATGAATAAAATATTAAAAATACAAATCTTCCTCTTTAGGAGTGTTTGTAATAAACATTACATAATATATTGGTAGATATACTATTTTTCCTTTTTGTTTAACAAGGCGTTCGTTAGATAAAACATAGGCTTTTTTAATATGGTAGTCTTCACTTGAGAGTAAATTATTAAGTGCACTATAGACTGAATAGTCTTTGCCTGATTTAACTTCAATTGGTAAAGCGGTGAGATTTAAGTAATCATCAATAATATAATCAACTTCGCCCTTACTTCGGTTGTCATAATAAAATAGTTTAAATCCGTGTGCTATTAATTCACTAGCAACAACAGTCTCATATACTGAACCAAGATTGATGCTATTAGTATCATTTAAAATAGCATTTATATTTGTGCTATATAGAGTGTTAGTTAAAAGACCGACATCATTTAAGTAAAGTTTTAATAAGTTCTTTGTTTCTGACTCAATTAGAGGGTATTTTGGATTTGATATGGCTTTTACTTCTAAAGCAATACCTGAATTAATTAAATAATCAAAATCTTCAAGATAAGTTTTATATTTAGCGCCCTTTTTGTTTTCTATATCTTGAACAATTAATCTTTTCTTTTTGTTTTCTAAAGTTGAAGGTATGAGGTTATAGATGCGTGAAATATGAAGTTTGTGTTCTTTATCATATTTTGTAGCATCAGCAGTGTAATATTCTTGAATTTCACTTTGTAGGTCTCTTACGAATTGAATGTTGTGCGTATTTAAATATGTGTTAACAGCATCAGGCAAACCACCAACTAATAAATATCTTCGAAATAAATCTAAAATTCTTTTGTGGAAACTTTCTTCAAGTGGTTCAAGATTTTCAAATTTAGTTTTCATAGTGTTGATGGCGATTTCATTTACGCCATTAGCAATAAGGAATTCTTCAAAATCTAAAGGAAACATTCTAATTTTTCGAATGCTTCCCATTGGAATGGAGGTTGTATTAGCTAAAGTTACACCTAATAAAGAGCCACTTGCTATATAAGTAAATTTACCTTCTTGTGCTAAAAACTTTAAAAGTGTTAACAAAGTCGGATATTGTTGTATTTCATCAAGAAAGACAATAGTGTCTTCTTTATTTCTCATTTTAGATCCGGCAAAAGTGCTGAGCTGAAGGTAAAAATCTTCAGTTGTACGAACGTTAGCAAAAATTTTAGGACCTTCAAAGTCTTTTACCATATCGATTTCAATGAGGTTAGGAAAAAGAGTTTTTGCAACTTCTCGAATAATAAAAGATTTGCCAACTTGACGAGCACCATCTATTAGCAATATTTTATTAGAGTTAGATTTTAAATGAGCTTCAATTACCGATTTTATTTTTCGAAAAAGCATTATTTATACCTCCAAAGTTTATGTTTTGGGTTCAATTATTTAAAACAATTTCCACTTTTCAACAAGATTTTAACTAAAAATTTTCCACTTTTCAACATAATTTGATGTATGAAAATGCCACTTTTCAATAATTTTTAAGGTTAAAAACTCCACTTTTCAATATTGTGTGCAGTGATTGTAAAGGGAGCGCACTAAATGTGGTCACAAAGAAACTAGATCAATTCCTAAATTGGAAAACAATGGTAATACAGCATTAACTATTGGATTAATAGTTGGCTTTATTGCTTTACTTCTGATTGCTGGTTTAGTTGTATTTAGAATTTTTAAAAGAAAGAAGAAGATGTGATTTAAAAGAGATTACTTTTGCAAATGCTTTTAAATTGTAATCTTTTACTAGTTTTTTATTCAAGTGCTTGATATCAATTCTTCAAACACCCAATAGGAACAACCAATATACCATCATCACGTTTATAACCATATTTTGTTCCTGTAATAATGAGTTTTAAGTTGGGCAATCTAATAGGTACTTGTTCCTCGGTTTCGTTATATTTTTTAATAAGATCTTCTAACTTATTTAAGTGTTTAGCACCTTCTTCAACGCCACTTTCTCCAAGTTTGAATTCAATAAGAGCATACCTACCATCATTTAAACGAAGAACACAATCAGCTTCAAGACCATATCTATCATGATAATAGTTTACATATCCATCAAAAGCAGAAGAGTATATCTTTAAATCACGTATACAAAGAGACTCAAATAAAAATCCAAGAGTTTTAAAATCTCTATCAAAATATTCAGGAGATAACCCCATTGCAGCGACTGCAATTGAAGGATCGATTAGGTTACGCTTTTTAGATGATCTAATAGCGCTCTTTGAACGAATTGCAGGACACCATGCATCAACATCTTCAATAATGTAAAGCTTTTCTAAGGCGGATATATAATCATCAAATGTTGGTTGTGTTATGTAAAAATTAGAACTTACATCAGCTAAAATGATTTTTTCTTTTGCTAAAGTGCATATGTTGCGACTATATGATTCTAAAACAGCTTGAGCAATTCTTGGATTACGTTTTATGCCGTCAATATTCGAGATATCAATTGAATAGGTTTGAAAATATAGGTCTTTCGCAACTTCTAATTGAGATCTGACTGTCTTGTTTGATAAAGATTTAGGCCGTCCACCTCGACATATTGTAAAAATTAACCCATCTATTGTTAAATCGGAAATACATCCATCATAACTATTAGGATTATTAAATAAGTCCATTATTGATACAGAACCATTAGATTCTCCGCTTTCATACAAACTCATTGGATACATTTTTAGTTGACTTATACGTAAAGTTCCAGTATGAGGCTTTTGAACATCTTTTGAGGTAGAGCCCGTCAATATATAAAGACCATTTTCGCCTAAATCATCTATAGACTTTCTTATTACACCCCAAAGTTTAGGAGCGTCTTGCCATTCATCGAATAAGCGTGGTTTATCTCCGATTAGAAGTTTTGAAGGGGCTGTATTAGCAATTTCAAGTAAGTTTTCTCTTTGCTCTTCATCTTGAAATTCAACTATACTTTTAGCTTTTTGTTTTGCAGAAGTAGTTTTTCCGCAACCTTTAGGTCCAACTATTAAAGCAGCTCCGAATGATTCAAGTTTCAAATCTAGTGCGTCATCAATGATTCTTTTTTTGTATTCCATTTTCTACCTCAAATACTTACATTTATTTTATGCGTAAACAGCTTGATTTTCAAACTCTATTTTTGTATGTTGTGCATTTTTACTTTTTTATTTTGTGGTATTTTACTTTTGTATTTTGTGCATTTTTACTTTTGAATTTTGTGATAATTTTAGAGCATACAACTAAAATAAGTTGGACTGGTAGCCTAAAAGTAATTCTAATTACTCCCTATCTTGTAATTATATGCAACTCTTCTATTTTTTAAGTTGTAATTATATGCAATTTAACTAAAATTTTTCTTGTAAAAATATGCAATGATACCTAAAATTTAGTTGTAATTATATGCAAGTCTACAAAATAACTTAGTAGTTGGAGGATTAAATATGCATAGAAAATATGAGAAAGATTTAGAAGAATGGTTACATAATCCACGTAAAAAACCACTTGTAGTATACGGAGCAAGACAAGTAGGAAAAACTTATTTAATTAAAAATATCTTTGCAGAAACCCATTTTAAAAATAAATATCTTTATATTGATTGTTCAGACGATCAAGCCTTTACTGAATTTAATTTAAAACATAATTCTCTAGATAAATTACTTCAATATTTAAAAATTGAACATAATTTTACTCCAACAAGCGAAAATCTTTTGATTATTGATGAAGTACAAGAATGTCTTCCTATTTTAAGAATGTTAAAACAAATTAACGAACTTAAAAATTATATGAATGTTATCGTTTCTGGATCTTTAGTCAGAATGAAGATTAAAAGAAAAATGAAGAACAAGAAATTTTTGTTTCCGGTTGGTAAGATTAATCAGATTATTATTTATCCTTTAACTTTTGATGAATTTTTATATAACTATTCTTTAGATTTATATAACATTGCATATGACTCCTATAAAAAGAAGAAAGTCACTGATGACTATACTCATCAAAAGTTATTAGATGTGTTTTATGAATATCTCTTTACTGGTGGGTTACCTGATGCTGTAGATACTTATTTCTTTTATAAAAACGATCCTACTAAAAGTTATGAGGAAGTTTCAAAAATATTAAAAGAGATTTTTACAAATTACTTGAATGATATGGAATTATATCAAACAACTCCAGAAATGATTATCAGAACACAAAATGTTTTTAAAAATATATACTCTCAATTAAACAAAGAGAATAAAAACTTTAAAGCTAATTCTATAGAGGGAGTGAAAAATAATCGACAATTAGTAACACCTATAGATTGGTTAGAAACTGCAAATGTTGCATTTAAAGCTAGTTTAACAAAAGAGATAGTTACTTCGCCTATTACAAGTGATGAGAATTTATATCGTTTATATTTAAATGATATGGGATTATTCACTTATCAAAGTAAATTAAGTATTCCATCTTTTTTTGTTGATAAGGAAAGTGCTTTAAGTGGCATATATTTTGAAAACTATCTAGCGCTTGAACTTGTTGCTTATTCTTTTGACCTCTTTTATTGGAAAGGAAAAAGAAATAGTGAATTTGAATTCTTAATTGAAGTCAACCGAAGAATACTACCAATTGATGCAAAAAAGAGTAAAGGAACTATTCCATCAATTAAAGAATTTAGAGAACATAACAAAAATGATGTTGTAATTAAAGTATCAAAGAATAAGTATGGCTATAACTCAGAAAACAAAATTTTAACTTTACCATTTTATTATTTCACTTTCTTTCTTGACGAAATTAATAGCGGATTGTTTCCTTATTAGGAAAAACTAATTATAATTTATTGAACAAATGGTTTAAAAGTTTCGCCACTCATTTTTAAAAATAGATAAAATAATTGAGTTTTGCAAAGATTTTTAAGAAATTTTGTATTTACTTAAAAAGAAAAAGTAGCATATTTTTAAATCTTGGTAATAAAAAACAATATTTATCACAATTTTAAAAAATTACGAAGAATCTGATTTATTTTAGTTATTAAATCATACTTACGTTTCCTTTTAAAACTATCGAGGCAAGTTTATTTATATGTAGTGTTGAAAATTAAGAATATCTAAAAGCAAAAATTTAATTTTTAGGGGCCTTAAACGAATTGCCAATTTATTTTATTTTTGTGATAATAAAATAAAGGGATGTACAAAACTACACCATCGTCTTTAATTCTTTGGTGCGATTTTGTGCAAAGTTATTTATGTGTAGTGAGGCAAAGATTAAGGATTTTAAAAAGATATTTGCAAATTATGACAATGTCATGACAAGAAAGCAACTTGCAGAAGAAGGATTGTATTATAGAGACCTTCAAACTTTAGCTAACCTTGGCTTGATTGAAAAAGTTAGAAGAGGCTTTTATCATTGGGTTGAAGATGGCACAAGTGATATTATTCTGATTAAAAAACTTTTTCCAGATGCAGTGCTTTGTATGGAAACAGCTCTTTTCTATTATAAATATAGTGATAGAGTTCCAGCAAAGCGGAGTTTTGCTATTGATAAAAATGCATCTCGTAAACGTTTTAAAATAGATTACCCTTTTATTAAAGCTTATCGCGTTAAGAAAGAATTACTTACCTTAGGAGTAACGAGTATTGAAATTGATGGCTATGAGGTTCGTATTTATGATCGTGAACGTACAATTTGCGATATAATAAGAAACGTTAATAAAATTGATAAAGAAACATTTAATAAAGCTATACAACGTTATTTAAAAGATCCACAAAAAAATATCGTTAATTTAGTTAACTACTCAAAAATTTTAAAGGTTGATAAAAAAGTCAATGAACGGATAGGAGTGTGGCTTTAATGGAAGATAGAGCGGCGTCTATTTTAGCAAAATTAAAAAATAAGGCGGTTAAATCGGGAATACCTTATCAACAGTGTCTCCAATTGTTTGCTCAAGAGGAATTTTTAAGGAAACTTTCTCATTCTTTTTATGCTAATAATTTAGTACTCAAAGGTGGCTTATTTATATATGCTCTAACTAATTTTAAAAGCAGACCTACTATGGATGTAGATTTTTTGCTTAGCGGCTATCCTAATACATTAAATGATATAAAAATAATGATTGATACGATTTTGAATGTTAATACAGGAAATGATTTTATCAGTATGTCTGTATTAAACTTTGAGCCAATAACTAAACAAAGAAAATATCCAGGAATTAGCGTGCAAATTTTATGCAAGATTAAAAATGTGCGCATATATTTTAATGTTGATATAGGAGTTGGAGATATTATTTTTCCTAAAATCGAAAAAAGAACTATTGCAACACAATTAACAACTTTTGAACCACCTGTTATTAATACTTATTCACTCGAAAGCACTATAGCAGAAAAATTAGATGCCATAATTGAACGCCTTGAATTAACCAGCCGCATGAAAGATTTTTATGATATTTATTACCTTTCAAAAACATTTAATTTCGATGGTCTTAAGCTTCAAGAAGCCATCATTAGAACTTTAAAAGTTCGAAACACGTACTTTGATAAGAATACATTCAAACATATTGATGAATTAAAAAATAATGAAAGAATGAATAATCAACGGAAAAAATTTTTGGAAAATTTCAACATTACTGAATTATCTTTCTTTGTTGTTATCAGAACAATTAATGATTTTCTTGAACCCGTTTTAGCTTCAATAATAAGCGATTGTAAATGGGATTATAAATGGAATAGTGAAATTGGATGGATTAAATAATGATATTCATTTATCAAGGCTAATTTATTTAATTTATTTTTTTAAGAAAATTATTCGAATGGAAAATCTTTAAGTTTTTAGTTTTTTAAATTTTAAATATGTTAAAGTTTTGTGATAGTTAAATGGTTTAAAAGTTTCGCTACTCGTTTTTAAAAATAGATATAATAATAGAGTTTTGCAAAGATTTTTAAGAAATTTTGTATTTACTTAAAAAGAAAAAGTAGCATATTTTTAAATCTTGGTTAATAAGTTAGTAGATGAATTTTTGTTTTCTTTAACGTATTTAACTTGTCCTTCGCTTATCAGATTGTTGATGCAATCTCTAAAAGTTCTTGAAGGATTTCCTGAATAATTTAGTTTGTGATATAAACTAACGGCTGAAAAATTTGATGCTGATAGAAGATCTAAAATTTCATCCTTAATTTCTTCTTTGGTTTTTTCTTTTCTTTCGAAGAAGATGTAACTTTTGCTTTGTTTGTTTTAAAAGTTTCATGGATAGGTATTATAACTGAAAAGAAAGTACGCTCCTCATCTGTTATAAATTTTGGGAGTGGTGAACCATTATTCTTGATACTTTTTAAAGCAGTTGGAATGCCAGTATTTCTTCCTTCTACAAGGTTTAGTTCTTTTAGAAAATCATCAATGCGTCGGTTACGATATCTTCTAGAGCGCATAGTTAAATTTTTAATATCTTCATCATTTATTGATCTATCTGGTCCAGGAGCAGATGTAATCTCGATTAATTCTTTTTCTATCCTTATGGTTATTGGTTCATATAATCGATAGGATCGATGATAAATTGCATTAGAGACAAATTCCTCAATGGCCTCATAACTATAATTTTTTATACGGATTGCTTCCGCTTGATTTTGAACCTTAAACACTTTTTCTGCAATAACATTATTTTTTATGTATCTTAAAACATCTTTTTGTTGTTGGTCGATTGGACCTTTAAAGACAAATTCTTCCATTCCTTGACCAGTAGGATCTGAAATATTAACGAGGTCTATTTGACAATATGGAAAAAATTTGTCTGGCCCGTAATTGAAAAATAGTAAGCCAACATTGATAGGCTTAAAAAATTCTTGAGGTCCGTCAGCTATTCTTAAATTTCTTGCTAACTCTTCAGGGGGCTTTTTCTCAAAATCATTTGCCAATGAACTACCAATTTCTTCTAAGAAAGCTTTAATTAAAGGAAGTTTTAAATCGCTAATGTTAGCTTTGATGTTTATGCGATCATCGAAAGGAATATTGCGAGTTAATGATATTAATTCTGTGATTTCGTTAGGAGTAGCCTCGATAGTGGAAGAAAGTTTTCTTATATAGTAAATTCTCTCAGAATGAGCAACAGTTGGCTTCTTTGGGCAAAGATATGGTATATCGTACTCACCTGGACACCAAACAAGCAGAAGATTTTTACCTTTATAGTTTACAAGTTCAGTTTCTGGAATATATTGTGGCTTCAAAAAGTTACAGTATCTTAATATATCTTTTTGAATATTATCTATTTCATTGATATTCAATCCAGAATTCAGTAAGTCGATCTGCCCTTCATTTTCCTTAATGCCGATTACAATATATCCGCTTCCCAATTATCAGTATCATTTGCAAAAGCACTGATTGTTTTTAAAGTGGCATCTGGATTCCGGTTTTCTCTGAGCTCAATGCGTGCTGATTCAACAATGTTTTCGTTTAGTATTTTTTAATAGTAATAGGTATAGACATAAAGGACTCCCGACAAACTCACGATTATCATAATTTATCTCGCTACTTAATTTATCAAACAACTAGGTGCTTTAGTGCCTGTTCTTACCAATCAATTATTTTAACTTTGGATAATATTATTCTATAATTTTTCACAAAATCCCCCACAAAACCTAATTTAAATTGATTTTTTATATTTTATGTAGGAACTGAACAGATATCCTTAGATGCAAAACTATATCCTCCATTGTATTCATCAGGCAAGCGCCAACTATCCTCATCAACTTTCCTCTAGTTTATGTTTTTCTTCTTACTAAACCACATTACTATCTATTTAAACATTCAGTTTAAAATAATTCCGTAATTTCAGAATTTATCCTCAACTATTTTCCTGTATAATGTTTAAAGATATGGAAATAGGTGAATTATTAGAAGAAAATACAGATACCATCAATGAAAAAGATTTAAATTCAAAGGAAGAAGTTCTTGTGGATACCAAAGATTCTTTTTCCAATGGTCTATTCCTCACTAAAAATGATATCGATCCATACGATTCATTTTCTCTTCTTAAGAAAAAAGAAGTAAAGATACTAAAAGAGTTTTACATTCATCATTATGATGACTTAGAAAGATTTACTTTTTCAGAATTTAAAACTTTACTAGATGAAAATGGTTTATCAAAGTTATTAACAAATAGTAAATTTATTAAAATTGCTAATCTATTTCTTGAAGATATAGATGATGAACCGCTTGATATTTGTTATTTCGCTTCAAAAAATATCAAGATATTAAATAGTAGTGGCTACTATTTAATTAAAGACTTAAAAGATGTTAATTATGTAGATGCTTTATCACTCTCTGGTTTAGATTCTAAATTCTTCTATAGTCTAATAGAAGCCATACAAACTGCTTTTAAAAAAGACATTTCCCATAATCAATTTATACTTGAAAATAACTTAGTAAAAGATCTAATCAAAAACAAAGTTTATGAAAATAGAAGTATAGATAAGATTGGTTTATCTTTTGCTTGTGTCGAGTTACTAAAAAGAAATAATATTAACAATCTCTTTGATCTATTAAATACTGAATATTCAACTTTTTTATATTTAGATGGATTTGGGAAAATTAAATTCAAAGCAATAATTGAATCGACTTTAAAGTTTTTGAATAACAAAGACAACGAATTTAACTCGGAATCTTCAATTACTAATTTTTTGAAACAAAAAGCAGAAGGCTCAACTTTAGAGGAAATTAAAGAAGTAGTAAATCAGGAAGATATAGACTCATTAATTGAAAACCTTTTAAAGTCAAACAAAATAACTATTCTGAATGAAAAATACTTCTATAAATACGATTACTTAAATTTAGAGTCTTTTGATGATTACTTAAAAACTGTTAAAGATTCTAGAGATAAAAAGATAGTTCTTGAAAGATATTCTGGGAAGACTCTTGAAGAAGTCTCTCTTCTTTTTAATGTTACTCGTGAAAGAGTGAGGCAAATTATTAAGACATTTTTTGATAGAAAGGTAAAAGACACAACCGGACCTTTAACGTTTAAAGAAGACAAATATAAATATCTTTATGAAAATTATGAGTTAACTAAATCTCAGTTTATGGCTATCTTTAATGACTTAAACCTTTATTGTTACTTACAAATGCGTTACATACACGGCAACAAAGATCTTCAAGGAATTGAAGAAGATACTTTCATTGATCCAGACATTAAAAAGGCATGGTTGACCTTCAGTTTAAAAGACTATGTGTTAATGAATGGAGAGTACGTTATAAAGAGAAAAGGTCTTTTGGTTAAACATTATTTAAAAATGATTAACGTCAATATTAAGCATTCTAATTTGATTAATGAGTTTAACGAATTTATCAAGAAAATTATACCAGAAGAAACAGAACAGTTTTTCATTGATAGTGAGTTTGTAAGGACTCTAGCCTTTCGTTTAGATCCGGAGATTATATCTAAATATCCTTCGACACTTCGTTATTATGATTTCTATAGTTATGACTTTAAAGAATTACTAGATACATTAGATTTTACTCCATATAACAATATGGAAATTTCATCTAAACTTCTTTTTGATAACTATCCTTCTTTAATGAAAGAATACGGAATTGAAGAACCATATGATCTTCATTTCATTTTAAAATGTCTTTCACAAAAGAATTCAATAAGTGACCTGAAAGTTGTATTTGGTAGAAACCCAATAATCAAGATAGGTGAAACGAATAGAAAAGAATATGTACTTAAAAAGTGGAGAGAAAACGATTATAAAACTTTAGGTGAACTTAGTAGAGATATCTCTAATGAAACCGGAATTGCTTATAATGTTATTCTTGCTGATTGGGTAGGAGTATGTAACAACGAGATTAATGGAATAAAACATAGTTCTTTAAATGATGAGGAGAGATTGTATTTAAGAGAGAGACTAGTTAATGATTGCTATTTCATAAATGAAGTTTATGAAATAGCTGGTTTATTTAGTAATGAATTAGCTAACAAGTTAGATAAAATTAATTTAGAATCAGTAGGTTATAATTTTTACACTGGAATCATTATTAAAAAACCAAACAATTTATCATCATTTTTAGTTAAAAAGTTCACAGAACATGACTTTTTTTATAAAACAGAAGTCAGAAAATATTACTTATCTTCGACCTATGAAATGATCTTTTATGATTTAATTAATAACCTAGAAATCATTGAGTATGAACATAATAAGTTCATCAATATTAGGAAATTAGAAGAAGCTGGTTTTGATAAAGAAAGACTATCTACTCTTCAAAAAGAAGTTTGTAGTCTTGGAGAAAATTATGATTATTTCACTATTTATAAGTTAAAGAAAGAAGGAGCTCATTTTGATATAGATGAATTAGGATATGGCGATAATTTAATTTCATCAATTGTTAAAGTTTCAAAACTATTAAGCTATGCTAGTTTTGATAATGTAATTATATTTTCAAAATCAAGGTTTACTCTTGGTGATTTTATAAAGTACATAGTAAAAGGTTTTGGGGATATTTCACTTAGTGACTTAGTAAATTACTTACTTAAAGAGTATGGCATTTTAACTTCGACTAGCAAAATTAGAGGTTTCTTAAGAGGTACTGATATTTATATTGATAGTAGTGGAATACTATATGATAGCTATAAGACTTATGTTGAGAACTTAAAGCTGGAAGTTTAATCAATTAAGAATTCGTAATTAGAAGACATACCAATAATAATTTTGACAAATTAATATTTTGTTTCTTTTCCTTTCAATATTTGAATATTTCGGCGAATTTGACCACTTGTATCGGCTAATCTGACCAGTCATATCGGCGAATTTGACCACCCTAATTTGAAGGGAATACAATTTCTTTAATACATTTGGAGGAATTGTATATGGCATTTGTAAAAGATATGAATGTAGTTAGGGAAGTTTTAAAAAATTATATTAATGATTCGTCGTTGAGCTATAGGAAACTTGGTGCAAGTCCCGACAAACTTACGATTAACTTACGACTTAATCTTAAAAAGATATTAATATAAAAACGACTAAATAATTTTGTGCCTATTAAAACTTTATGTGGTTATTCATTTAAAATGTCAGTAACGGCAGATTTTAAGTAAATTTTATTGCTAGAAAATTATAAATAAAAATTGCTCATATATTAACAATAATAGTGCATTTTTGCTAGAAAAATGATAATATATTAGCATATGGAAGAAAGAGCATTAGAGTTTGTAACCTATTATGAAAAGCAATTAGAAATTAGCCAACGTTTTAAAACAATTAGAAAAAATAGAAAAGTTTCACAACAACGATTATCTGAACTATCTGGCGTAAGCTATGCTTCTATTAGACGATTTGAAAAAACAGGCGATATTTCTTTAGCTTCTTTAGTTAAGCTTGCTTTAGCTTTACAACTTTATGATGATTTGGACAATCTTTTTAAAATCCAAAAGGAATATAAATCAATTGAGGATGTAATAAGGGAACGAAATAGTTAATGTTTTTGCTAACAAAATAAAGGTTGAAATTTTAGCCTTAGCAAAAGATGATCGCATTGCTTTTAATTTAATCCTTATAAACTTCCTTAGTCCAACGGATATTTATTTCTAGTTTACCTTATTTCATATTAAATTTCTGAAAGTCGCTATAAAACTCTAGTCGAAATTTTTCAAAGTCTTTGATTTTTTTCGATTAGAATTCGATAATAATAGCCTAAATCTTAAAATATAATCGAAATTTTTCAAAGTTTTTGATTTTTTTCGATTAGCTAATGAGGAAATAAATATGATTTTTAAAAGAAGCGGATATTTAAACAAGCTCATTGCACGTAAGCATAATGGACTAATTAAACTTGTCACAGGTACTAGTCGTGCAGGCGAAATTTTAATTAATTGAATTATTTTATTTGCATCTTTTAAATGATGGTTTTAAAAAAATTTTAATAACTAAAAATGGTCTTAAACCAACTAAAGATGATTTTGGCGTTACTACCATGGACTTATTTGAATTTTTACTTGATGAAGAGAGCTTGAACTAAGAATAGTCTATATTTTATACAAATCTCTAGTTGTACTCGATTTTTTACTAAGGTATAATTAGGTGAAAGGTATAAAAGATGATTGAAAGAACGATTGAAAAAGAAGTTATAAAAAGTATAAAAAATCGACCAGTGGTTTTAATAACAGGAGCACGACAAGTAGGCAAATCTACTTTATGCTTTAAGTTAAAACGAGAACTCGGATTTAACTATGTAAGTTTAGATGACTTACGTTTAAGAGAACAGGCAAAATCTGATCCTGAATTGTTTTTAGAAACACATAAATGGCCTTTAATAATAGATGAAGTGCAAAATGCGCCTGGACTCTTTGATGCGATTGAGGCCATTGTAAATAAAGAAAAATTAGAGAATGGTTCAAATTACGGAATGTATGTATTAACTTCCTCACAATCTTATGAATTATTGCAGGGTGTAAGTCAATCGCTTGCTGGACGAGTTGGCATAATCAATATGTGTCCTTTAAGTTTAAGAGAGATAAATAATTCTGATGAAAAAGTTTTTTCCTATAATATTTTAGAATTAGCACAAAGAAGTAATTATTTTGATTATAATTCAGACGTTCTTTTTGAGTATATAACTCGTGGTATGTATCCAGAACTATATGCAAATAAAGAACTTGATACAGAATTCTTTTATAGTTCTTATTTATCAACATATATTGAAAGAGACGTATCAAAAATAATAAACATAAGAGATAAGTTGAAGTTTCAATATTTTATGCAACTTCTTGCTTCAATGACCGGACAAGAACTTGTATATGAAACGATTGCTAGGTCAGTTGGCGTTACAATAGAAACTATTAAATCTTGGATAAGTGTTCTTTTAGCAGGAGATATCATTTATTTATTAAAGCCTTACAACGAATTATCGTTTGTAAAAAGGATTGTTAAAAGACCTAAGTTATATTTTTGTGATACAGGTTTAGCTTGTTATTTAGCTAATTTAAGTAATCCTGAATCACTTAAAAATTCAATATTTAAAGGCAGATTTGTGGAGACTTTTATTGTAAACGAGCTAAAAAAGTCATTTAGAAATAACAACAAAAGAGAAAACTTTTTCTATTATAGAGATAACAATCAAAATGAAATTGATTTAATAATTTTAGAAAATGCGACTTTGCATCTTATTGAATGTAAAAGTGGGATTAAGTTTACTAAAAGTGATATTAAAGCATTTAAGCAACTCCTTTCTTCATCATATCAAGTAGGAACTAGTTTTGTTATTTGTAATACATCATCAGTTTATAAAATAGATGAAAATGTTTATGCTATTCCAATAAGCTCAATATAAGACCTACATAATTCTTTTGAAAGAAAGATAAATATTTAATTCATGAGTAGATAAGCGAGAAGCTATAAATTATATTTAATCGTTTTTAAAAGCATAAAAAAATCACTCTTTAAAGGAGTGATTTTCTAAGTATTTTTTAAATGAATTATTGAGCTTTTTTAGCTAAAGCAACTAATTCTGTAAAACCTTTTGGATCGTGAATTGCAATTTCACTTAACATTTTTCTGTTAAGGTCAATCTTAGCAACTTTTAATCCATGCATAAACTTTGAATAGGAGATGTCGTTTAATCTGCAAGCAGCATTAATTCTTTTAATCCAAAGTTTTCTGAAATCTCTTTTGATATTTCTTCTATCAATGTAAGCATATCTTAATGAACGTAAGACTTGTTCTTTAGCGGTTTTGTAAAGAATATGTTTACTTCCAAAGTAGCCTTTAGCT
>UQFQ01000013.1 GCA_900540395.1 uncultured Mollicutes bacterium | reverse complement strand
TGGTGGTTACACTATGCATACTTTCGAAGACGTAAAAGAAATTTATTATGCTTATATTCATGATGAAAAAGATCGAAAGATGATAGAAGATGCTTATAATTACGTAAAGGTTAAGCATGATGGAATTTTTAGAAAAAGTGGTGAGCCATATCTACAGCACTTAATTGAAGTTGCCTATATTGTAGCCTCTCTTCAAGGTGGACCAACAACTATTGCTGCAGCGTTTTTGCATGATGTTGTAGAGGATACCGATACAACAGTTGAGGATATCAAAAAGAAGTTTGGGGAAGACTGCGCAAGAATTGTCGACGCTTTAACTAAAATTCAACGTTTAAAATTATCGCATCGTACGGAAGAAGAATTTGCTGCTGAAGACCATAAAAAGATTTTTTTAGGCATGGCAAAAGATGTTCGTGTTATTATCATAAAACTGGCTGATAGACTTCATAATATGCGAACAATTAAGGCTTTAAAGCCTGAAAGACAGCACGCTTTAGCTAAAGAAACTCTTGAAGTATTTGCTCCAATTGCTCATCGTTTAGGTATTTATAGAGTCGAAAGTCAACTTGAAGATTTATCTCTTGAGGTTGAAAAACCTGTTGAATATCATGCAATTGCAGAAGAACTAGATGAAAAGATTAAAAATAGAACTAGATCTTTAAATAACTTAAAGAAGAAAATTGCGGATATTTTAATCGAGCAAAAAATCAAATTTGAAATTGAATCTAGAATTAAATCAATATATTCAATTTATAAAAAGATGTATTTAAAAGGTCATACCTTTGATGAAATTTATGATTTTTTAGCGATTAGAATTATTACCGAAACTGAATTAAACTGTTATGAAATATTAGGTTTAATTCACGCCAACTTTAAACCTATTCCTGGTAGATTTAAAGACTATATAGCGATGCCAAAGCCAAATATGTATCAATCTTTACATACATCAATTATTGCTGGCGATGGTAATGTTTTCGAAGTTCAAATCAGAACTAAAGAAATGGATGAAATCGCTGAAACTGGTGTTGCTGCACACTGGAGATATAAAGAAGGTTCTCATTATAGTCCTAAACAAGAACAACACGAAATTGAAGAAAAACTACATTGGTTTAGAGATTTCTTGCATTTAAATAGTGAAACTCAAGATAAGAACGCAACTGAGTATATGGAATCTTTAAGTAAAGACATCTTTGAGGCAAACGTATATGTTTTTACACCAAAAGGAAAAGTTGTAGATTTACCAAACGGTTCAACTCCGCTTGATCTTGCCTATAAGATTCATACTAAGGTTGGTGATATGGCAGTAGGGGCACTTGTTAATAACAACTTAGTACCATTGAACACAATCTTGAAAACGGGAGATGTTGTTGAAATTAGAACATCAAAAACCGCTAGCGGACCTAACGAGAGCTGGTTAAATATTGTCAAAACAGCTAGCGCAAAATCACATATTAAAAAATTCTTACAAAAGAAGAATGCGTCATTTTTAAGAGATGATAAAATTCGTCAAGGAAAACAAGTTTGCGAAGACTTTTTCAAAGATAGAGGCATTGATGAAAAAGAAATGATGAACTTATTAAATACTGAAAAAGTACTAAAAAACTACCAAGTATCTACCATTGATGATTTATTTATATTAATTTGTGCTCATAATCCTAACCCTGGCCAGATTGCAGATTTCTTGGGTATTAAGAAAAAAGAGGATGGTCAAAACAAGTTATTTAAGAAAGAAAACTTTGATGATGATAATTGTCCAGTCACTATTGATGGTCAAACTGGGTTTAAAATTACACTTGGAAATTGCTGTACTCCAATTCCAGGCGATAGTATTGTAGGTTATGTTACAAAAGGTAAAGGAATAACTGTTCATAGAATTAATTGTCCTAACGTTGCAGGACTTACTAGTAGATTAATTTCTGTTCACTGGAAGGAAGATTTAGGTATTAAATCTTATCCGGTCGACATTGTTATCGAATGCGTAGATCGTCAAAATTTAGTCGCTGATATTTTAAATATATTCAATTCAAACAAGATAAAATGCACTGAATTATCAGCAAAATTTCATCCAGATTCAAATCAAACAAGCGTATATGCACAAATTTATGTAAGTGATGCTAACGTTTTGAGTCATGTTGAAGATATTTTGAAGAGTACAAAAGACGTTTACGATGTAAAGCGAGTTATACATTAATGATAGTCTAACTTGCTAGAAGGATTAATAATTATTTATAATTATTAGGAATACGAGGTTTAATATGTTTAATGTTGTAAAAGGAACACACGATGTAATAAAAGAGGAAGCTCTTAAATATTCATATATTGAAGAAACTCTAACAAATATCGCTGTTAACTACGGTTACCAAGAATTTAGAACACCAATTATCGAAAATAGTGAATTGTTCACAAGAAGCGTTGGTGATAGTAGCGATATTGTTAGAAAAGAAATGTACACTTTTGAAGATAAAGGCGGAAGAAGTATAACATTACGTCCTGAAATGACTGCAGGCATTGTTAGAAGTATGGTAAATGCAAAATTATTTGCCAACCAGGACTTTCCTGTTAAAGCTTTTTATTGCGGACCTAATTTTAGATACGAAAGACCTCAACAAGGTAGATACCGTCAATTTAATCAATTTGGCGTTGAATGTGCTGGGGTAAGTACAGTTGAAAGAGATGTTGAAACTATAGTTTTAGGTTATCACATGCTTTCATTCTTAAGATTTAAAAATTTAAAGTTACTTATTAATACTTTAGGTGATGAAGAAACAAGAGAAAATTACAAAAAAGCTCTTAGAGAATATTTTGGTGCACACATTGATGAAATGTGTAACGATTGTAAAGAACGTTATAAATTGAATATTCTTAGAATATTAGATTGCAAAGATCCAGACGATCGACCAATTATTGATAAAGCACCTAAAATTACAGATTATTTATCAGAAGCTGCAAGAGAACGTTTTGAAAAAATCAAA
Organism: uncultured Mollicutes bacterium; assembly: GCA_900540395.1. Classification (GTDB taxonomy): domain Bacteria; phylum Bacillota_I; class Bacilli_A; order RFN20; family CAG-826; genus Onthovivens. Next base: position 39,678 of record UQFQ01000013.1, on the reverse strand, counting down.
AAATATTTGACTGATTTAGAAATTCCTTTTGAAGTCGACGATGAGTTAGTCAGAGGTCTTGATTATTACACTGGTGTTGTTTTTGAATTTCACTACACATCAGTAAATGGTAATAATTATGGTGCTATTGGAGCAGGCGGACACTATGGACATTTAATCAGTGAAATTGGTGGTCCCGATATTGAAGGTGTTGGCTTTGCATTAGGCATTGAAAGACTTGCTAAAATCATGGAAGAAGATGGCTTATTCCCAGAATTGTCAAACGGAATTGACATATATATCATGCCAATAGGGGAAAAAGCAGTTGAAAAAGCTGTGTCTCTTGCTCTTGATTTAAGAATTGGCTTCTTTAGCACTGAAGTTTGCTACGAGAAAAAGTCGATGGGAGCTTTATTCAAAAAAGCAGAGAGAAAAAATGCAAAATATGCTGTTATTATTGGTGATGATGAACTCAAAGATGAAACAGTAAACGTTAAAAATATGAATACTAAAGAGCAAGTTAATATTCCTATGAACGATTTAATGGATTATCTAATCAGTGAGTTTGATAAAGAGCACCAACATTCTGATTCACATTGTTGTTGCTGCGAAGGTGATGATTGTGAATGTGATGGCGATTGTGATTGTGATTGCGAAAATGAGGAAGGACATTGCTGCCATCATAACGATTGTAATAAAGCATAGAAAGGTATACTTATGGAGAGCGTAGAAGAAAGATTTAATAGAACTGACTATTGTGGAAATTTAAGACTTAAAGATGTCGGAAGAAAAGTTTCCTTATTGGGTTGGGTTTCCAAAAAACGTAACCTTGGAAGCTTACTTTTTATCGATCTTAGAGATAGAGAAGGATATATTCAAATTTGCGTAAAAACTGATGAAATCGAATTACCTGATATTAGAAACGAATATATTTTAGAGGTCGAGGGTATTGTTTCTAAAAAAGATGTTCCTAATAAAAATTTGCCTACTGGTGAAGTTGAAGTTGTTGCAAGCAAAATCAAAGTCATTAATACAGCTTTACAACCTCCAATTTCAACACAAGAAGTAACAGATGCTAATGAAGATATTCGCTTAAAATACCGCTATCTTGACTTAAGACGTAATTGCATGCAAAAGCGTTTTAAAATCAGAGCAAACATTGTTAAAGCGACTCACAATTACTTAGATTCTCACGATTTTATAGAAATTGAAACACCATATCTTTCTCCATCAACTCCTGAAGGCGCAAGAGACTATTTAGTTCCAAGTAGAGTTCATAAAGGCTGTTTTTATGCTTTACCTCAATCTCCACAACTTTATAAGCAGATGCTTATGGTTTCTGGATTTGAAAGATATTACCAAATTGCACGTTGCTTTAGAGATGAAGATTTAAGAGCTGATAGACAACCAGATTTTACTCAAATAGATGTTGAGACAAGTTTCCTTAACCAAGATCAAATATTGGAATTAGGAGAAGGACTTGTTTCAAAGATTTTTAAAGATGTTCTAAATTATGATGTTAAACTTCCTTTAAGAAGAATGGACTACCTTGAAGCAGTTAATAAATACGGTTCAGACAAGCCAGATACACGTTTTAGTATGTATCTAGTAGATATTAAGTACATTCTTAGTAAGTCTGAGTTTAAATTGTATCAAGAAAATAAATATACAAAGGCTATTAAGGTTGAAGGCTTTGCTGAACATCTTTCTAGAAAAAAACAAGACGCTATAAACTTAATTGCTCCTAAATTTAATATGAAGCAATTTGCTTATTTGAAGTATGTTAATGGTGAATTAGAAGGAAGCATTGCTAAATTTATTTCTTCTGAATTAAAAGAAGAATTAATCAAAGCCATGGAGTTAAATAACGGCGACGCATTAATTATTGCTACTGGAAATATTTTAAGAGATATTAATTTTGGTTTAGGCGCTGTTAGATCTCAACTCGCTAAAGAGCTCAATTTAATTAAACCTAATACTTATGATTTATTATGGGTAGTACATTTCCCATTATTTGAAAAAAGCGAAGAAACTGGTGAAATCACACCATGTCATCACCCATTTACAAGACCATGTGACGAAGATATCGATAAGTTATTTACCGAACCATATAATGTTTATTCATACGCATACGATATTGTTATCAATGGTTATGAAGCAGGCGGTGGTTCTTTAAGAATTTATGATCAAAAAGTTCAAGAAATGATTTTCAAAGTTTTAGGATTCACTGAAGAAGATATTCAAAGAAAATTCGGCTTCTTTGTTGAATCATTAAAATATGGAACACCTCCACATGGTGGATTTGCTCTTGGACTTGATAGATTGGCAATGATTTTAAGTGGAACTGATAATATCCGTGATGTTATTGCTTTCCCTAAAAATTTAGCTGCAGTTGACCCTGTAAGTAATGCTCCTTATGAAGTTGATAAGGAACAATTAGATAAATTAGGTATTGAAGTTGTTAAGGAGAAAGACAATGGCTAAAAAACTGAATAATTTTAAAAACATTGATGATTTATCAATTGCTGCTATTCGAGCAACATGTATTGATGGAATCAACAAAGCAAAAAGCGGACACCCAGGAATGTGTATTAGTGCCGCACCAATTGTTTATACATTATTTAAGGATTTTTTAGTCGCTAATCCTTATCAATCCAAATGGATTAATCGTGATCGTTTTGTAATGAGCTGTGGACATGGAAGCATGCTTTATTACACAATTTTACATTTAGCTGGCTATAACATTAAAATTGATGATTTAAAATCATTTAGACAACTTGATTCTTTAACTCCAGGTCATCCAGAATTTGGTTTAACTGATGGAATTGATGCTGGAAGCGGTCCATTAGGTCAAGGAATTGCTCAAGCAGTTGGTATGGCCATGGCAGAAACCAAACTCCAAGCTATGTATGGTAAAAAAGTTTATGATCATTATACCTACTGTCTTTGTGGAGATGGATGTTTAGAAGAAGGCATTTCTCAAGAAGCAATTTCTTTTGCAGGGCTAAATAAACTCAATAAATTAATTCTTTTATATGATAAAAACGATGTTACTTTAGATGGACCATTAGCTCAATCTAGTGATGAAGATGTTATCAATAGATTCTTAGCTTGTCACTGGAATGTAGTTTATTGTAGAAAAGGCAATTCTTATAAGAAGATTAAAAAAGCTATCGCTTTTGCTAAAAAGAATAAAAATGCACCTACAGTCGTAATCTTTAAGACTATTATTGGCTTAGGGAGCAAAAATCAAGGAACTAGCAAGGTACATGGTTCTCCTTTAGGTGAAGAGGATGGCAATAATACAAAATTATCATACGGTTATACATATCCTCCATTTGAAATTCCAACACAGGTTTATGATAACTTTAAAAATACATTTATTAAACGTGGTGAAGAAGCATATAGTATTTATCAAAGTGAATTGGCTAAATTCCAAAGAACAAATCCAGCTAAGTTTAAAGAAATTATGATGCTTAGTACAAACAATGTTTCAGGTTACGTTAAAAATATTCCATTACCAGAAAATATTTTAAAGAAGAATTCAACTAGAAACATCTCAGGTGAAGTATTGAATTTATTTTCTAAATTATTGCCAAATACTTTTGGCGGTTCGGCTGATGTTGCTGGAAGCGTTAAAACAGCTTTAAAAGGTGAAACTGATTGGAACGCTAAAAATAGAAATGGTAAAAATATTAATTGGGGCATTAGAGAATTCTTTATGTCGAGTGCCGCAAATGGAATTTTGCTCCATGGTGGTTTAAGACCATACGTTGGTTCATTTATGGTTTTCTCTGATTATTGCAAAGCGGCAATAAGAATGAGTGCACTTGAAAAATTACCTACAATCTATTTATTTAGTCACGATTCTATTGCAGTTGGCGAAGACGGACCAACCCATCAACCTATTGAACAACTTGCGATGTTACGTTCAATTCCAAATGTTAATGTCTTTAGACCTGCCGACGCTAGAGAAGTCTTTGCTTCTTATCAATTAGCTTTTGAATCAACAACAACCCCATCAGCAATTGTTTTATCAAGACAAGATTTACCTTTACTTGAAAATAGCAGTGTTGAAGGAACTAAAAAAGGTGGTTATATCGTCGCAAAAGAATCTAAAGCAAATCTTAACTTTACATTGATAGCAAGCGGAAGTGAAGTCAGTTTAGCTATTGAAGTAAAGAAAATTCTTGAAGATAAGGGCTATAGCATTAGAGTTGTTTCAATGCCTTCTACAGAATTATTTGATGCTCAAGATAAAGCTTATCAATTTAAAGTTTTAGGTGATCGCTATGATAGACGTGCTTTTATTGAAATGGCTTCACCATTTGGCTTACATAAATATGCTAAAAATGTCTTCGGTATCAACGAATTTGGTTTAAGCGCTAAAGCTGAAGAAGTTATTGAAAGATATGGCTTTACAGCCAGTAAGATTGCTTCTGAAGTAGAGCAATTAATGTTTTAAAGGAGGACTAAACGATGACTAGATATGTTTATTTAAACAATATTCGTAAATCCACAGTACGTTTAGGAATTTCAACTAAAGTTTTTACTTTTATTGCTAATAAAGCTTTAAAAAACGTTAACGGAATTTTACTTGAGGACGATGATAGTGATGTTTCAATTGGCTTAAAAAATAACGTTGTAGTTTTCAAAATCAATGCTTGCATTTTAAAAGGCGCTAATAAAGAACAAATTAAGAGCCAAATTAACGAATACATTACTAACACTATGAACTTTATTTGTGATTCAATGCCATTTGAAATCACAATTAAACTTACCGAAAAGAAAGAAAAAGAAGATGGAAAATGAAATTGAAATAACACGTAATAAAGCTCAAGAATTAATTGTTCAATTGATGTACTCTTTCTTGATCCTTGAAGAAACAAAAGTACCAATTAATTTTCAAGAATCAGTTCAAGAAGCTTGTAAAATGCCTTACGAGGATTGTGATATTTATATTAAAGAAGTCTTAATTAAGTCATTAAAAAATCAAGAAATCATAACTGATTACATTTCTAAGTTTTTAATTAATTGGAATTTCTCAAGATTAAATACAACTATACAAGCAATTCTTATTACCTCAGTTGCTGAATATTTTATTGAAGACTTAGATACTGATAAAGCTGTTATTATTAATAATGCAGTTAAGTTTGCTAAAAAGTTTGGCGATGGTGGTGAAAAAGATTACAAATTTGTTAATGCAATTTTGGACAAGTGTTTAAATGGAAAAGGAACAAGTTTATTACTCAATTAGTCAAATAAACGAATATATTAAGGTTTTATTTGATAATACAGTTACTTTAAAGAATATCTATTTAAAAGGTGAAATCTCAAATTATAAAGGCAGAAATAAGTCAGGACATATTTATTTCACTTTAAAAGATGAGAAGTGTTCAATAAACGCTGTTTTATTTAAATATGATACCTTTTCTTTAAATTTTGAGCCAAAAAACGGTGATGAAGTGCTCGTTTGCGGCTCAATTAGTTCTTATCCACCAAGTGGTACTTATCAAATAATATGCAAAAATATTTCTCTTTTTGGAGTAGGAGATTCTTATTTAAAAAAAGAATTATTAAAGAAGAAACTATTCCAAGAGGGAATTTTTAATATTGAGCATAAAAAGAAGATACCTTCCTACCCTAAAAATATAGGAATTATAACTGGCAAAAATAGTGCTGCAGCATTAGACTTTGAATTTAATTTAAAAAGACGTTTTCCTTTAGTTGAAGTTACAATCATTCCTTCTCTTGTTCAAGGTGAAAATGCTGTAGATGACTTAATTAAAAATCTCAATGCTGCCGATAATAAATATGATCTTTTGATAATTGGACGCGGCGGAGGTGCTAGTGAAGATTTGAGTGCGTTTGACGATGAAAGACTTGTAAGATGTATTTATAACCTAAATTCACCAATAATTAGTGCTGTCGGACATGAAATAAATCAAACTTTGTGTGATTTAGTTGCTGATAAATTTGCTTCTACACCAACAGGAGCTGCAGAAATAGCCGTACCAAATATTGAAGATATTTTATACGACTTAACGCAAATTAAAAGTTACTTAGACAGCTTAATAACTGGTAAAATATCGACTTTAGAAAATAAGCTTTTGAAAATTAAAAGTCTCAAATATTTTCAAAATATGGAATCAATTTATGATAGTTATAACGACAAGCTTATATCGTTAAAGCAATTATTAAATGTGAAAATCGAAAATTTGTTATCAAAAGTTGAAAAAAGACTTGATTATCAAAAAAGAAGCTTAGAACTTTTAAATCCGAATAACATATTAAATAAGGGTTATTCAATAGTAACAAACCAAAAAGGAGAAGTTATTAATTCTATAACACAAGTTAATAATGATGATTTACTTAGTATCAAATTAAGCAATGGCAGAGTAATAAGTAAAGTTGTTTCAAAGGAGGATGAGTATGTCAAATAAGGAAAAAACTTTTGAAGAAAAGATGAATAAATTGGAAGATATTGTTCATAAAATAGACAATAGTGAAGCTAGTTTAGATGAAAGTTTAAAACTTTATTTTGAAGGAACTGAACTTATTAAAGATTTAGAAAAAACTATTACTGATGCTAAAGAAAAAATAAAAGAAAGTAAAAATAGTTAGAAATTAGTAGTTTATTAGTAGTTAATTAGTATATATATGGCAAAAGTTATTGTTCATATAGACTTAAATCAATTCTTTGTAAGATGCGAAGAAATTAAAAACCCAACCTTAATTGGAAAGCCTGTTGCTGTAGGAGGCGATGGAAGAAAAGGTATTGTTTCAACTTGCTCTTATGAAGCAAGAAGTTATGGCATTCATTCTGGTATGCCTACATTTCAAGCCAAAATGCTTTGCAAGAATCTAATTCTTTTGCCAGGCGATTATAAATTTTATGAACTGATGTCTAAAGAATTTATTTCTTATATTAGACGTTACACAAGAAAAATAGAACAAATGTCAATTGATGAATGTTTTTGTGATTTTACTGATGTTTTTAGAACTCAAAACATTAATAATCCGGAACTATATTTAAAAAAGTTGCAAGATGGATTATTTAAAACAACAAAATTGAAATGTTCAATTGGTGTTGCGCCAACTAAATTTTTGGCCAAAATGGGTTCAGATTATAAAAAGCCTATGGGTATAACAATTATTCGAAAAAAAGATATAAAAGATATCTTATTTCCTTTGCCAGTAAAAGATTTATTTGGCATTGGGAAGAAAACCTATCCAAAAATTGAAAGAGCAGGATATAAGACCATTGGTGACTTGTATTACGGAATTAAAAACAACGATGAAGCTTTAAGTAATTTTTTTGGCTCTTATAAACAAGATTTGATTGATGAATTAGAAGGAAATAGTAGCGACGTTGTTTCTACTGGACCTTTAGATCCTAAATCAATGGGAATGACTAGGACTTTAGACTTTGATAGTAACGATAAGTTCTATATAAGAAATTTTTTAACTAATTTAATAAATAACGTATTAGATGATTTTTTAGGTTCAGGAAGATTATGTAAAACAATTCAAATTACTTATAAAAATGCGAACCACGAAGAAGGTTTTCAAACAACAACTGTTTCAAAAAGCTTCGACAATTATACAGATTCTAGAGAAGAAATTTATCGTGAAGGAATTAAATTATTTGAAAAAACTTATAAGGGCGAAGAAATCCGCTTGATTGGCTTTACATTGAAAAATCTTAAAGATAAACATGATGTAGTAGTTCAAATGACTTTTGATAACTTTGAACGTCATGAAAGTGAAAATAAAACTCAGCTTTTAATAAATGAACTAAATAGAAAAGCAAAGAAGCCTATATTTTTTAGATTAAGTGATTTAAAGGACAAATTTAAACAATGACATTAATCGATGCTTTTGAAAACTTTTTACAATATTGTCGTTTTGAAAAAACCTTAACTAATCAAACAATACAAGATTACAAGGAAGATTTTTTGCAATTTCAGCGATATTATCCACATAAAAAGGAACTTACAGATTTAAATAAGAACGATTTAAATGATTTTAGTTATGATCAAGCTTTGAATGGTTTATCACCATCAACAATCGCCCGTCGAATTGCCACTATCAAAAATTTTTATATGTTTTTAGAAAGCGATAATTTAGCAAAAGGCATAATTAGTGAAGAAATTACTATTCCAAAAAAAGATAAAACATTACCACAAGTTTTAAGCGAAGAAGAGATTAACCAAATGTTAAATGCTCCTGATCTTACAAGTGAAAAAGGAATTAGAGACTATGCAGTTTTAGAAATTCTATATTCATGCGGTTTGAGAGTTAGTGAAGCTGCTAATTTACAGATAAATCAAATTAACGAACAAGAGGAAATTATCAATATTTTAGGAAAAGGAAAAAAGGAAAGAATTGTACCAATTAGAAAATCAGCTCTTAAAGCAGTGAAAACTTATATAAACGAGGTAAGAAATAAACATCTTGTAATTGACAATAAGGCTGTCTTTATTGGTAAAAACGGTAAAAGAATGTCTCGTCAAGCTTTGTATAACATTGTCGTTAATAATGCAAAGCTAGCAGGTATACAAAAAGAAATTCATCCTCATACATTAAGACATTCATTTGCTACACACCTTTTAGACAATGGTGCTGATTTAAGAGTCGTGCAAGAATTATTAGGTCATACTAATATTGGAACAACTCAAATTTATACTCATGTAACAACAAAAACGTTAGTTAAATCATATGATTTGTATCGGAAAGATTAGTACTTTATAATTTGTAGGAAGGAAGAAAATATAATGGGTAAATTTAATAGAATATTCGTTATCGTAATGGATAGTGCAGGTATCGGCTATGCTAAAGATGCCTCTAAATTTGGTCAAGTTGGCGGAATCAGCGATGAAGGTTCAAATACTTGGAAACATATTGGCGAAAAAATGCCTAATGGGCTACATGTTCCTACTTTAGAAAGTCTTGGCTTTGGTGAACTTGATGATGTAAACGGAATAAAAGTAGTTAAAGAACATAATAATTCCTATGTCATGAAACTAAACGAAGCTAGTAATGGAAAAGATACAATGACTGGCCATTGGGAAATGATGGGAATCTTAACAACAAAACCTTTTAAAACATTTACAGATACTGGTTTTCCAAAAGAATTAATTGATGAGCTTGAAAAAGAAACTGGATATAAAATAATCGGAAATAAAGCAGCCAGTGGAACTGAAATTTTAAAAGAACTTGGTGAAGAACAAATTAAAACCAATTCTTTAATAGTCTATACAAGTAGTGATTCAGTTTTGCAAATTTGTGGCCATGAGAAATATTTAGGTCTTAATGAACTTTATAGATGTTGTGAAATTGCCCGTAAAATATGTATGAAACCTGAATGGTTTGTTGGCAGAGTTATTGCACGCCCTTATGTAGGAGAAAGTGCTGATACATTCAAAAGGACTTCTAATAGACACGATTATGCTGTCTCTCCAAGTGGAATTACAGCAATGGATATTTTAAAAGAAAACGGATTTGATGTAAGTTGTGTTGGTAAAATTAATGATATCTTTAATGGATGTGGAGTAACCGGTACAGTTCATACAACATCAAATAAAGATGGAATGGAAAAAACAATTGAAATTGCTAAAGGTGACAAATTCAAGAAAGGTTTATGCTTTGTAAATCTTGTTGAGTTTGATAGTGAATATGGCCATAGAAGAAATGCTATTGGCTATGGAAAAGCGATTGAAGAATTTGATGAACAATTTAAAGAGTTGCTTTCTGTTATAAAAGATGATGATTTAATTATGATTACTGCTGATCATGGTAATGACCCAACATGGGCAGGTACAGATCACACAAGAGAAAAAGTACCTCTAGTTTGCTTTTCTAAATCAATAAACGATGGTAAATTTATCCAAGATCGTAATTCATTTGCTGATATTGGTGAAACAATACTTCAAAACTTTAATTTAAATAAAAAAGATTCAATGATTGGAGAGCCAATTAAAGAATTACTTAAATAAATAGATAGAAAGAAGGTATTATGAAAAAAATATTAAAAAGAAGTTCAGCTTTGATTTTTTTGCTTGGAGCTGTAGCTTTAAGTGGGTGTGGAGAACCAGCTGAGCAAAGTGATGATTATATTCCAACATTAATTACTCCAACTGGAGCGCCAACATTACCAGCATATAAAGCGATGATTTCAGAGGATGTAAAAGTTATTTCACCAACTGATAATACATCAATTCCTGGTTATTTGAGTTCAGGCGATGCTGATTTTGTTATTTTTGATGCTGGAAATGCTCAAAAAGTTTTAAATAAGGCAGGGGAGAACGCTAAATTTGAATTTGTAAAAATGCTCACGGGTGGAAATTTCCACTTACTTGGCTTTAATAAAACAGAAACTGATGTTCCTTCCGAAGGTGACATGATTTTTGGTTTCATGGAGAAATCTACTCCAGGAATTTTATTTAGAAATATCTATGGCTCAGATCTTAAGTTTGATCAACCTTTTAATGCTATTGGAGACTTGCAAACTTCTCTATTGACTATGAAAGATTATCAAATTAACGGTATAACTATTGATTGGGCAGTTGTTGCTGAACCAGCTAATACTGCTTTGCAAGCTAAATTAAAAGCTAATGGCAACACTAATATCCTTGATATTAATTTAAATAGTGCTTTTAAAGAGAAAAATAGTGATAACTGGAGTAAAGATTATATCGTTCAAGCTGGATTATTTGTTAATAAGGAATTTAAAGCTAAACATGCTGAGGCATATGAAACCACAATAGCTTTAATTAACGACGGAATTGATCGTTTATTTACTGACTTAGACGGTGCTTATACTGAAATGACTTCCGGAGACTATGCTGATGCTACCGTTTTCCAAAATAAATTTGGTTTTAATCCTTCGGTAATCAAAAATGTTCAAGGTACTAATTCAACAAAAAACGGCTTTGGAGTAGTGCCAAATGATGTTACATTCACCGTTGAAGAGATTAATTCATTTAATTCTTTAACAGCAGAATAATTATTATATTTGCTAGAAAAGTTCAATCTCATTAAAATTATGTCATGAGATTGTTTAAGAAAATACCTACTAACTTTAAAACTATATTCTTTGAGGTTATAGGTATTTTATTTTTGCTTTTAATATGGGAAATTATTGCATTATGCGTGAATAATTCCTTTATTTTTCCTCATCTAGATGGGATATTTATTGCTTTAATTAATATTTTAGAAGAAGTGACAACTTGGACGGCGATAGGGCAATCTCTTTTACGAACAATAATTTCACTAGTAATCTCGTTTATTTTTGCTTTTATACTTGGTTTAATCGCTGGTTTATTTAAAGCTGTTAAAGACTTTTTAGCACCCCTAGTTTATTTATTAAAACTTGTTCCAACTCCATGTGTAGTTTTCTTTATAATTCTCTTCTTTTTAAGAGAACCAAATATTGGGTCTTTAATAATCACTTTTTTGATAGTTTTCCCAATTTTATATGAATCTTTTGTTGAGGGCTTAACTAATATCGATCCTTCAATCAAACTCTCGTTACGATTAGAAGGCTATTATTCTAAAAAATCGATATTTAAGGTATTAATTCCTGAATCTATGCCTTATTTATTGCTAGGCTGCATAAATTCAATTGGTTTAGGTGTTAAAGTTTCCATAATGAGTGAAATTTTAATCGGTACAGACTCTTTATGGGGAATTGGTCGTTTAATTCAAATTTATAAGATAAACGCTGAATACGACAAAATGATAGCTTTAACCTTGTTAGTAATATTTGTTTTTATAATTATTGATCTTTTATTTAGCTATATAAAAATTTTTTTCAAAAAAACTAAATAAACTCCTTTATATATGTAAAGGAGGATTTTGCCAATGGAAAAAGACAAAATGAATTTATATTATTTATCCCCATTTAAAAAGACAAACTTTTATGATCAATTCGAATGGGCTGATGAGTTAATACAAAAAGAATCGCAATATGTATTTAACTCGGATTTTAAGATATTTGAGCAAAAAGAGATTTATGAGTATATTAAAGGGTTAGATTCGCAAGACAATGTAAATATGATTGGTAAATGTGTTGTTTTGGATGGAAGTAACAAATATGAACATAAAGTATTAATTTGTCCAATTTATCCTAAATCCAATTCGGATAAAAAATTTGGGATAAATATAGGGAAGATTTATGGATTAAGCGACGAAGAAGAATATATTGCAGCTTTAAGTGAGATTAGATTCATCTCTAAAAGAAGATTTAAAGTTAAGTCTAAATTGGTAAGTGAAGCTAAAAATCTTTGTTTATTGCCTTCAAGTTCCTATTTAATGATTTTAGAATCTTATAAACGCATTATAGAATCAATAATTAAGAGAGTTATGGATTTTAGTCCAAATATGAATGTTTATGGGAATATTTTATCTGCATAAATTCTAACTAGTAGTTAATTAGTATTTTATTAGTACATTTTTAGTAAATGAAAAAATTCACTTAAAATTTGTAGATTTAATTTATAATAAATTATGCATAAAGCAAAAAAGACGATAACTATCGTCAAATTTCGCTTTAAATTTTACATAATAGATATTATACGAAGTAGATATTCATTAAAAAAATAGCTATTTCTTCTCTAAATAATATTCAAAACAAGCTTTTGATAATCTATTTTCTATAGAACTTAAATCATGAGTTTTATTTATCAAAAATAATCTATTCTCATTTAAAACATATTTAAATCCATCCAAATAATTGTTCATCATTGATTCGATCATTTTTGATGAATCATATCCTCTTAATGGATCTGTTTTATCTGCAGCATAAATTATCATTGCCATAGAACTCATATTGTCTTTTCCTGTGCAATGAAACTTTATTGCATCGAGAATTGTTTCATTATTTATACCAAAATACTCTTTTGTTAATTTCGCTCCTACAAATTGATGAAAACTAAATAATGGTAAATCAAGATATTCTTTATAGTACTGATTCATATACTTCATCAATTCTTCTTTATTTAATCCTTTGGCTAGATCATGAAACAATCCAGCTAAATAATATAAAAATGGCTCTTCTAAGTGATTAGAGAGAGCAATTCGATACGATAACTCTGCTACACTTATAGAATGAGCCACTCTTTTTTCGTTTTTTATTATCTTATTAAGCTTATTGACTAAATTTTTGTCCACTATTACTACATTATTTGAGGTTACTTTAAAGTTTGACAATAATTTTGCATCAACTGACATAATAACACTACTTTTCTAAGATAATATGATTTTTAAGCTTTAAATTTGGTTTATAAATTAATACTGTATTGCCAATAGTTTGGATTACATCACAGTTTAATGCGCTGACAAGATCCAAGATAATGGCGTTTTTATCACCATTTTCAATTGCAGATTTTAAGAAAGAAATTTTGATAATTTCTCTAGTATTAAATGCATTTTGGATGTTTGTGATAACTTTGTTATCCAATAAGTCTTTTCCAATATTAATTTTTAAGACCTCTTCACTATGGGCAATTTTCTTTAATTGTTGTTTTTCTTTGTTAGAAAGCATTTTTGATTTTACTACGTGTTGTATAAACGTAAACTCCTTTTGGTACATAAACTCTGAAACTTTGTTTGTTTCCGTTGAAATTTATCCATCCAAGACCTAATATACCAATATCACGGTCTCCTTCTTCTGTAATTTGGAATTCATAAACATCAAAGTCTTTTATTGATTTAATTTTTTCACTAGCTGGTTTTAAACTGCCTTTCGAAAATACATTTGCAATATATTTAGAATTATCGCCCACAATTGATTTATGAGCCTTAACTTCTACTTTATTAGATGTGTAAACATAAGTTTGTGTTTTCTCTTTAGAAAGCAATTCTATGCATGCTAATGAGCCAAATAATAAACAAGTATCTTTAGTTAAGCTCATTTTTTTAGCTTCGACAGCTTTTTTAGGAGTTATTGCGTTAAACACAGGTCTTTCTACCTTAGATAAAATGGAATTATCAATTGAGGTACCTGGAGTTTCATAAATATATGTTTTATTTGTAATTGGGATTCTAATACCTCTTAAATGAGTATTATCGAATGTGTAAGTTACAATCATTTTTGAAGTATTGTTTAAATATTGTTTTAAGAATTCGCTAATTAATGCACTTTTACCACTTGTACTTGCTCCGACAAAATAAACATCTCTTTCGCTGGAATATTTTGTGATGAGATTAAACATTTCATTTAAATTATAGCCATTACTTGTTGAGGTAATAACAGTATCAACTACTTTAAATTTAGCAACTCTTAATCTATGAGCAACATATTCTTTTAATTCATCATCATTAACATCTGGAGGTAATAAATCACGTTTATTTGCAACAACTAAAACATCAACGCCATCTAACAATTCGATAATTTTGTTAATAAATGATCCTTCAAATGAGAATAAATCAACTACATATACAACTAAAGCCTTCTTAGCACGGATTTCTTTTAAAATTGTTGTATAGTCTTCATCAAAAGTAGCTTCTTGAGGATTATTACTAAATTTTTCAGTTTTATAGCAATTATTACATAGTAATAAGCCTTCAGGATATTTCTCAATAATGTCAGGTGAAATATAACCTTCTTTTGATGGATCTTCAGTTTGGAGTAAAGCTCCGCAATGATAGCATCTTTGCAATTTGTTTAATTCAGCCATATTAAATTTCCCTCCAATTGGTTAATTTATTGTGCTTTTTTAAATATCTTCGAATGTATTTATCAAAGAACTTATTTATCTTAGTAAAGAATTGATCCTTACTTACTAAATTATCGCATAAAATCGAACGAATTTTTAGTTTATTTGCAAAAAGTACATCAGTAAAAACTTGGTCTCCTATTATTAGATAATCTGATTTTGAATAATTCAATGTTTTCAGAAGTTTTTTTACTCTACCAGTTAATGGCTTCCTGCAAGAGTATGTATATTTGACTCCTAACTCTTCTGCGTATTTAGATACACGAGATTTCGTATTATTTGAGGTTAAAATAAGTTCTATGTTTTTCTCTTTTAAGCGCTTATAAAACTCAAGAGCTTCTGGACTAGGTGTTTTTTGATAATATGCATCGAGTGTATTATCAAGATCACATAAAATACATTTGACTTTAAGTTTTTCGAATTTATTTATATCAATTTCGTATACATTTCTTGCTACATATGTCGGTGTAAAATTTTTAAACATACTAATTTTCTACTTGATATCTACTAATAATTTACTAATTAAATACTTATATATTAAATAATTGCAATAATCGCTTATAGACTTATAATATTCACATGGACAATATGAGTTTTAAGAATAAAAAGTTACTTTCAATAACACTTAGCACGATTGGCGTTGTTATATCAGTTTTTATACCTTTTCTTGGGTATGCCTGTCTTATTCCATCTTTAGTTATGACTTCCAAAAGAGAAGACATTTCACTTTTACACTTATTTGTTTTCAATATTGTGGCCTTAGTGTCTATTACAATTATTTTAATAGTTTCTTTTGTTCAAACTATTCTATAAATTAATCTCCCATATCATCAAAAATTGAAATTTGTTCTACGTGGCCTTCTTCCTCATCACTTTCTTGAGGAATGTCACCCTCATAGTCAATTTTAACAACCTTAACTTCGTTTGAATGTTCATCTTCAATAGATTTAGGTTGAGTTCTTACTCTTTTTTTAGCAACTTTTGTATTTTGATCAATAACTTCTACATCATACGTATATACAAAACTGATTTTTCTACCATCTGGTAATTCATTAATATTTTTACGACAATACTTTTCAAGCGGAGTTACATGGAAATCATTGAAAGTAAGATGTAATTGAGTTGAATTATCTAATACGCAATCCATACCAATTTCTTCAGTGGAATTTGTAACTTTTCTTAATGCAATTAAATCATGAATTTCAGTTTTAAATGATTTTAAAAGCATATCGCCTTTTTCAAGTCTATGACGTAAATTTAAAGTATTTGAATCTAAAATCTTACACATACCAAGATTTGTTAAGAATAAAAGCTTACATCTTTCGCCAATTTCAAAAGGTGTTAAAGATTCTATAGTAGAATCGCTTAATGTGGCAATACATTTAACGCCACTGGTTCTTAGTCTAGTATCAGCTATATCGTTTTCGTTAAAATAGGTAGCTTTACCAGCTTTTGTCATAATTAAAATATTTGTATTGCCATGTAATACACATACATCAACCATTTCATCAGCACTTGTTAACTTCATGCAACAAATTGGTTTGTTTATTCTTTGTGAATAGAATTCATTTAATGGCGTTTTCTTTATTTGCCCTAGTTTGGAAACAGAACAAATTGATACGCCAATATTGAAGTCTTTAATTGCAATACATTTAATAATGCTTTCTTTTAATGGCAAATTACAGATGTAATTGACATGTTTTCCTTCATCTTTCCATTTTCCTTCAAGTATTTCATGGACAGGTAAGAGAATATAATTACCTTTATTTGTAAAGCAAAGTACGTAATCAACGGTATTAACAATTGAAGCCATCACGATTGCGTCATTAACTTTTACACCAGGAAGAGCTCCATTAGATGATTTATAACTCTTTAGGCTACTTCTTTTTATATAGCCATCACGTGTTACAACAACATAAACGTCTTCTTTAGCGATTAAGTCACGCTTATCAATTTGAACTTCTTCTTCTTTTTCTTCGATTGAAGATCTACGAGGTTGACCAAATTGCTTAACAATGGCTTTTAAGTCATTAATAATAACTTTTTTAAGCTTATTTGGATTAGCAAGAATTTCCTCGTAATCATTTATTTGATTAATTAAATTCTCTTTTTCGGCAACATAGATAGTAACGTCAGTATTAGTTAACTTATAAAGTCTCATTGTGACGATTGCTTCAGATTGAGGTTCTGTGAACCCAAAAGTATTTTGAAGATTAAGTTTAGCATCAGCTTTATCTTTACTTTTTCTAATAAGTTGAACGACTTCGTTAATAATGCTAATAGCCTTAATTAAACCTTCTACAATATGAAGTCTATCTTTGGCCTTCTTTAAAAGGAATTGAGTTCTTCGTGTTATTACATCAACTTGGAACTCAATATAATAGTCTAAATAACTAATTAAAGATAATGTTCTTGGGTGTTTATCACAAATTGCGACAATATTTGAAGAATAGGAAACCTTAAGTTGAGTTTTATTCATCAAATAAGCAATGATAATTTGAGGATCTACTTCTTTTTTGGTTTCGATGACAATTTCAATTTCATCACCAGTAGATAAATCTTTAACTTCATTTATACCATCGATTTCATGAGATTTTTTGATTTTATCAATACTAAAAACAAGACTTTGTTTAACAACTCCATAAGGAATTTGAGTGATGATAATTTCGTTATAATTTTTATTTGATGTATCGACTCTCAATTTTGAAGCAATTTCAATCTTTCCTCTACCGGTTTCATAAATATCTCGAATACCTTGTGATTTATAAATAATTCCGCCAGTTGGAAAATCAGGGGCCTTAACAATCTCTAAAAGTTCGTCAAGCTCACAATTTGGGTGTTGAATACGATAAATAACTGCATCACAAATCTCAGTTAAGTTGTGAGGTGGAATTTGAGTTGCAATTGCAACAGCAATACCATCACTACCATTTACATATAAATTTGGAAAACGACATGGTAAAACAACAGGCTCAAACTCAGTATCATCAAAGTTTAAAGTCATATCGACAGTATTTTTATCGATATCACTAATCAAATTTTCACTAAATTCATTAAGTTTAGCTTCTGTGTAACGATAAGCAGCCGCTGGGTCGTTATCAATTGAACCATTGTTTCCTTGGAAAATTACTAAAGGTTCAGACATTTTCCAAGGTTGAGACATTCTAACTAAAGCTTCATAAATCGAAGAGTCGCCATGTGGATGGAAACGTCCCATGACATCACCGACAATTTTTGCACATTTTTTAGTTTGTTTATCATAAGTATTTCCATTTTGATACATGGAATAGATAATTCTTCTTTGGACTGGTTTTAAGCCGTCTCTAACATCAGGAATAGCACGATCTTGAATGACGTATTTAGCATAAACAGCATATTTATCACCCATGATTGAATCAAGAGATTCAACACTAATATTTTCTGGAGCTAATTCTTCTTGTACTTTTTTAGCCATATTAATGTTTTACCTCCTTGATAAAGCTATCTTCTTCGTTAAAATCAACGTTTTGTTCTAACCATTTTTTACGTTTGTCGGCATCTTTTCCCATTAAAACAGCGACTTTGTTCTCTACAGACAAAGGATCACCAATATTAACTTGGACTAAAAGTCGATTTTTTGGATCCATAGTAGTTTCTTTAAGTTGTTTTGGACTCATTTCACCAAGACCTTTATAACGTGAAACTTTGTATCCAGCACCTATTTTCTTTTTGCCTTCTTCTAAGCCTTTATCATCCCAGGCATATGTTTCGGTTGTTTTTCCTTTACTATCAACTTTATAAATACGATATAAAGGAGGTACTGCAATATAAACTTTACCTTCAGTAATTAAAGATCTCATGTTGTTATAAAAGAAAGTTAATAAAAGTGTTTGAATATGGGCGCCATCGGTATCAGCATCACTCATAATGATAATTTTTCCATAATGAGATTCGCTAACATCAAAATTTTGACCAACACCAGCACCGATTGTATTTATGATAGTTGCAAATTCTTGGTTTTGAACAATTTTTTCCATTGTTAAACTATCAGTATTTAATGGTTTACCTCTTAAAGGAAGGATAGCTTGGAATTTTGGATCTCTTCCTTTTTTTGCACTACCACCTGCTGAATCACCTTCAACAATAAACAATTCGTTTTTATCATAATCCTTACTTTGTGCAGGAGTTAATTTATCACTTAAAATAATTGAATCTTTACTCTTTTTCTTTGTACGAGCTTCATCTTTTGCTTTTCTAGCTGCAAGACGAGCATTCATTGAATCTTGACATTTTTTGACAAGACGAACAGCAAATTCTTTATTTTCGTTTAAATAATAAGAAAATTTAGTATAAACAAGGTTTGAAACAAAGTTTTGAGCAAGTTGAGTGCCTAGTTTACCTTTTGTTTGACCTTCAAATTCAAGGATGGATTCTGGAAGTCTTAATGATATAACTGCTGTTAAACCTTCTCTAATATCGCTTCCATCAAGTTTGGCTTTGCTTCTTAATAAGCTATTATTTTCGGCATATTCATTAACTGCTCTTGTAATACCAATTTTAAAACCAACTTCATGAGTACCACCATCAGCTGTATGAACATTGTTAACATAGCTTCTAATTGTCTCGTTATAGTCGTTATAACAATATTGGATTGCAACCTCTGCAAAAATATTGTTTGAATCTTCACTAAAATCAACAACAGGACCAATAGGCGTCTTGTTTTGATTCATTTCTTCAACGTATTCTTTTAAACCATTTTCATAATAAAATTCATCACGGTTTCCATTTCTTTCATCAATTAAAATAAAACGAACTTTCTTAAGAAGAAATGCACTTTCTTGTAAATGTGAAGCAATTCTATCGTAATTAAATTCTGTGGTTGAAAAAATTGTAGGGTCAGGTTTAAAGGTAACCAAAGTACCATGTTTCATGGTGTTTCCTAAAACTTCAAGTGGTGTTTTAAGTTTTCCACCGTTTTCAAAACGAATATGATAGATTTTATTGTCTTTATAAACTGTGATATCACAAAAAACACTTAAAGCGTTTGTAACACTGCTACCAACACCATGTAAACCAGCTGAAGATTTATAAGCTGTATCGTTAAATTTTCCACCACTATGAAGAGTGGAAAAAATTAATTGAATAGCTGGTACTTTAGTTTGCTTATGAACATCACAAGGTATGCCTCTACCTTCATCTTGTACAGAAACTGAACCGTCTTTATGTAAGGTAACGGTAATTTTGTTACCAAAGCCGTTTAACGCTTCATCAACTGCGTTGTCAACAATTTCCCAAACTAAATGGTGTAAACCCATGCTATTGGTACTTCCAATATACATGGCTGGTCTTTTTCTTACACCTTCAAGACCAGATAATAATTCTATATTGCTTGCATCATAATTACTCATAATCAACTTTGCTAATTTTACCAAAAAATTTGGTTAATTTCATTAAAAAATAAAGGGCTCGAGGCAAACTGACAAATATAAACTTAGATTTATGCAACCGCTTACATTTTAAAAGACATATCATTTTTAAAAATCCGTGTAGTAAAATAAATTTATGGAAATTTTATATCGAAGCTTGATACTTATTGGTTGCTTTATTCTCGGTTACTTATTTGGAAGTATCCCAAATAGTGTTATTATCAGTCGCTTATTCTATCATAAAGATCCACGTGATTATGGAAGTCATAATCCTGGGGGCACTAATGTAGGACGTTCAATTTCTAAAGGCGCTGGTGTTGCTACAATGGCTCTTGATTTTTTCAAAGTGATAATTCCTGTTTTAGTAATATTTGTGATATTTACATATTGTGAACCAGTCGTAAATTTAATGCTTGGTGATGATCGCTCATATAACGCTTTTGGACAAGGTAACACACTTGCTGAATTAACATATTATCTTGTAGCTTTCGGCTGTATGATTGGACATGCCTATAGTTGCTTTTTAAGATTTAAAGGTGGAAAAATTGTTTCTACTTTTGCTGGTTCTATTCTTGCAATATCTTGGACAGCTATTCCAATTTTTGCCTCAATATTCTTCATTTGTTTAAAGAAAACTAAAATTGTTTCTATTACATCTATTATCACAACTGGATGTATTACTTTATTCTCATGGATTGTATATATCATATTTGCAACTTGTGGACCTACAGTTTCAGGCTATTTAATGTTCTCTGAATTTGGCCCTCATGTTTCTATATATATGCCTATAATTTTTACATTAGGTTATGCATTATTAGTATTTAAACATAGAACAAACTTAATCAAACTTAAAAAAGGCGAAGAGAATAAAATTCATTGGATGAAATAATAATTAGTAGATAATTAGTACATTTCTAGTAGATGTGGAAAACTCCAGAAATTATTTTTGAATATAAAAAAATGCGATTACTATCGCATTTTTCATTGACTTTTTTTGTAACTACTTCTTTTGTTTGTTAACTGAGTTCATGATTTGTCTGATTTGTGCTTCGCTTGGTTTTCTACCCATTTGCATATATAAAGCACGAATCATGTTTTCATTAATTGGTGGATTTTTCTCAAGCTGTTTTTTGAAAACATAACGAGCTAAGAAATATCCTCCAACAAGTCCTGCTAATGCACAAACAATGCAAAGTACAACTACTAACCAAACTTCAACCATTTAGCTTACCTGATTAAGCTCTACCGTCGTAATCGCCAGTATCTGTTCTAACCAAGACGTCATCACCTTCATTAATGAATAAAGGAACTCTAATCTTAAGTCCGGTTTCAACTGTTGCATCTTTCATAGCTTTATTAACAGTATCACCTCTTACAGCTGGTTCACAGTGAGTAATTTTTAAAGTTACTTTTGCTGGAAGGTTTATTCCTAAAATTTCATCTTCATAAGAAGTAATTTCAACTTCTTGATTTTCTTTTAAGAATTTAATTTCCCATTCAAGTCTAGCCTTTGGAATTTCGACTTGTTCATAAGTCTCATTGTCCATAAAGACTAAGAAATCACCATTGTCATATAGATAATTCATTTTCTTTTTATCTAATCTGACTGTTTCAACTTGGTAACCGCTATTAGCACTTAATTCAGTAATAGCACCTGTTCTAACGTTTTTAACTTTTACTTTAGCAACCATTTTTCTCATGGCTGTTTTGTTTAATAAAATGTCAATAACGTAATATAAGTTGCCATCTTCTTCAAAATAATTGCCTGGTCTTAATTCTGTAACGTTCATTTTTTATTTCCTTTCTATGTTTAATAAATATGGATTAGTTTCTTTTTCTTTTTTGAGAGTCGTTTCATCGCCATGACCTGGATAGATTTTTAAATCATCTTTTAAGCCTAATAGCTTAGATAAAGATGAAACAACTAATCTTTCATTACCTTTTGTTAAATCAGTTCTTCCGATAGACCCCTTAAACAAGGTATCACCACTAAATAAAGCATTTTCTTTTTCGCATAGAAAGCAAACGCTACCATTCGTATGAAAAGGTGTTGATATTACTTTGAAGATGTATCCATTTTTAAAATCGATTTCATCTTCATCATCACATAAATAAATATTACTTAAATTAAGTGAGATATCATCTTCTTCAGGTTGAAAATGCGTTAAATTAAGCTTTGGATCTTCTAATAACTCTTGGTCATCTTGATGAACAAATACAGTACAGGAAAAAGTGTTTAAAAACTTTCGAATGCCTCTGATATGGTCGTAATGTCCGTGTGTTAATAAAATTCCGGAGCAAGAAGTAAAGTTTTCTTTAATAAATTCGATAACCCTATCTTGCGTTGAACCCAAATCAATAACAACACATCTACCGCCTTTTTCGCCTACAACATATGTGTTGGCGGTAAATTCTTGTCTATCAGTGTCAAATCTAAAAGTTTTAATCATAGATTTTAAAGTTTAGCTTATTTCTTTTCTTTGAAAACTTGTACTTTTTGACAATGTGGGCAATATTTTTTCTTCTCAATTCTATCCGGATTGTTTTTCTTATTTTTTGAAGTAATGTATTGTTCTTCACCACATACTGTACACTTTAAAATAATGTTATCACGCATAATAAACTCCTTTCGCTAATGCATACGTGATTTTATCACATTTGCAAGCCTCTTTCTATCTTTTTTGTAGTCGCAGAATATATTAATCCGATTAAAACAAAATAAAATAACATTGCTTTTATTCCTATTTAAAGTTTATTTCGGTATAACCAAACAACAAATATGTTTTATAATGAAAATACTATGAATAAAAGAGAACAAACTATACCTGTAAAAATTGGTAATATTCAAATCGGTGGTAACAATTCAATTGTTATTCAATCAATGTGTGATATCAAAACTTCAAATGTTGATGAAGTTTCAAAACAGATTAATGAATGTGCTTCATTAGGAGCCCAAATGATGCGCGTAAGCGTATTAGATAAAGATGACGCTTTAGCTATCAAAGAGATTAAAAAAAGAATATCAATTCCACTTGTTGCTGATATTCATTTCGATTATAAACTTGGTATTCTTGCTATAGAAAACGGAGCAGATAAAATTAGAATTAATCCTGGTAATATCGGCAGCGATGAAAAATTAAAAGAATTAATTGATGTTGCAAAAAAATACGATATTGCGATTAGAATTGGCGTTAATAAAGGTTCTTTAGAAAAAGACCTGATAGATACTGACCTGAAAGAAGAGGAAAAACTTGTTTTAAGTGCAAAAAGATATATTAAAAAGTTTGAAGATTATGGTTTCACTAAATTAGTTATTAGTGTAAAAGCATCAAATGCACTACTTACTATTAAAGCTTATCGTTTAATGAGCGAATCAACCAAATATCCTCTTCACATTGGTGTAACTGAAAGCGGCTATGATGAAATAGGTATTATTAGATCAGTTAGTGCACTTTCACCACTAATTTTAGAAGGCATTGGCTCTACAATGCGTATTTCTTTAACACATAATCCACAAAAAGAAATAAAAACATGCGTACGTCTACTACATGATTTAGGTTTATACGAAAACTATCCAACCATCATTACTTGCCCAACATGTGGTCGTTGTATGGTTCAGAATACTTCAAAAATCGCAGATGAAATACTTAATTATTTAATTAAAAACAAAAAATATATCACTGTTGCTGTTATGGGTTGCATTGTTAATGGTATTGGTGAAGGAAAAAGCGCAGATATTGGAATTGCCGGCGGCAATGGCTTATTCCAAATTTTCTCTAAAGGCAAGATATTAAAGACGGTTTCAGAAAAAGACGTATTAAAAGAATTGTTTTTATTAATCGATAATTTTTAAATCGTTATAAATATCATCTTTTGTTATTACATCTTTTTTTAAAGTTGATGATATTAAAGCAAATAACTTTAATGGTTCTTTTTTAGGACACTCAACAAAAATAGGCAATGTTTTGATTTCTTCTAAATTTAAAAAATTTACGAAGCAATCTATTAAAGCGCCCTCGTGCTTTCTAAATGGATTAGCGTGAATATCATTAAACGATTCAATCCCTGTTATGATTAAATTTTTAAAAATTGACTTAACTTTAAAAACATTATCGAAGCTTTTTGTGGATATGGTTTTTAAAGAAGCTACATCTAGTCCTAAAGAATAATTTAGAGATAAGCCTCTACACTTAAATTCTCCAACAAAAGGTTTCAATGAATCGTTTATAAATTCGATATTATATGCATCAATGCTTGAAACAATAATAAAAATATTCTTGTCTTTCAATTCAAATTTATAATCGTCTACTAAATTTATAATTTTTCCTAAAATAGACGAAATATTATCTTTATTATACGAAATGAAATAGTTATTAACTACTCGATATATACTATTTATATACTTATAAACTACTAATTTACTACTATAATCATTTAAATAATCCAATTTATGAGAATTTTCAAATATACGATCAATATTGATATAAATTTGATTAGTAGCCCGTCCAACTTTTAAAAGTTCGTCTATAATTTCTCTTTGGGACAGCTTTCTATGCAAGACTTTTTGCGTATATGGAGCAATAACATCTTTATAAAAGCAAAGCATATCAAGACTATAAAAGTTAGCATTAATTAAAGAAGTTTTAAAAAGTCGAAAAGAAAATTTGTGTTCTAATAAGCCAACTTTTCTAGCCATATTTACTCTTCTGCTGCTGCTTTTTTGTATCTCTCAACTCTTTGTCGACGAATATCTTTACGAATTACTTCTCTTCTATGTTTTCTTTTAACTTTATCAATAGCATTTTTAACTTTCTTTTTGTAGCCAGGCTTAACATTCTTTGACATGGCCATATGTTTTGCTTTTTTGATTTCTTTTTCTAAATCATCGTTTGTTTTTGACTTGTGCTTAAAAGACGATTTTTTATCTAAAGGAGAGTCTTTGACTAATTCATCATTGCTGAACTTAAGGTATTCAACATTAAGACCTTCATTTAAAAGTTTGAATGGCAAAGTTAAATTGTCGTTGTCATAAAAAGAATAACAATTACCGCTTTTGCCAATTCTACCTGTTCTTCCAGCTCTGTGATAATAGTATTCTAAATTATTAGGGATATTAAAATTCAAAACATCGCTAACGTCTTCAATATCAATTCCCCTTGATGCAAGATCTGTACAAACAACAATTCTAAATTCATCGTTTTTAATACGTCTAAGCATTGATTTTCTTTCGCGCTTTTCTAATTCGCCGCTGATAAACCCACATCTAAATTTATGTTCGGCTAAATATTCATAGATTTTTTTAGCTTCAGTTTTTGAGTTACCAAAGATAAATAAAAGATACGGATTTTTTATTTCTATAAATTTTAGTAGTAATTCATACTTATCTTGATGTTTTGTGTTAATAAAATAATGTGTAACAGTTTTAGATGCTTTATTATCCTCACTTGCTGTTAATAAATAGTCTGGAGAGATATACTTTCTTAAAAAATCGTTTACATTATTTGAAATAGTTGCACTAAAAACTTCAATTTGCACTTTGTCTTTACTGATTTTTGAAAAAATCTTATCGATGTCCTCAATAAAAGTACGATCAATCAGCATATCAGCTTCATCTAAAACAATAGTTCTTAAAGCAGATAAATCAAGGTCATTTTTGCTTAATAAAAAATTAAGTTTTCCTGGTGTGGCAACAATAATATCGGCGCCATTATAAAAAGATCTAATGTCTTTTAAACTATCTTCCCCACCACTAAAAAGTTTGCATTTGACACAGCTATAATAATCGTTGGTCAATATTTGCATAGCAAAATCGTATGTTTGCTTAGCTAACTCTTTGGTTGGCGAAACAATGATAGCTTGAATTTTTCCACTAGCCACAATGTTATTAATTATAGGCACTAAAAAAGCATGAGTTTTGCCACTGCCTGTTTCACTTTTGGCGATAATATTTTCGCCCTTTAAAGATTTAGGTATGACAATTTCTTGTATTTTTGTCAAATTGGTGTACCCTAATTTCTCTAAAATATCAATAAGTTCAGTTTTTAAATTAAAAGATTTAAATAGCATGAGGTAATTTTATATAATTTATCCCATTTTTTCATTATAAATGTTAAAATAATTCCATGAATATCGAAATTATTGAACCATGTGGTTATTCTAAAACATTAAGTAATTTATTAGACGTTGCTACTAAAGCTCGTTTTTCATTTCCAAAATCTCAAATAGTTTTGCTTGGAGGTGTCTTAAACGGCGAACAAGTTAAGGTTGAATTAAGCAAGTTAGGAATTAGTATTGTTGACATTCCTTATGAAGGCTTTGAAGACTACCTAAAGAGTGTTGATCCCGAAATTTTAGTCATTACTTCTCCTTACGGAACCGAGGACAAGCTTTTCAAAATAATGGAAAGAAGAAAAATTTTATATTTTGACGCAACTTCTCCATCAACTATTGAAAGAAAAAAATTAATCAAAAAATCTCGTTTCGGGCACAAAGTAATTTTTGTAGGTAATTTAAATACAATAGAAGAGAATTATCTTGCTGCTGCTACCAATCATAAATTTTTATTTTATGATTTAGCTTCAGATTCAAATGCCAACAACGCTATTTTGAGTAACAAATATAATAAAAAAGGCACTCAAATTATTTATCAAAGCGAAATAGCTAATGATACTCTTTCTTTAGCTCTTCACAAAATCAAAAACTATTTGCCAAAGGCAACAATTAACCACGAATTAAGTGATGAAAACTTTGAAAAGAAAAAACTACTCTTGGAAAAATTAAAAGATAATGATGTTTTATTAATCGCTAGTACAACTAAAAAATCTGATAAATATATACTAGAATACTACCATTTAAATACTAAAAGCATATATTATGCAACAATTTCTAACGTTCAAGAAGCTATTCGCTTGAATATTAAGAATGATAAAAAGATTTATTTAACTTCAGATGGAAGTGTTTCAAGAAGGAATATCGAATCTATCTTCAATTACTTCAGATACAAAGGAATTCAGGGAGATCTTCTTGATCAATCGTCAAAATCTGTAATTCAGAATTTATAGATAACAATACTTTTTTAAATTGCTTCATGAATATTTTCTCGATTTCGTGAGGCAAATCTAAATAATTGTATTTGTTAGCGACAACACCTCTTCTGCCATGATGAGGAATATCTCCGCTAACAAAAACATCATAACCTTCATCTTTAGCGTTTAAGTAGCTACTCCATCCGCCACCGCCGATGATAGCTACTTTTTTTATAATAGTTTTGCCTTCATTAATTAATAATCCATAATTTACATTAAGTTTTTTCATAGCATATTTCGCAAAGTCATGAATTTCCATTGCCTCTATCAATTCTCCGCCTCTTGCCATTGGCTCGCTTTCAAGTTTAACAATGTTTATTAATCCTAATTCACGTGTTAAAGCATCATTCATTCCTTCTTTACCACCATCAAAATTAGTGTGATAGCTATAAACAGGAATGTTAAGCGCTAATGTTTTTTCATATAAAACTTTTTTTAATGGATCTTTTTTCAAGACTTTTGCTCTTGTTCCAAAGATAAAAGGATGATGTGAAATAATCATATCGATCTTATTTTCTAGATGATTATCAATAATGTATTGATAAACCCCTTCATCATAATCAAGGCAAAGTAAAATTGTATTTGTCTCTTCTTTGATCCTGCCACATTGTAAACCAACATGGTCATAACTTTCTGCTAGAGGCTTTGGAAAATATCGAGCTAACTTTTTAAGAAGTATTTTAGTTTTCATCTACAATTTCCTCCAACTTGATTATTTTTTCTTTGATTTCACTTTTTTTGGCTTCATCACTAATTTGTGCTAAAACATATTTCAGTTTATTAATTTTCTCGTTACACATATTAATGAAAGCAACTGGCTTATTTTTTAAGTTAAATGGGCCAAATTCAAGTTCTAAACTATTGTAATTAATCTTAATTCTATTTAACGAGAACCTGATAATGTCATAATAAATAGAATCTTCATAAATTATCATTTCATCATCAACTTTGTATCCTAAATTATAGAAAAATGTTCTAACTTCATCTTGGTTTGTATGAGAGTCTATAATAAAAGTTTCTCTATAATTCCCCTTATCAATATCCCTTAAAACTATTTCTTTAATATTGTTAAATCCCATTCCAGCTATAACAATTGTCTGGTAATCTTTGGATACATTGTCGAGTCCACTAGATAAATTAGAACTAAAATTTGGCTTATTTATCGATTTAATTGTTCGTTCTAGATTTTTATATGGGCCAATTTTGTTCTCGACACCAAGTACTTTATTAGGAAAATTACGTTCGTTTAAAAGAACTAAAAGAAGACCATGGTCGCTGCCAATATCAGCGACATCATGGTCATCTTTAATAAAATTCACTATTTGATTTAAACGATTAGAAATCATAAATGATTAATGTAAATCGTCAAGTTTTTTAGTTCTTGTAGGGTGTCTTAACTTACGAATTGCTTTTGCCTCGATTTGTCTAATTCTTTCTCTTGTGACACCAAATTCTTTACCTACTTCCTCTAAAGTTCTTGGTCTATTGTCGTCTAAGCCATATCTTAAACGCAAAACTCTCTCTTCACGATCTGTTAAATCGTTCATTACACTAAATAATGCGTCACGATTCATTGATTTTCTTGTATATTCTGTTGGAGAAACACTTTCTTTATCTTCAACAAAATCTCCTAAGTGGCTATCATCTTCTTCACCAATTGGGCTTTCAAGTGAAACAGGTTCTAATGCAAGAGTTGTAATTTCTCTAATACGGTCTGGGCTAATTGTCCCATCCATTTTTTTCGAAATTTCTTCTGCTGTTGGTTCTCTTCCTAACTCTTGTACAAGTTGTCTTTGAACCCTTGTTATTTTATTAATTGTTTCGACCATATGAACTGGAATTCTGATTGTTCTTGCTTGGTCAGCAATTGCTCTTGTGATAGCTTGTCTAATCCACCAAGTTGCATAGGTTGAAAATTTAAAACCTTTTTTGTAATCGAATTTTTCAACAGCTTTAATAAGACCTAAATTTCCTTCAGAAATTAAATCAAGGAATTGCATGCCTCTTCCGATATAGTGCTTTGCAATTGAAACAACGAGTCTTAAGTTAGCGTTAATCAATTGATCTTTAGCTTTTTTATCGCCGGCTGCAATACGTTTAGCAAGTTCGGTCTCTTCTTTTGGTTTTAATAATGGGACACGACCAATTTCCTTAAGATATTGCTTAACACTATCATTTACTTTTACTTCACTAGAATCAATGTTATCTAAATTATTGATGTCAAGATTACTTTCGGCACTTTGCTCTTCATTGTCAAAATCATCAAAATCATCATCTTCATTTTCAAGGTCTTCTTCGTTAAAGTCTTCTGGCATATCAGCGTTATCAAAATCATCATCTTTACTACCAGCTACCTCATATCCTAATTCCTTGAAGTGATCGAAGATTTTTTCATAATCTTTATCAGATAAGTCTAAATATGAAGTCTCATCAAAAAATTGATCTTGATCAATAAACTTAGTGTCTTTGTTCTCTTCTTCAAATTTTTTAATAATTTGATCAAGAGTTAGCATATCGTCATGTTCATCTGTTGGAGTGTAATCATCCAAACTTAATTCATCTTCTTCATGCACTTTTTTAAGCTTTACACTTTCATTTTTAGAACTTTTTTTAGTCTTTCTTTCCATATTAAGACCTCCTTTTTTTATCTTCTTCTTCAATTAAAGACTTTAATTTAGAAATACAAGTACGAGCATATTCAGCTTTTTCTTGTTCTGACTTATTTAAAGTAGAGTTTTTATAAACATCAAACGTTTGATTCTCTACTCTTTCTCTATTAATAGTTTCGACTAAATCGTTAAACTGTTCATCGCTATAAGGTGGTATGTTATAACTATCTAAAGCAATATCAGTAATTTGAGATAATACTTTTTCTTTATTTTTACCTCTATAGTCTTCACTCGATATAAAAGCCATTAAGTTTTTAATGTTATAATCTTTCTCATCTTTTAAGTGAGTTGTATATTCAGCAATAATATTGGCTATTTCTCTATAAATCGGAGTTGAGAAATAGCCAAGTTTGATATCATATTTTTCAATAACCTCTTTGCTTTCAAGCATATAACGAAGAACCTGCTTCTCAGCTAATTGGAGTCTACTCAAGACAACTTGAGGTTCTGATTTTTCTGCTTGCACAAAGGCATTTAATGTTTCAGAATCTTTCTTATCAAGACGCTTGATGTAATGTTTTAATGCTTTATAAATTGTATCGTAGTTATAACCGCTTAAATTAACTAATTGATTGATATAATAATCAATTTCTAAACTATCACTTAACGTTGATAAAAATGGTAATAAGTTGTTAACTAATTTCTTTTTCCCTTCAAGGGTGTTTAAATTCAACTCTTTTTTATAATAATTTAATAACCACTCACCTTTTGATAACAAATTAGATAGATATTCTTTTAACTTTTCATCACCATATTTTTTTAAAATTTCATCAGTATCTTTTTCTTTAAAAGAAACATCATTGTTTACTAAACGAAAGGATATGTTCGACTCAGATAATATATCAGCAATTTTTAGCATATTTAATTGGCCTGGACCATCTAAATCAAGACAAAGTCTAATTTCACAATTTAAATATCTTAGTGATTGAAGGTTTTCCTTTGATAAAGCTGTACCCATTAAGCCTATTGCTGATTTTATTCCTACTCGATAACAAGCAATGACATCCATGAAGCCTTCAAGAAGGTAAACATAGCCGACTTTTTTAGCCTCATTTAATGCATTGTAGTAATTATAAAGTAAATTTCCTTTGTTAAATAATTTCGTAGATGACGTATTTATGTATTTTGCTACTGAATTATCGCCTTCTCTAAACTTACGGCAACTAAAGCCAACAACTTGATTATTTCGATCGGTAATCGCAAAAGTAATTCTGCCAGCATTTAAATCGCGATAAGGAGCATTTTCTAAATGAATAATTCCAGTTTCAGCGATGGTTTTAATTGAATAATTTTTAGATTTTAAAAATTCAATTATGTTTTCGCCTTTATCCTGTGAAAATCCAATCTTAAATGTACGAATAATATCATCGGTTAAACCACGTTTATGCAAGTAACCTAAGGCATCTTTGCCATTTTCACTCATGAATAAGCTGTTTTCGTAAAAAGTTGCAATTTCAGTTAAACAATTTTGAATTGCCTTTGTTTCTGGATCTACTTTATCAATTATTTGATATTGATTTAAACGTGTATCTCGATAACCAATAATTTCAGCAACTTTTAAAACTGCAGCCTGGTAAGAACAATGCTCGATTTTTTGCACAAAGTTAATAGCATTACCACCAGATCCACACGCAAAACATTTGAAAATGCCTTTTTCTTTGTTCACATAAAAGTTCCCTAAGGAAGTATCGTTATGAAAAGGACAAAGCGCAGAATAATTTCTACCTTTCTTTTCTACTTTAATGTAATGCGAAATAACTTCTACAATATCTGTATTTCGTAATATGTCGTTAGCTAAATCAATTAAACTTCCACTCATTTATAAAATGTTCTATCTAATAAATAATTACGTAAGTCCTCAATTTTAATTCTTTCTTGTTTCATTGAATCTCTTTCTCTAACTGTAACACATCCATCATTGAGAGTATCAAAATCGATAGTTACACAATAAGGAGTTCCGATTTCATCATTTCTTCTATATCTTTTACCTATACTTCCAGTAGTGTCAAAATTCACATTAATATAAGGAATTAAGTTGTCAAAAACTTCTTTTGCTTTCTCGTTTAATTGTTTACTTAAAGGAAGAATTGCCGCCTTGTAAGGAGCTAAGAATGGTTTAAGATGCATAATTTTTCTAATTTCACCATTTTCTAAGACTTCTTCATCATAACTGTCAGTAACAATCATTAAGAATAAACGATCTAAACCAAGAGATGGTTCGATACAATATGGCACGTATTTTTCATTTGTTTCAGGATCAAGATAATCTAGACTTTCGCCACTATAATCTTGATGGCGCTTTAAATCATAATCTGTTCTATCAGCAATGCCCCAAATTTCGCCCCAGCCAAATGGGAATTTATATTCTATATCAGTTGTTGCCTTTGAATAAAAAGCAAGTTCTTCTGGTTCGTGATCTCTAAATCTTAAATTTTCAGCTTTAACTCCAAGTGACTCGACAAAACTAATGGAATAATCTTTCCAGTATTTAAACCATTCTAAATCGGTTCCAGGTTTACAGAAAAATTCAAGTTCCATTTGTGTAAATTCACGAGTTCTAAAAATAAAGTTCCCTGGAGTAATTTCGTTTCTGAACGATTTACCGACATTAGCTATACCAAGTGGCAATTTTCTTCTTGTTGCTCTTTGAACATTCTTAAAATTGACAAAAACACCTTGTGCTGTTTCTGGACGCAAATAAACTACACTTTTTGAATCATCAGTAACACCAATATGTGTTTTAAACATCATGTTAAATTGTCTAACGTCGGTAAAATTTGATTTGCCACATTGTGGACATTTTAACGGATGAGTTTTTATAAATTCTGATAAAGCGTTCAAATCCATTCCATTAACATCGACATCAGGATATTGCTCTTTAACTAAATCATCCGCTCTAAAACGGCCACGACATTCTTTACAATCAATTAATGGATCGTTAAAAGTCGTAACATGACCAGTAGCTTCCCAAACTTTTGGATTCATCAAAATTGCAGCATCTATCCCGACATTTGTTGGTGATTCGCTGACAAATTTTTTCCACCATAATTGTTGTAAATTATTTTTTAATTCACTGCCTAAAGGGCCATAGTCCCAAGTATTAGAAAGGCCACCATATATTTGTGACCCTTGAAAAACATATCCTGTTGTTTGTAAATGTGTAACAACCTTATCAAATTTATTATCCATTATTCATCAACCTCACGACAAAAATTATCTTAATAATTTAATAAGATGTCAACACACTATGAGTGTACTTTAGAAAAAACTTAAAGAATTAATTTTAATGTTATTTAATTGGGCGAAAATTAATGAAATTCGCTTAAAAACTATTAATATTAGCTTTTCATCACATTTTTTTATAAATTCTAGAGCGATTAAATACTTATCATTAAAAAGTTTCTCATATAAATTTAGAAAATTATTATAAATTTCACTATTTTTATTAATAATTTCCCCATATTCATTTTTATAATCATTTAAAACCATATTAATTTCTTGCTCTAAAACATTAATAATTGAATATCCTGTAAACCTTAAATAAAAAGAAATAAATAAAGTTAAGTATGATATATATTTATTTTTATCAGAAATGAGCTCATCTAAAGTCAATTGGATTAATTTGTAATACTTAAAAAACTCATCAACAGGAGGAACCTTTGATATCACTTCTTTCAAAAATTCGTATGTTATCAAATAATCATTATCAGAATAAACAAAATTATATAGCGAATTTTCAATCTTATAATTCTTTAATTTATAATACGCTGTTGGGCCTTTATACAATTCAAATTCGCCATAATTTAAAATTTGAATATCGTTTGTATATCCTTTTTTGCTATTAAAAAATGATATAACTTCAAATGAAATAATTTCGTTTTCTAAAAGCAAATTGCATATTAAATTCTTATCTTTATATGGATTTGCACTAATTATTATGCCTTTTTTCAATTCCATTGTTTGAAAATGATTACAAATTATCTACTAGAAATCTACTAGAATTGCGCCAATTTTCTACTACTTGTACCATTAATTGCAAATTTATGTGTCTTCCAATCATTTGCTCTATGTCTTTTCTTGCTAATGTTCCGATACGTTTTATCATCTTCCCCTTAGCCCCAATAACAATCCCTTTTTGGCTATCTCTTTCGACAATAATTTTTGCGTATACTTCTATTGGTGATTCATCGCTTACAATTTCCGTACAAATTACTGCAACCGAATGAGGAACTTCTTCTTTTAGCAATAAAAGCATTTTTTCTCTAATTATTTCTTGAATACGGAATTTGATATCCATATTAGTGATCATCTCAAGATCATAATATTGAGGGCCTTCTTCTAGATTTTCTTTAATTTTCTTTATCAAATCATCGATTCCAAATTTTTCAATAGCACTTAATTCAACAATTGATAATGGTTGATAGTGCTTTTGATACATTACTTTCAACTTATTTATAAGTTCAATATTTGTTAAATCGATTTTATTAAAGGCAATAATCAATTTACAATCGAACTTTAAATGGTCAAATAAAAATTGGTCACCATCCCCAAAGTTACGACTAGCATCTACTACTAAAACAGCAAGATCACAATCTCTAATTGCTGAATAACTTGCCTTATCCATTTTTTCTCCTAGTTCATTGATAGGCTTATGAATTCCAGGAGTATCAATAAAGATAATTTGTGAATCTTCATCGTTGTAAATGCCTTGTATTGAATTTCTTGTTGTTTGCTTTTTTGGCGTAACTATCGAGATTTTTTTGCCAATAATCGCATTTAAAATGGTAGATTTACCAACGTTTGATCTACCAACTAAAGAAACAAATCCGCTTTTCATAAGTCTTCACTATCAAACGAATAAGGCAATAATTCATCGACAGTAGTTTCTTTAATATCGCCTTTTAAATTTGCTAAATATATTTTTTTATCGTGAGGAAAAAGTTCACTTAAAACTTGTCTGCATGCCCCACATGGAGATACAGGTAACTCAGTATCTGCTACAATCGCTAAAGCTTCAATATCATCTTGACTTATTCCATGACAATAAGCATTGTAAATTGCATTTCTTTCAGCACACATTGTTAAACCAAAAGAAGCATTTTCAATGTTGGCACCGCGATATATTTCACCATCTGTAGTTAATAAAGCTGCACCAACTGCAAATTTAGAATAAGGTGAATAAGATAAATCACGAGCTTCTATCGCTTCGTATACTAATTCTTCTTTTGTCATGAAAGTTCTCCTTCTAATATCTTTTCTTGAAGAGGAAACATAATTTCCTCTTCTTCTTTAGTCATGTGGTCATATCCTAGTAAATGTAGCAAGCCATGAACGAAAAGAAAGCATATTTCTCTTTTTATCGAATTTCCATATGATTTTCGATTCTCATCAGCTACATCATAGCAAATATAAATTTCACCTAAATCAAGTGGTAAATCATCTCCTTTTATAATTTCGTTTTTGTCATCTAAAAAGGCAAAACTAATTACATCGGTTGGACGATCAATGCCACGATAATTTCTATTAAGTTCATGAATAAACTCTTTATCTACAAAAGTCACACTAACAATCGCATCACGTTCAATATTTAAAACCTTGAAAGTTTTTTCCATTAATCGTTCATAAAGTTCGATATATTCATCAATATTTGTATCGATTGTTGAGTTAATACTTATATCAAATTTCATGTGCTTATTATATCATGAAACAAGATAAGTATGCTATTTTTCGCATGCTTAATTGGAATAGTATTGATATAAAGAAAGATAATAAGGTTTTTTCTTAAATGATTCTATTGATTCTAATAGTTTTGTAACATTCTGAGCTAGGTAATAATAAATAAAAGTATGAAACAAAACGAAATTTAATGAAATATTATCAGTGAAAGCACAATAAATTAACGAAATTACAATAATCAAGAATATCAGGATCATTTTTTTAAGATTCATAAAATTAACGAAACTATAAGTCTTTTTGTGAAGTTCGGCTATTTTTTCTTTCAAATTACCATTTTCATCTTCTTTAAGAGTGAGTATTTTGTTTTCATAATTAGAAATATCAGCCTTAGTGTTTTTGTAGAAACGTTTTTCAAATAATGTTAGAGCAGCAGCTATTATGGAAATAACTATTAGATTAATTAAATTTAGATAGCTATTCAAAAATAAAATTATTGCTCCAAAAATTATGATAATTACGCTATTAATTATTTGAATTGGACCACCAATTAATAGAACTTTAAAATTATTCATCTCGACAAATCTGCTTTTCAGGGTACTTCTTTCTCTGATGTTAATGTTTGTTAATACTTTATTGTCGAAACTTTTCATCTCGTTAATTAAAAGTGTACGATAAATGAATTCGAATATAACAAAAGCTATTAAAAAGCATAATGGAATTAAAAATGAATAATTCTTATCAATAAAAAATAATGCTGAAATAAGAAAAGCAAAGCTAAGAATTTGAAATAAAGGAACACAAATTTTATATGGCCAGGAAATAAATGAATACTTCTTTTGCTTAAATAATGAGCCCTTAATATCAGCCGCCTCTAAACACTCCCCATTCCAATTTTTCGTAAATTCGTAAAAATCAATCCATTTAGGTTCATCAGCAGGATCGAAAATTAAAAGTTTATCCTTCTTAATTTTTCTGATTAGAACCATATGGAGTGTATTTCCACTTTTTATTGGAACTAAAACAGGTAAACAAGCTTGTTTTAATAAGTCCTCCTTATTCTTAAATCTAAAAGCGTATAATTTAACGCCTTCTTTACTAGCAATATCAATTATTTCTTCTAAAGAATACGTTTTTTCTATATCATTTTGAGGATACAAAAGAAATTTCTTTGATTTATAAACAATTGCTAGCAGCATTTTCAGACATGTTAATGCACAGTCTTTTTCACCGATTTGTTTAATAAAATAACGCATAAATAAAAACTCCTTTCAATAATAAAAAGGAGTTTATTCAAGAAAAATTAAAAAAAGATGCATTTTCAGCATCTTAATTTTTTTCTATATTTTTTTCTAGCATTTTCGCTCTTAAGTTTTCTCTTAAGATTCTTTTTTAAGAAACATTCTCTTTTTCTGCATTCTTGGATAGTGCCAGCCTTATTGACTTGTCTTTTAAATCTTCTTAATGCTTCATCAAGAGTTTCACCGTCTCTAACTACTACTTTAGACATCTTACTTTCACCTCCAATCTTTGCAACGAAAAGTTTATCAAAAATAAAAACGAAAATAAAGTTTTTTTACATCAATTTTGCACCAGAACTTGTTCCGATTCTAGTAGCACCATTTTCAATCATTTCTAGCATTTCTTCGTGAGTTCTAACTCCACCAGCCGCTTTAACTCCCATTTTAGGGCCGACAGTTTCACGCATTAATTTGACATCTTCTACTTTTGCGCCCCATTTTGAAAAGCCAGTGCTTGTTTTAACAAAATCAACGTTTGCTTTAACACAAAGTTCACATGCTTTGACAATTTCTTTTTTTGTAAGTAAGCAGCATTCTAAGATTACTTTTAAGGTATGCCCTTTTGTAGCCTCTCTAACTGCTTCAAGATCTTTCAAAACATATTCATAATTTCCGTCTTTTAATGCACTAATATTAATGACCATATCGATTTCGTCAGCACCCATTTCAATAGCATCTTTAGCTTCAAACGCTTTTGACTTAGTTGACATGCTACCGAGTGGAAAGCCAATAACTGTACAAATTAAAACGTCGCTTCCCATTAAAGCACCTTTAGCAACTGGAATAAAATCAGGATTAATACAAACTGACTTAAAATCAAACTTTTTGCTTTCCTCACATAAAGCTAAGATTTCGTCTTTTTTAGCGTCAGCTTTTAATAATGTGTTATCGATAAATTTGTTATATTGCATATATTTCCTCCTAATTATCTACTAATTATTTACTATATAACTACTACTTTTAATTTTATCAATCAATTTCATAACTTTTAATGTTTCAGAATGAGGCATTGATACAGGTTCATTTATACCTGATTTAATAGCTAAAATTGCTTCATAAAACTGATACTCATAGCCATTTACATCTTCATGGATATGTATAGTATTTTTAAGTTCCATTGCGTTAGAAAAATCGTTAACTTTGCCATATACTTCAATAAAACTTGGGTTATTAATGTTATCTATTTTTAAGTATCCTTCAGTACCATAAACAAATCCACTTCTGTCAGAATTGCCGTTCATGGAAGTATATAAATTTGCAACTACTCCGTTTTTATAAAATAGATTAATTAGACAAACTTCTTCAACACTTTTTCCTTTATAAATCATTGTTGATTTTACGTCTTTGTAATCGCTTCCTAACACCATAAAAGCAAAATTAATAGGATATACGCCACAATCTAGTAATATTCCGCCGCCTAGCTCTTTTTTGATTAATCTTTCCTTTTCGTCTATCTTATAAGATAGATTAGCTGAAAGCATATAAACGTTACCAATGATTCCAGAAGCAATCAGTTCATTAATCATTTTTCTTGATGGCATATATCTTGTCCAAATTGCTTCGCCTAGAAATAGATTTTTTTGTTTAGAAAGGCGAATCAATTCCTCTGCTTCTTTTGAATTCATTGTAAAAGCTTTTTCGACAAGACATGGCTTTCCATTTGTTAAACATAATTTTGCATGTTTATAATGATCACACATCAAAGTCGAAATATAAACGAATTCAACATTTTGATCCAAAACCATTTCTTCATAACTATTGTAAGCTTTCTTAAAGCCATATTTTTCTTTATATTCTTCTGCTTTTTTAAAATCGCGAGCAGCACATCCATATAATGTAACATTAGAATTTGCTTTTAAAGCCTTGATAATGCTATCACCAATTTTTGAACAACCTAAAAATCCTATATTCATGTGATTATTCTATCATTTTAGTAATAAAAAACTCCATATTAATGGAGATTTTTTATTTCTTAATAATTTGTTTTCCGTCGTAATAACCACATTTAGGGCAAACTGTATGTGATTTAATTAATTCGCCACAATGAGAGCAAACACTTAAACCATTTACGTGAAGTTTGTAATGTGTTCTTCTCATTCTTTTTGTAGTTTTACTAGTTCTTCTGAATGGGACTGCCATGTTATTCTTGCTCCTTTACCTTGAATATTATAAATTATAAATTCTCTAAGTCAAATAATTTTTTGATATTTTATAAAATATCTCAAAAAAGACGATATTTATCGCAAAAATTTATTTTTACACTGTCAAAAATATTTAAAATTATCTTTTGTAAACAAAACTTTTCTAACGCAATTTTCTAAATTTTCATCGCTAGATAAGATGCATTCTAAATAATTTGAACTATGTCCTTTATATCCTTTTGCTTCTTTAACATAATCTTCAAATAAGAACTCAATATTTTTGTCAAAGAACATCGAAGTATACTCAAGTTCGAGTTTATTTGATAGTTCTAATAACCTATTAACACGTTCTTTTTTAATAACAGGTGAAATTTGATCTTTAAATTTTGCTGCCACGGTTCCATTTCTAATCGAATATGGGAAAACATGAATTTTGCTAAAACGAATACTTTTACAAAAATTGTATGTTTCAAGAAAATTATCTTCATTCTCCCCAGGGAAACCAACGATTACGTCAGTTGTTATTGAAATCAAAGGCCTTATTTTTCTTATTTTATTTACTTTATCTACAAATCCATCAATATCATATTTGCGGTTCATTCTTTTGACAACAGCCTCACTACCGCTTTGTAGAGGTATATGAAGATGATCAGCTAGATTTGG
Source organism: uncultured Mollicutes bacterium (assembly GCA_900540395.1). Taxonomy (GTDB): domain Bacteria; phylum Bacillota_I; class Bacilli_A; order RFN20; family CAG-826; genus Onthovivens. Next base: position 42 of record UQFQ01000013.1, on the reverse strand, counting down.
ATAGTTTGCTAATAATTCTAAAAATTTATCATCAATTTGACT